>CAZCAU010000001.1:0-78446 GCA_964496855.1 uncultured Desulfurococcales archaeon
CGATATTACTGGTAGTTCATATCGAATAATTATGGTAAATTTTAATTATCAGTTCAATAAAATTGTTAAGCCGGAGTTATAATAGGGTGTTCTTATAATGCCACATGGCTATATGGGTCGAATTCTAGAAGTCGATCTTGATAAAGAGAAATATTATATAAAAGAACTATGCATGGACACGGCTAAGAAGTATCTAGGAGGAAAAGGATACGCCCTATGGCTCATATATGAGTGGGCACGCAAATTAGAGCAAAAACATGGTTCATTACTAGATCTTGACGCCTTCCACCCGGATAACCTGCTAGTAATTGCTACAGGTCCAGCCACAGGCACACTATTCCCTTCAAGCGGTCGATATCACGTCATGGCTCTCAAGAGCCCGCTTACGGGAAGCGTTGCATCAGCAAATTCTGGCGGCTTCTGGGGACCCTATCTCAAATACGCTGGCTTCGACATCATTGTGGTAAAAGGTGCTGCTGAGAAGCCTGTGTATCTATGGATAGATGATGGTAAAGTGGAATTTAGAGACGCGACTCACCTATGGGGACGAACAGTATTCGAGGCTACAAGAGCTATAAAAGAGGAGGTATATAACAAAGACGCGAAAGTACTAACCATAGGGCCCGCAGGCGAGAACAAGGTCAGGTTTGCAGCAATAATGAATGACGAGCACAGAGCAGCTGGCAGAACCGGTGTAGGAGCTGTAATGGGTTCTAAGAAGCTAAAAGCAATAGCAGTATACGGTACACAGAAGATACCCGTAGAGAAACCCGATGAGCTTAGGACAGTGGCATACGAGATGATACAGCGCTTGAGAAAGAACCCTGTTACCGGGTCAGGCCTACCAAAGTATGGTACAGCCGTACTAGTTAACATAATTAATGAGGCTGGCATGTTCCCAACAAAGAACTTCCAGACAGGCGTACATCCCTACGGCAAGGATATAAGCGGAGAGACTCTAGCCGAGAAGTATCTTGTAAAGAACCATGCATGCTGGGGTTGTACAATAGCATGTGCTAGGGCGACAAGAGTAGAGACTGGCCCGTATAAGGTTACATACTCTGAAGGACCAGAGTATGAGAGTATTTGGGCACTAGGCGCCTCAACATTCCTTAAAGAGCTAGATGCTATTGTAAAAGCCAACCATCTCGCTGACGAATTCGGGCTAGACACAATATCACTAGGAGCTACCATTGCCGCCGCTATGGAGCTGGTTGAGAAAGGAAAGATACCCGAAGAGAAGCTTGATGGAATAGACTTGAGGTTCGGCAACGCCTCCGCAGTTGTTGACATGGTCTATAGAATAGCATATAGAATAGGTATAGGCAATGATCTTGCTGAGGGGAGCTACAGACTAGGAGCCAAATATGGTATGCCGGAAGTATCAATGAGCGTCAAGAAATTAGAACTACCAGCATATGATCCTAGAGGAGCAAAGGGTATAGGACTAAACTATGCTACAGCTAATCGTGGAGGATGCCACGTCACTGGTTACACAATATCACCAGAGGTCTTAGGTCTACCAGAGAAAATAGATAGATTCACACCAGAGGGTAAAGCAAAGTGGGTAAAGCTCTTCCAAGACTTCACATCAACAGTAAACTCCACAGTAGCATGCCTATTTGTAACATTCGAGCTGGGTCCAGCAGACTTCGCAAAACTCTTGACACCGATCACAGGCTGGGAGCTAACAGAGAATGACATACTGGTAATAGGCGAGCGTATTTATAATCTAGAAAGATACATTATGACTAGATTCCTTGGATTATCAAGAAAAGACGATACATTACCAAGAAGACTCCTAGAAGAACCAATGCCCGAAGGACCTTCTAAGGGACACGTGGTCGAGCTAGATAAGATGCTTGACGAATATTACAAGCTTAGAGGATGGAAAGACGGGAAACCAACCCCAGAAAAATTAAAGGAACTAGGCATACCCGTAGATTAACACATATTTCCTCAAACCAAAAACCTTTTTTAAACAAAGTTTTCTATCAGTTAATTGAAGACCATAAAGACGTATTGGGGATTAAACGAAAGTGGTTAGTGTTACAGTACGTTTTTATGCAACACTAAAAGAGAAGACAGGGCAATTCGAAGTAAAGGTTTCATCTCCCAAAACGCTGAGAGAACTATTGTTAAAACTAGGAGAAATATACGGGAAAGAACTACTAGAAGCACTCTACGACACAGAGAAAGATGTTTTGAGGAGAGGAGTAATAATTTTCATCAATGGTCTTGAACCATATTATAAGGAAGGCTTAGACACAGAGCTCAATGACGGCGATGTCGTAGCGATATTCCCGCCAGCTGGCGGCGGGTAGAAGATTATAGAGAGGAGAAATTATTCAATGAATATTTCGAAAAAACCAGTAATCAAAAAGGTATACGTAGAGATAACTAATGCTTGTAATCTAAACTGCATAATGTGTATACGGAGGGCGTGGAACGCAGAAATAGGCTATATGAAAAAAGAAACTTTGGATCGAGCATTAGATTTCTTAGAACAATTAGGTACAGTCGATCACGTAGATTTAACAGGTATGGGAGAAACACTTGTCCATCCACAAGCTCTGGAGTATATTAAAGTGATAAGAAAGCGGTTTCCAGAAGTACTATTATCGTTCACGACAAATTTGTCTCTATTGAAAGATAATAATATAAGAACTTTGGCAGAGCTATTTGATACAATATATGTATCATTAGATTCGCTAGATGAGGAAAAACTGAAGAGAATACGTACACCTGGCCCATCAGGCAACATAATAAGTATACTGAGAGTTCTTAGTAAGTATAAGGAGCAGAGCGATCTTAAGCTAGGAGTATCTTTCTTAGCTATGAAAAACAATATTGATGAGCTACCTGTTCTTATCAGCAAAGCCGCTGAGCTAGGAATAGATAAAATACAAGTATCTAACCTCATACCTTACGTGAAGAGCCTTTTATCAGAAACTCTCTATACTATAGTCCCCGGCGAAATAATAGAGATACTGACCAGCTTGGATTTTAAGGAGTTGGAAGAATTAAACTATTATCTAGCCACCAGAACTTTTTCGCTAGTTTACGGTGTTGACGATCCTAAGCTTATAAGCTATATGAAAACATACTTGAGGATGCTGAGAAAAGCAGATAGCCGGAATGTCTCGCTAAATGTAGAAGGTTATCTGAGAGAAATAGAGAAAATCAAGACGGCATTTTATACAAATAGAGTTTTTAACAAGACACTAGAGATTGCTAGAGAGAAAAACATCGAAGTAGAGTTGCCAAGGCAATGGCCTATTGCTAATTCTATACGGTGTCCTTTTGAAGAATTCCATGGAATAGTAATAAGGTGGAATGGGGTAATTACGCCTTGTCAAAGACTAATGTATACTCACTCTGAATACTTTGAGAGCCACCAGAGGCTAGTTAAAGAATACCATTTGGGCTCAGTAACAGATAAACATGTAATCACCAGATTGCTAGAAGATAACGGGTTAAGCAGACTATGGCATAGGCTTCGATCATTTAAAAATAATAATCCATGGTGTGGGGAATGTCCTTTCGCATACAATGGTTGTCCTTTTTTAAGAGATACCGAAAATGATTGTCTTGGCAGTAATCCCTCATGTAGTGACTGTCTTTATGCAGCAGGCATTACAAAGTGTCCGTAGTAGCTCTTCTATTTTATCATGAATTCCTCCACTAAGTATCTTTTCAGCTTATCTTCCAAGACTTCTACCCCTAGACCGGGTTTATCAGGCGCTCTTATGCTTCTAACATTATTAATTATCTCTTCTTTCATTCCTGTGCCAACGTCGTCAGCCAGACCCCATTCTTCGTGCTCTGCTCCTATATCGCCATACTTTATAATGTCAAGCGCTATTGCTAGGTGTAAATTAGCCGCTCTGCCTATCATGGTTTCTCCCATACTGCCAATGTACGCTTCTAGGCCCGATGCTTCAGCTATAGCTGCCACTTTTAGAGCATTGTGTATGCCGCCTGTTTTCATGAGCTTTATATTTATTATATCGGCAGCCCTCTTCTCAACAACCCTTACTACATCTTGAGGAGTGTGAACACTCTCGTCAACCATTATTGGTATATCAACCTTTCTACGTATTTCTGCAAGACCATCTAGATCCCATGCTAGGATAGGTTGTTCTGCCAACTGTATATCGTATCTCTCCATGAGCTTGAGAGCTCGTATAGCTCTAGAAGGCTTTATCCACCCCTGGTTAGCATCTACTCTTATGAAGGGTTTATCTCCAACAACTTCTCTGATACGTTTTATCTTCTCTGCATCACGATAAGGATCTTCACCTACTTTTATTTTAAGCACTTGTATCTTCTTCTCAATATCTTTCCTAACCTTATCTAGAGTCTCCTCTATTGTAGCTAGTGTGGCGCCGCCTGTTACCGGGAAGTGGTCGCGGGTCCTCCCACCTATTAGCTTGTGAAGAGGCTTACCGGTAATCTTACCCATTAGGTCATGCATAGCTATATCGATAGCTGCTTTTGCGCCAGGAGCCCCTGCTACATCAGGGAGGTTTGCAAAGAATTTTTCTATATCGAATGGATCCATGCCTATGATTCTCGGGCCTATAAGTTCTTTTATCACAGCTGCTACAGTGCTCGCTGTCTCACCTGTAAACTCGTGAGCTGGACAGGCCTCACCATAGCCTATGATGCCATCATTTGTTTCTATTTTTACGATAACAAATGGTTGATCGGTATATGTAGCCGTGGCTATCTTGAATACCCTCTGGTATGGTATGCGTATTGAGCATACTTCTATTCTCTTTATACGCATATCTACATGCCCCACACGCTGTAATAACCAGTGTTTGCTAAAAATATTTACATCATAACACTAATTTGATAGTAGGTCGTCAGGAGAACACTGGAAGAGGCGGAAAAGTTGGATAAAATCAGGAGAGACGTAATAGATAGAGACTTAGTAGGAAAACTCGCCAGAATGACTCTTATCGATCTAGGAGAAGACGAGTTGCAAGAGATGCTTAATTCTCTAAATAAGATTATTGAGTGGTTTGAGGCTCTTGAAAACGTAGATACAAGCAATATTGATCCTCTTTACCACCCGTTAGAGGATACTGGTGTACTAAGAGACGATGAGCAAGGAGAAACCATGAGGGAGGAAGATATCCGCTTACTAAACAAGCCGATCAAAGACGGCTATGTTGTAGCTCCCTGGCGGGGGACGTGAAGGTTGCCTAGGAAGTATCAGTATTCTTCTGTGACTATGATTGTAGAAGGTTTAAGAAATGGTGATTTTACTGCTGAAGAAATTGTAGAGCATTATTTGGAAAAGATAGAGCGGGTAAATAATACTATAAATGCATATGTGAGAGTGTATAGGGATCTAGCACTTAGCACCGCAAGGAGGATAGATGAGAAAATTAAGAAAGGCGAAGAAATAGGGGTTCTTGCCGGAGTCCCTATAGCTGTAAAAGATAATATTTTAATCAGGGGGCTTAAAGCTACGGCTTCTTCACGTATACTGGAAGACTTTGTATCACCATACGATGCTACTGTTATATCAAGGATAAAGAGAGAGGATGGTATACTAATAGGCCATACAAACATGGACGAGTTTGGCATGGGGAGTACTACAGAGTTTAGCATATATGGTGCTACACGTAATCCCTGGAACACAAGACATGTTGCAGGGGGAAGCAGCGGTGGAAGCGCAGCAGCGATTGCTGCAGACATAGCTGTACTGGCGCTGGGTAGCGACACAGGAGGGTCGATAAGATGCCCCGCCTCTTACACTTATACTTATGGACTAAAGCCTTCTTATGGCACTGTTAGTAGAAGAGGGTTAATTGCATATGCTAACAGCCTTGAACAGATTGGCCCCTTAGCTAGAAGTGCTAGTGATCTTAGACTACTCTATAGCGTCATAAGCGGCAAAGATCCACTAGACTCTACAACTATTAGCTCGAAACCCAGAATCTACACTGCAAGTGATATCAGAGTAGAAAAGCTGAGAATAGCTATAGCAAGAGAATTCGTCGAAGAAGGCATTGATAATAGTGTAAGAAAGCTCTTTTACGAGTTCCTTGACAAGATATCAAGCGAAGTTGCAGGCATAGAAGAGGTAAGTATTCCCGAACTCAAATACGCTTTACCAGCTTACTATGTCATAGCAATGGCTGAGGCACAAAGTAATCTAGCAAGATACTCGGGGATAATAGTTGGGAAAAGAGTAACCGGAAATAGCTGGGAGAACACCATAGCATCTTCTAGATCCGCAGGTTTTGGAAAAGAAGTTAAAAGACGCATGCTGCTAGGCGCTTATGTACTAATGGCAGGATATAAGGATAAGTACTACATCAAGGCTCTCCAAGTACGTAGACTAATAAAGAATAAAATAGAACATGTTCTAGCAAAACACGATATACTTGTTTGCCCTACGACACCAATACCACCGCCAAGAATAGGTGAAAAACTCACTGATCCGCTGAGTTTGTACATGATGGATATACTGACAGTCCCAGCAAACTTATCAGGCTTACCAGCACTAAATATGCCGCTAGGCTTCGTCTCTGCAAAACTACCTGTGGGAGTTCAACTTATCGGAAAATACCTAGACGACTTCTATCTAATAGCAGTAGCAGAAGTACTCTCCAAAATAACAGGTATTGAGAGCAGGGTGGCTGAGATATGAGTATGACTAGAAACAACATTATTATAGGGCTAGAAGTACACGTACAGATTACTAGTACTAAGACCAAGTTGTTCTGTTCATGTCCTACAGATTATCGAGGAAAAAAACCTAATACAAATGTATGCCCAGTATGCCTTGGCCTGCCCGGAGCATTACCAGTTGTTAACAAAGAAGCTGTAAAATACGGACTCGCCGTCGCGCTAGCCCTTAACGCCGAGATCCCGGATAAGATAATTTTCTCTAGAAAGCACTACTTCTACCCCGATTTACCCAAGAATTATCAGATAACACAATACCATGGCTATGGAGCCCCTCTAGGTACTAACGGGTATCTCAAGATAAGAGTCAACGGTGAAGAAAAGACTATAGGTATTGAGAGAATACATTTAGAAGAAGACCCGGGAAAACTAGTTTACGAAGAGAGCGGGATAGCTAGGAGCAGGCATGTCTTTATAGATTACAATAGAAGTGGTATACCATTATTAGAAATAGTCACACTTCCACAACTAAATAGTCCTCTCGAGGCAGAATTGTTTCTAGAAAAACTGAGAGTGATATTAGAGTATCTCGAGGTAACTGACCCCAAGATGGAGGGGTGGATGCGCGTTGACGCTAACATAAGTATAGCAGGCTATCAACGTGTTGAGGTAAAGAATATTGGTTCTATAAAGGATGTTAGAAAAGCATTAGAGTACGAAGTAAAGAGGCAAGAAGCTATAATTAAGAGTGGTGGCACTGTAAAGAGAGAGACAAGGCACTGGGATTCTCTGAGAGGAGTTACACTTCCTTTAAGAGAGAAAGAGTATGAGGAAGATTACCGTTATTTCCCCGATCCCGACTTACCGCCAATACTGGTTACAAGAGAGCTTATTGAATCTGCTAAGAGTATTATACCAGAACTGCCCGACGAGAAGTATGAGCGTTTTATAAAAATGTATAAACTAGCAGAGCATACTGTTTCTATACTTGTCTCTAATAAGAAGCTGGCGGATATCTTTGAGGAGACATTGAAAATACACTATAACCCACGGAGAATAGCGAGTATACTAGTTACAGATTATCTAAGCTGTCTTGAGAAACATCAACTAATTATAGGAGAGGACAAGCTAACGCCTACTAATCTAGCTAAGCTCGTGAAAATGATGGATGATGGAGTAATAAGCATAGCTGCTGCTAAAGACATATTCTGGGACATAGTTCTCAAAGGCGTTGACCCTGAGAAAAAGGCACGGGAAAAGGGCTATCTAGGACGCATTAGTGGGGATATACTTAAGAATATAATTAGAGAAGTCATGGGAGAGAACCCCAAAGCCGTTAATGATGCTAAATCTAATGCAAAAGCATTAAATTATCTAGTAGGCCTGGTTTTAAAGAAAACAAGAGGAAAAGCGGATCCCAGAGAAGTGTATACACTCATAGCGGAAATGCTGAAAGAGGATGAGACAAATGAAGCGTGAGCACATATCAAGAGTTTTTCATGAAAAACTATCCGCAGGTAGCAAGGTGTATTTGAAGGGATGGGTAAAGCACAAACGCGTGCTAAAAGATAAGATCTTTATAGTATTAGTTGATGGGAGCAGCGAGATACAGGTTGTTGTACCGAAGAGTGCGAAAAATGCATGGAATACTATGAAGGAGACAAATGTATGGAGCGTAATAGGTGTAGAAGGGGTTGTAGCATACGATCCTAGGGCTCCAGGGGGCATAGAGGTTAGAGTTGAAAACATGGAGGTGATTAATAGCTCTGCTAAGATACTACCTATTGACCCGTTAAGGAGAGATACAGAGATTAGTAAGAGATTTGACTACCGGTTTATAGACCTACGTAATCCTCTTAGGAAACAAATACTTGTAGTTGCAAGTCTTGTAGCGAGATATGCTCGTGAGTACTTTGTAGAAAACGGGTTCCTAGAGATCTTTTCACCGAAAATAGTTGCGGAATCCACAGAGGGTGGTGCTAACACCTTCCCTGTAGTATATTTTGGTGAGGAAGCGTATCTCGCACAGAGTCCTCAATTATACAAGCAACTAATGATGCTAACCACTGCAGAGAGAGTTTTCGAGATAGGGCCAGCATTCAGAGCCGAGCCGCATAGATCACCACGCCACCTCTGCGAGTTCCAAAGCATCGACTTTGAGATGGCGTTTATCGAGGATTATGATGAAGTATACAAGACAGCTTACGACATGCTCTTATACGTATTCGAGAAAATAAAACAGAAGCATTCTAGTCATATAAATGAGTTCTTTGAAGACTGGGAACCACACATACCACGGGGAGGACCACTAGTAATTACATTTAATGAAGCATTAAGGATTCTGCGAGAGAACAATATTGCTACAGGAGACGATGAATTAAGTACCGAGGCTGAGAAACTCTTAGGCGAGTATGCTAGGAAAGAGTATGGCAGTGATATAATAATTGTAACAGAGTATCCTTGGAGCGCAAGACCTTTCTACACTATGAGGAAACCTGGAGAGCCCCACCTTACTAAAAGCTTTGACATACTGTTTCGTGGATTAGAGATAGCTAGCGGTAGCCAGCGTGAACATAGATATGATGTTCTCGTGAGACAAATAAGAGAAAAAGGCTTAGATGTAGAGAGGTTTAAGTTTTATACGGAATTCTTTAAATACGGTATGCCGCCACATGGTGGTGCAGGCTTAGGCTTAGAGAGAATAACCGCTAAACTATTAAACTTAGATAATATTAAAGAAGCAAGACTACTGCCTAGAGATCCAGAGAGGCTTAGACCTTAGCAAAAATACTCTACTTGTTCTTTACACTAGCTTTCAAGAATTCACCTACTTTGGAATAGAAGTAGTTCAGTGCATACCCTATATTAGATAATGCTTCTCTTATATCCCTAGGACTAACTACTCCGAGAGCCAAGATGTACTTATCCGAGTTCTCATCGTATGACAGAGCCCACTTGTAGTTAAAAGGCAGTTTGCTATTCTCAATAAGCAATGCTAATAACTTATCACTTGCTGTAACCAGCTTGTCCTTCGAAAAGAGCGGGGATGACAGCATAAATATCATCGACAAAGGACTATTTTCACCGTTTTCCTGTATAATCATTGTTATTGAGAATTTTTCAAAACTAAATATGCTCATAAGCGTCTTCTTGTCCTCACTAACTCTAGATCTTAAGTCAAACCTAGTCTTAAGCTCTTCAGACAGCTTCTCTATAAAGCTCATTAAGCAACCACTAGATACAATTTATTACTAAGATACTAAATAAACTACTCTACTGTAGGAGAGCAGATTGGTAATATCACTGGTAGATTTCATAGAGGGCTTCGTTGTAGCCAATATTGTGGGAGGACTAGTAGCTTCCACAATTATAGCCATCTACTCGTATATAGGAAGAGAAAATCCGTATTTATCGCTCTACGCGAAAAAGCTAAGTATCGACAACACTGCCAGCATACCATATCTCGGGCAGGGACCTTTGTGTTCTTGTAGAGATAGTTTCTTCTGTAGTTATGTGAGGCAGGTAAAAGATGAGAATACTATCGAGCTCTTCGTAACACTATGCCCTCCATCATGTCTTCGTGTTAGGCTTTTTATTATGTCTTTAAACTTGTTATTAGGTATGTACTTTCTCTACAAGGACTATATGTACGCGATAGAGACTACCGAGCAACAGGCGTCTTATTTTCGTAAGACCGGGGTGGAAGTAAATGAGCGCTACAGGGACTATTTTGCTAGAGAAGAACGCGTTCTTTAAGGCTAGGGGACCAGCAAAAATAATCATTAATAAAGGACATGCTTGTGTAATGGGGTTTGAAAAAGAGTCACCAGTAGAAATTATTGTACCAGCTGATAGAACCATTATAATCCGGGGTATCAGCGACAAAGTTGAGATAAAGAGTATCACAGGCTCAATGAATAGTTTTTCAAAGATTGTAAGCCCTGATGAACAAGTAATTTTAGATAAATGGTTTAAGACGGCTACTCTGCTAGCTGAAGATAAACTAGATAGCATCATAGTACTCGGCGAAACCGATAGCGGCAAATCAACTTTTCTATCATTACTAGCAAATACTATCCTGCAATTCAAGAAAGAAAACCCGTTAGTCTTCGATACAGATATAGGACAAAGCGAGATAGCTTATCCTACAACTCTTGGATCAGGAATAGTCGGTAAAGACTATGGTTATCAATATGTTATGAACATTAGCAATCATAAACTTGCATACATAGGCCATGTAACTCCCCAGCCAGTAGCAGAGAAGTACTTAGCACGCTTGGCTTTGCTAGAAAAACTATGGAGAAACAAGAAGAGAGGACCATTGTTAATAAATACTGATGGCTGGATATATGGAGAAGATGCTACCAGAATCAAGAAGGCTATTATAGAGATCTTAGGTGTTAAAGCAGCTGTCTTTATAAGAGGGTCCCGCGGCTTTAACAAAGAGCTCTTCGATTATTGTAGAAAAATATGTGACAGCGTTTACGTACTGGAACCGCCTCCCGAAATCAGGAAGAAGACAAGAGAGGAAAGAAAAGCGCATAGGAATAGGTTGTTTTATAGAATCTTCGCTGATGCAAGAGTACATGAGTTCAGTTTTGACGAAGTCAGTATTCTAAACTCGAAGATATTAGGTAAAAGCATTGAGCAATACACTAATGCTGTACAAGCACAGAGATTTGCCAGAGGACTTAATAGAAGAGCTAAAGGCGTTCTAGTAGGATTATTATCCTCAAACTTGGAACTCTTATCTCTCGGCATTATAGAAGGTATTGATTACGAAAAGAGCATAGTCAGGATCAGATCGCCGATAAACACTAGTAATAGAGTAAAATACTTAGAGATAGGATATATAAGGCTAGGAGATAACTACGCTGAGCTAGAACGCTACACATCCCCGCCTATCTGAAAAATACTCTTATAATCAAGATAGTGTAGGAGTGATAACTTTGGTTCTAGTAATTGGTATAAACGGGTCTCCTCGAAAATACGGATACACTGTTCTCCTACTCAAGATAGCACTAGAGGCAGCGAGAAGAGAGGGGGCAGATGTAGAGCTAATAAACCTCTACGACTATCATATAGAGCCTTGCATAGGATGCGTATCAGATCATCAAACAGCTTGTCGCGTACCATGTGTGATCAATGATGATATGAATAAATTGTATGAGTTAATAGAGAAAAGCAAGGGAATAATCATAGCAACACCTGTCTACTGGTTCTCAACTAGTGGTGTTGTGAAAAACTTTATCGATAGATTAACCGCTATGGAGAATATGATCTTCATCGAGGGAAGAAGCCGGTTAGAAGGAAAAGTAGCTGGTTTTATAGCTGTAGGTAATGATAGCGGAAGTATAATGACAACAGGGTATCTAGCATTAGTTTTAAACCAGATGGGGGTAGCCATTCCTCCGTGGGCGATGGCTTATTATAATTCTATGAAACCAGTTTACGAAAATAAGAACGTCTTACTAGACGCTGCTAACGTGGGACGCAACGTTGCACTAATGGCTCTCAAGGGATATGTAGAAGTATGGTATACTACGGAGATGCCGTGGCTCGACCCTTATGTAGAGCGTTTAAAAGAAGAACTTGAAGAAGAGAGAAAGAAGGAAATGAGAAAAAGAGAAGAATTGTTTAAGCTAGAGTACGAGCGTGCATGACTATATGCCTGTAATAGCAGTAATCCTAGCAGGAGGAAAAAGCCGTAGATTCAGAAGTAATAAGTATCTGTACCCAGTCGACGGGATACCTACTATTTGTAGAGTATTGACAGCTATAACCTCAACTCCCTCCGTAGGAGAAGTATGGTTGTCTGTAAATAGCAGAGAACAGGGATTGCTATATATTGAGGAATGCAGGAAAAGTAGCGATGAAATAGTTATCATAGAAGATGATGAAGGAATAGCATGTGAGGGGCCCGCTAGAGGTGTTGCAACAGTACTCACTGAGTCCTCTCATAGAATGCTCCCCGAATTATTATTTTTGCCAGGAGACACGCCATGGATAAAACCATCTATTCTTACCAAGTTTATAGAAGAGAGCCGTTATAACCATGTTGATGCCGCATCTATATGGTGGAAAGAGGGAGTATTAGAAAACATATTTCTATACGTTAGGGTTCCTGGAGGAATAACAACACAGTACTTGGATTTATGCGAGATTAAGAGAAGACATGCAAGAGTAACAGACATACTACGTCTAGTTGACAGAGTATTATTAGTGCCGGGAGAAAAACTGGGTGACCCTACAAGTCTAGCCAGCATCAATACGCTTAGCGATAGAGATAAACCATCTATAAAAGGGAGTCCAGGCGCAGAAACAAAGATAATAGACTGGGGCCCAGGAGGTGCTCCACTCTTAATGGTACTTGACATGTTGCGTAAAGGAGATTTACCTAGAGCATACAAGTACTTGATAAAAGAATCTAAAACATGGCTTAGTAAGGGGGTCAGACACCTAGCATATCATGCTGCTGTAGACGCTATAATAATTAGCAAGAATACCGACATCAATGCTTTAGAGGCCAACATGTTGGCTGATAAGACTAGACCTCAAAAAGAATAACTAGTACTTATATTTCGTCAACTGTGAGAATGTACTTGTTACAAAAACTACGAGGACCACGTTCTACAATTATCTTTATAAGACTCAAAAGAGCTTTTGGCCTAAAATTACCGACTAGCTCGTCTATCCTTTTCCATTCGAACAAGAGACCAGGAATTTTAGCAAAGTTTGGTTCGCCTCTTATGCGGCAGTTATAGTAGAACATTATTTCGTGATATAATTTACCTCTACGCCAGAAGAAGTTCTCGTTAATGAAAGCAAGGCCTAGGATATCTACGTCTACTCCGAGTTCTTCTATCATTTCTCTTCTAACACATTGTTCTAAGGTTTCAAATCCCTCTAGCCTGCCCCCTGGTAATCTGTAATAATCCTCGCCCTCAGCTTTCTGAACCAGAATACGGCCTTTCCTACAAATTATACATCGAGAGCCAACTCTAAATACAGGGCCTCGGCCCCGTTCTCTACCCAGCTTCTCTAGTCTCTCTAGACTTCGGCTACCCATGTCTACATCATTCCTTTCTCGTTACTAATTTAGTTAGCAATGTAGATAAAAACCACAATATTATAAAAGAGGTTTTCTCGAGTAGTAAGATGGTTTCTCTCCAGTCCATTCTTTCACAAATTTATCGAAATCAGTTTCACCACCACGCAGTACCTGGATAAGAAGCACTGCTAATATGCCAACTAGTAGGCCAGCTATAAATGATATTGCATGCTTACTTATAGACTGCTGGGCACCAGCTTGCGGGGCAGTGGTGGTCTGATTAGTTATAGGTGATGGTGTTGACGTAACATTGTATAGCCATGGCTGTGTCTGGGTAGACATCGCTAATAGAAGCAATATGTTAGCATAACCTGCTGCAAGCTCGTAGAAGTATATTTTCTCGAGCCAGTCTCTTTGTATATCGCCAAACTCCATATAGCTAAGCGGGATGAATGGATCGATATTCTCTTCTGACAACCTATTTATATGTATCTCTAAAATACTCCTAGTAGCATTAGCAGTGAGTTCTACATCGGTGTGGAAGCCTTGATGAATAGCAACTATGCCGTTAACAATAGAATTCAGGCTGTAAGCTATACATCCATAATAATTGTATTTATCATAAGCTTCCCTAGCCTTGTTGTAATAATAGCTAGCTTCGTCTAAGTAGGCGCTCCTAACATTAAGGTACTCGTACAGGCTAGAAGAGTATGCGAGTACGCTCTCAGCATTATTCACAAGAATTCTAGCTACACGAGCAATAATATCCTGATAAAGCGAGATCTCGCCCTCAACTTTTAGCTTATACCATGTCTGAGAAGTATAAACTCTTAGTTTACTATACGCTAGCCAGTGCAGTGCGCCCCACGTATCACCAGTATCTATGAGGACTCCTTTCTTCAATAACTCCTTATATTTCGCTAAGGCATCTACAGCTCTCTCAAGCCTTATTAGCGTTGCAACATACTTCTCAAACTCTTCTACTGTCTTAGGCTTATTTGTCTCAAGAAGCTTCCTTACATTATTAATAGTACTATTGACATCTGTCTCCCATTCTTTTAATAAGAGCGTATAATCATTTTTGAATGATGCAATAGCGGCTACATAATATGCGTACTCCGCTAACACAGCTGCCTGGAATGCATAACTCGAAGCAGAGTATATCTTCTGCTCAGTGAATAATTCTCTCGCTGTATCAAGCGTTACATTTACTTGGGAGAAAAGCGAGGTTATATATGCCTTAACCTGTTGCGATACATCGCTTTTTGCTAGAACACTCTTTGTCTCAAGCATTCTCTCGTTGGCTAGGGTCTTCAACTCTTTATACCAGGTAGCAACTTCTGATACATACTTAGACACCACTGGTTTAGGTGTCACGTATGGGTATCTGAGATCTACACCAGTGAAATACTTATAGGCTTGGAAGATGTCTGCTACTTCGAACACGTTTATACCAAGCTCTTTACCCTTCTTTACAAGGTCTACAGTGATTGTCTTAGTAATCACTATTATTGTTGACCCCTCTTGTCTCTTCTCTACAACTTCTTGTTGCACGTATCTCTGGCCCAGAGGTACGAGAAATGTTGTGAAATTCCCAGACTCGGCGACGGCTTCAAGCTTATGGGTTAAACCACCTACAGGACCTATTGTGCCATCAGGGTTTATCATACCTGTTATAGCTACGTCTCTCCTAATACTATCTCCCCTCAATGCGGCTAGAGTAGCTATAGTCATTGCTGCACCAGCACTCGGACCGCCAACAATGATAGATCCAGACTCGAGAGAGAAGTAGTAGTCGTACATGAAGGGATTTATACCCAGTACGCTTGACGCAACTAGGACAGCAGTTCTTGCTGCTGCTTGTGTATCGAGCTCGCTGAGAGGATCTACAGATATGTACATCCTTCCTTTTCCAGGATAAGAAACTGTAACGCTTAGTGTACCCATAACACCTTTCTCGCCTTTAGGTGTCGAAGCAACAGCTACTACAGGTATTGTTACCTCCCGACGCCACGGTTGTGCTTGGGGCTGACTAGAAGCCACAGGTTGAACGAGTTGTAGCAGAATCAATAATACAAGGAGCAGTGATGCATAACCAACATGCTTAGTGCTACCTCGAGCAAACAAGCTTATAGTCAAGGCGATTACCAGCACCTCAGCTTTTACACAGTTTTCTTATTACTTGATCATTCTTTAAAGTTTTTAAGCTACCTAAGATCAAGTCTATTGATTGTGGAAAAAGACTCTACTATAACTACAAGTGCTCTAATGGGCTTCCGCATGGCAAACACGGAAGACAATAGTAGTAAGATAAGAATACTAAACACGGTATCACTAAGTAAGTATACTGTAAAGACACCGCCAATAATAAGCCCTGATACACCATTACTCGAAGTAGCTAAAACAATGAATAAAGAAAACACAACACATGTACTAATAGGTTACTCTATAGATGAAATTGAAGGAGTAATATCGTTACGCAGACTCTTAAGTCTCATTGTCAAAGAACCTGATGCGTTTCCTGTATTAGAAGCTAGGGTGTTCAGTGGTGTAAAGCCAGTAGAAGTTAATGTGAATAAGAGCCTCGTGAATGCTACAAGAACTATGATTGAAAATAACGTGTTCTTCCTACTAGTAGTAGATGACAATAAGAGAAGAGTAGGCTCTGTTTTTGAACGTGACATACTCAGAGGGATTTCTGAAAATATCAGGATAGATACAAGGATAGAAGAGCATATGGAGAAGTTCTATCCATGCCTTGCGGAGGGAAGTAATGTTAGAGACGCATTGATAGCTATGAGCAAGGCTAGAGACAGGTACTTGTCATTGCCTATAATACGAAAGACTGCTAACGGACGAATAGACGTCATAGGAGTATTCTCTGCAATAAAGGTCCTCAGCATGCTGGTAAGCACAAGCTCGGATAAGATAAGCGAGATACTGAATTATAATGTATCGGAAGCCAGTTATGCTGATGTTATTACCGTGCATCCAGGTCTTACAAGCAATGCAGCATTAGATCTACTCTTGAAGTATAACTTGAGATTATTAATTATCCACGACGAGAAAGAGGCGCGAGGCGTCGTAACTCCGAGGGCTTTTCTAAGAGCTATACACTCTAATACTAAATAGAGAGGTTGCAGCGGTCCGCAAGGAGAAAAGACTCTACATCTACGAGCAAGTTTCTGCAGACCGTCGTGTCTTCATCCCGCTCTATTAATTAGAGAGCCCAAACCAATTAATATTATGTTATGATCATCCTAACCAATGCTTAGAAGTTCTTGGTATCTAATAAGCAACTTGTCCAGGAATCTTAGCCTCTTAGGTATTGGTGGGTGAGTAGAAAACACTTCTATGACACTATTAGTCTTCTCACGCTTTAGACACTCCACCACTTCATCGATATCTCTTACGTATCTAGGCAAGCCAGTGTGAGAATTATGAAATCTTGAACCGTATAGATCGATTAAGTAATTCACTATGAACAACATAGCAACAGTTTTTCGCGACTCCAACTCGCCTCTTAACTTGTCGTTACTAGTATATGCTAAGTGTAGCCTTGCTAATGCTCTCTGTAGTAGCTTAGGATTGCGCGTCACTAGCGCGGAATTAGCATCTGCATAGTACTCTCTTAGTCTATTGAAGTGTGTTACGACGAAATGTAGGAGAAAACCCGTTACAAGTAGTACTGCACCCAACGCTATATAGACTAGTGTGGAGTTTTCTCCCTCGCGTCTACTTCTACCCGGAAATCCTCCCCATAACGACCAGTAGACAAGTGTTCTGCCGAGGAAGTAGACGGCTGTAGGTAACAGACTAAGAGCTAGGATCATGGGTACATCTTTATGCTTTAAATGTCCTAGCTCGTGTCCTATCACAGCCTTTACCTCTTCTGGCGGTAATAGCTCTAGCAGACCCTTTGTAACAGCAATATAATTGCCTGTAAGCGGTGATCCGTAGGCAAAGGCATTAGGCATTTTAGTATCCACAATGACTAATTTTGGCATAGATTTCAATCCCGAGGACTCTGCCAGTTTTTTAACCTCTGTTTCAAGCCATTCATAGCTTCGACTAATAGGTCTGGCTCCATATACAGAGTTTATTATGTAAGGGCTCAAAAGCCATTGAAGTACTAAGAATATCGTTATTGCGACTACTACGAAGCCTAAGCTTATAGATGTACCTAAATAGTAGAATACAAGATATAGTATACCTACCGATACAAGAAGCGTGGCTATAGCAGAGCCCAGCATTGATGCTCTTAACGCCCACAAACTCCTAGGCTCACCTGATACAAGTCGCGGAGCTAGTAATGCTAGGAACCCCACCACTAGTGCTACTACTAACCCCTCAATCAAGTATACCATGTACCATGGTAACCAGAGCATAGGGTACAATTCCCTTTCTTTATAGTTCTAGGAGGGAGGTTATTAAGTCTATTTACCTTAGGAGCATTTTTCAAGCGTTAATTTTATAAGTATGGTTAAACAATAAATATTAATGATACTAATATACTTGGTTAAAATATCTAATCCTATGTGTGAGAAATATTGAAGAATAAAGCAGGTACTATAAATCACGAGTTAAAAAATAATTATGCTAGTAGTAATAATATTAATGTTGCCGATATCTACCTAGAGGCTATTTATAGGCTTCAAGAAGCATACAGCATTGCTAGGACATCTATGATAGCTAAAGAAATAGGTGTAAAGCCAGGAACCGTGACTAAGATGTTAACTAAGCTTGTGAGAGAAGGATTAATAGAGCATAGTCCCAGAGAAGGTATCACTCTTAGCAAACTAGGCTACTATAGGGCTACACAGCTTGTTAGAAAACAGAGGATACTAGAGACATATCTACATAGCAGAGAGAAAATAGATCCTTATGATGCCTGTATAAAATCTAGAAAAATGATATTAGAGGTTCCCAGCTATCTTCTAGACAAGATAGACGCAAGCCTAGGATACCCTAGTACGTGTCCACATGGCAACCCTATTCCAGGTAGGCATAGTAGGATTAAGGACTCTATCTCTCTATTAAGTGTAAAGCCTGGAGAAACGTATAAGATAGTACGTATAAAGGGCATTCCCCGTTTCTGTATAGGCTTCTTAAAAGAAAACAGCTTATATGTAGGATTTAGACTCTACGTGAATTACGTTGGAAGAGGTCATGTCGAAGCAGATACCTATTTAGGTGATGTATTAAAGAGAAAACAATTACAGATACCTCACCATGTAGCGAACATCATAATGGTGGAAGCCTAGCGGAAAACGTTAAACTAATAGACTATTAATTATGCTCTGAATAAGGGATAATACTAAAAAGACCTGGTGCTGTGAGAGTGGCACAAGGAGTAACACTAGATAGAGTGCCATCGGGTAGTAGAGTAATAGTACGTCAAATAATTGGTGGAGCAGGAGTACATACTAGGCTGTTGCAAATGGGTATAGTTCCAGGAGAAGTTATTGAGGTAATCTCCAACAATGCTGGTCCCGTAGTAATAAAGGTTCGCGGCACAATTATTTCTATAGGCAGAGGTATAGCACGTAAAATAATAGTTGAAAAAGCTTAATTTTCAAGATTTAAAAAGAGACTAGTTTTAGCACTACTTGTTCTACTTAGAGAACAAAGTTTATCTTTAAGTGTATTGCAGACTTTAAACAAAATCTTAATTATCCGTACATCGGATTTTCTTCTAGGAAATTAGGTAAACCTAATAACGAGGCAGGTATGCCATGAATAAATGCGATTATGTGGTCGCACTAGTAGGACAACCGAATGTCGGTAAGTCCACATTATTTAATATTCTTACAGGGGAATATACACGAGTAGGAAATTGGCCCGGCACAACCATAGAGCGCAAAGAAGGTAGGAAAGCGTATAGAGGCAAGAACATATGCTTCGTAGACCTCCCTGGAATCTATGGGCTTTCAACAAGCTCGCTAGAAGAAATCATTGCTAGAGAGTATATCGTCAAGAATAAACCAGATGTAGTCCTAGTACTAGCAGACTCAACAGCTCTAGAACGCACACTATTTCTACCTATACAGATACTAGAGTTTTTCCCCAAGGTAATAGTTGTACTTACTAAAATAGATCAAGCACACCCATTAGGGGTCCATATGAATGTAGAGAAACTTTCACAAAAACTAGGCGTGCCTGTAGTAGCTGTTTCCAGCATGACCAGGGAAGGGATAAAGACCTTATTGGATGAGATAGTAGAGGTGGCCGAAACCCCGCTTTCACAGTTCTCACTTTTAGAAATAGATTATGATGGCTTGAGTCCCTATATTGAAGAATTAACAGAGAAAATAAGGAAAGCGGGTATCCTCAGAGAGTACCCGGCTAGATGGGTTGCTATAAGGCTTTTAGAAGGTGATAAAGAGCTAGAAGAGAAAATTACTAGAGCTGGGAAGGAGAATTTATTGCACCAAGTAAGGATTATGAGAGCAGAAATAAAGAAACTAACAGGCAGAGAGCCTATAGATTTAGCTGTTGCGGCACGGTTCGCCTTTGTAGATTCATTGATAAGCGAAGTAGTTGTTAGAAAACACACGAAAGGCAGAGAAGCTTTCTCTAGGATTGATAGAGTTTTTATGAAGCCCGTGATAGGCCCAGTTTTCTCTATAGGCGTACTACTAGGAGTGTTCTTCATAGCGTTTACCATAAACACTGGCTTCCCCCTAAACATACTACTTGGGGAAATAGGGTTGACAAAAA
This sequence comes from uncultured Desulfurococcales archaeon, assembly GCA_964496855.1. Taxonomy (GTDB): domain Archaea; phylum Thermoproteota; class Thermoprotei_A; order Sulfolobales; family CAZCAU01; genus CAZCAU01. Next base: position 20,420 of record CAZCAU010000001.1, read on the forward strand.
TAGCTACACTTCTGGAAGAGTATAGCATAAGCGGTGTTCTGAATACCCTGTTTAACAACCTGGGGGAGGCTGTTAAAGATATTGTTAGTCGTAGCAATGGTCCCGCCTGGTTGGCTTCATTGCTTGGCGACGGCATCATACCAGGAGTAGGAGCAGTATTATCCTTTCTGCCACTCATAATGATGATATTCTTTCTTTTAGCATTGATAGAAGATACTGGTATAGCACCCCGTATAGCTGTGTCATTAAACGAGTTCTTTGCTAGATTCGGATTAACTGGTAGAGCTGTTTACCCGTTCCTAATAAGCTTAGGTTGTAATGTGCCCGGAGTGCTGGCTACAAGGGCTGAAATAGATGAAAAGTCGAGGATCTCAGCTATATTTGCTGCTCCCTTCGTACCGTGCCAAGCAAGGTTTGTTGTTTTAGCCGCGATTACTAGCATATTTTTCAGAAGCGTGCTTGCACAAGTTTTCTCGCTGGTAACAATATACGTAGTCGCGTTAATAATAGCGCTAGCTACCGCATTAATTGTTAGAAAGATTCTTCTAAGAGAGAAAGAGAAGCCGGAATTCTTATTAGAAATACCCCCTATCCACAAACCAAGCCTGCGAGTTGTATGGTGGCTTACATGGTCAAATTCTAAGCATTTCTTGATAAAAGCTGGAACAGTCATATTTATGCTGAGCGTAGTAACATGGGCCCTATTATACATAGGCCCCAGCGGCTATAATGTAGAACCTACAGAGAGTTATGGCGCGATTATAGGTAAATTCTTTGCACCACTACTCAAGATATACGATATAACTGGTGACGCTGCTTGGATACTTGCATTCGCACTACTTCACGGATTTGTTGCAAAAGAGGCTTTTCTCGAATCACTAGCACTGCTATCGGGAGGAGAAGAATTGTCTACTATGATACACATGCTTGGACTAACCACGCCGCAACTGATGAGTATACTTGTCTTCTTTACACTATACGTTCCATGTCTTGCAACAATAGCTGTCATGTACCAAGAACTTAAATCACTAAGGTATACTGTTCTAGCAATACTCTATATGGTCTTCACAGCAATAATAATCTCTGCAATTGTGTATCTCGTTTTGTCTTTACTAATCTAGACTAGATTAGAATATCTAGAAAACAGGCATCTCTACACCAGTACTTTTCTGCTTCTCATTTATATCTACACTAGCGCTAGTAATGCCCTTACCAATACTACTTCCAACAGCCAGTATCGCTACTCTGTCTCCAGAAAACCTGAGCTCTATCACTCCATTGGCATAGTAGATTCTTATACCCTCTAAAACTTCTTCCTGCAGGCCCAACATACTCGTAGCAAGTCTTTTCAGTCTCTTGATTTTACCAATCAGGTTACTATTAAGAATGGTATCACTGGGTATCGATAATTCTACCTTCTCTTCTTCCAGATTTATTCTAGAAATAATGAAGCCCGGCACACCACTCTACCATAGGATATTGCTCATCATCAAGTAGCTATATAAATAAGTAGGCTTGATAATATCCCCGAATTACATGGTCTTTTAAGACTATCTAGCAGTTTCAAAATCTTATTATTAATAACTAACAATAATTATACATAGGTGCTTTAACTACCGTGTCGAAAGACTTTCTTGCTGACAAGATAAAGGCTTTTGTAGTAGATTTAATAAAGACTGCCATCATAAGAATCCCCTATGATGTCTATATTGCACTTAAGAAGGCATACGAAGAGGAAAACAGCCCTGTTACTAAGAAGCAGTTAGAAACTATTCTGGAGAACATTATGATTGCTAGAGAAGAAGGCAAACCTATTTGTCAGGATACTGGTACACCATATTTTAGTATTGAGATAGGAGAAGATTTCCCTATCAAAAGCATGTTGTACAATATACTAGCAGACGCTGTCAGAGAAGCTACCCAGAAGATTCCTTTAAGGCCTAATGCTGTGGATCCCATTACAAATACAAATAGCGGCAACAATACTGGCAGATTTATTCCCTGGATAGATGCTGAAATAGTGCCGGGGTCTACATTAAAGATATGTTTTATGGCTAAAGGAGGAGGCAGTGAGTACCCTAATGTACTAGCTATGATACCGCCAGCTAAGGGGTTGAAAGGAGTAAAAGAAGTTGTGCTCAAAGCTGTCATAGACGCGGGGCCTAAGCCTTGTCCACCCGTAATAATAGGAGTTGGTATAGCCGCAGGCTCTGATATAGCTCTTAAGCTAGCAAAGAAAAGCCTCTACAGACCTGTTGGCCAAAGACATGAGATCAAGGAAGTAGCAGACCTAGAAGAAGAGCTTCTCCGTCTAATTAACAGACTGGGTATAGGAGCTCACGGGTTTGGCGGAAAGTACACAGCACTAGATGTAAAAATTGATTATGCTTATAGGCATCCAGCGAGTTTTGCTGCAGGGGTAGTGTTTAGCTGTTGGGCCACTAGAAGGGCGTGTGGTATTATAGATGAAAAGGGCGAAGCTCGTCTATTATCAAGGCATTTGTAAGGTGAGTTATCCTGGTAGAATATGTTCTCTCTACCCCGTTATCCGAGGATGATGTAAGAAGATTAGTGATTGGGGATATAGTCTATTTGACCGGTATAATAGTTACGGCAAGGGATCAAGCGCACAGAAGAATACTAGAACTTTTAGAAAAAGGACAGAAACCCCCAATAGACCTAGAGGGTCTAGCTGTTTACCATTGCGGACCAGTCGTGAAAAAAGAAGGGGCCGAATGGAAGATCATCGCTGCAGGACCCACTACAAGTACTAGGATGGAATATCTTGAACCAGATTTTATCAAGAAGACTGGTGTTAGAATGATTATAGGTAAAGGGGGTATGGGTAAAGGCACTGCTTGTGCATGCAAGGAGTATGGTGCTGTGTACACAGTGTTTACTGGTGGAGCAGCCCTTGTAGCGGCTAAGGCTATTAAACGTGTACGCGAAGTCCATTGGCTTGATTTAGGGGTTCCTGAGGCATTATGGGTCCTCGAGGTAGAAAAATTCGGTCCACTAGTTGTCACAATTGATGCTAAAGGACAAAATCTCTACGATAAGGTTATGGAGAAAGCTAGGAGGATATACACTGAAATATTATCAAGCATTTAGTTAACCAGGTGTTGCACATATTGGTTGACGAAATAATTCACGACATTGTTATAATTGGAAGCGGCATAGCTGGTCTAAGAGCTGCCGTCGAGATTATGAGGACTACTGGTGGTAAGGTTACTGTGGGAATTATAAGCAAGCTCCAGCTCATGAGAAGCCATAGCGTAGCTGCAGAAGGCGGTACAGCTGCTGTCCTTTACCCAGAGGAAGGGGATAGTTTTGCACTACATGCATGGGATACTGTTAAAGGCTCCGACTTTCTTGCAGACCAGGATACAGTATGGCGTTTTGTACGAAACATGCCTGAAGAAATCAGATTGCTAGAACACTGGGGGCTGCCGTGGTCGAGAAGACCTGATGGCAGAATAGCTCAAAGACCTTTTGGCGGACACTCTTTTCCACGTGCAACATATGCTGCCGACAAAACAGGTTTTTTTGAAATGCAGACCTTGTACAATAAGTTACTAGAATACGATAACTGGTACCGTTATGAGGAGTGGTTTGTAACCAGTATTTTAGTAGAAGATAATGTATACAAGGGATTGACAGCTATTGAGCTAAAAACAGGTAATTTCTACGTTATTAGAAGCAAAGCAGCAATTATTGCCACAGGCGGTGGTGCGAGAAGCTATGGGTTCACAACTTATAGCCACTCGTCGACCGCAGATGGCTTCGCTATGGCTGCTAGGGCAGGAATACCTGTTAAGGACCCAGAGTTTGTTCAGTTTCATCCAACAGGTCTCGTGCCCTCTGGTATCCTTGTCTCCGAGGCAGCACGGGGAGAGGGAGGATATCTCATAAATGCGAAAGGCGAGCGTTTCATGAAGAAATACGCGCCGGAAAGAATGGAGCTTGCACCAAGAGACGTTGTCTCAAGAGCTATGATGAGAGAAATCATAGAGGGTAGAGGCGTAAAACATGTTAGTGGGTACGAGCATGTATGGCTTGATCTGAGACATCTAGGAGAAGACAAAATAAATGAGCGTCTCCCATTCATCAGAGAACTAGTTATGAACTTCATAGGAGTAGATCCTGTAAGCGAGCCTATACCGGTAAGACCCGTTGCACACTACAGGATGGGCGGTATTCTAACAGATATTGATGGAAAAGTAATTAATAATCAGAGAACATGGATCAAAGGCTTATTCGCTGCGGGAGAGGTTGCCAATCCCGGCGTACACGGTGCAAACAGACTTGGTGCAAACAGTACTGCTGAGTGCCTCGTATGGGGCAAGATCGTTGGAAGACTAGCCGCCGAGTACGCGTTAAAAACAACTGATGTACCAGGTAATGCTTCTCATTTAGTAGAAAGAGAGGAAAAAAGGATTTACGACAAATTACTCAGACATGAGAGCGGAGAGTCTGTTTTTGAAATAAGAAAGAAGATGAGAGAAGTCATGGACAAACACGTCTACGTCTTCAGAGAGGAGGCAGGCTTGACTAGGGCTTTGAAAACACTAAGAATGCTCAAACAAAAGTTCGAAAACGTTTACCCTTATGATAAAACCCGAGCATATAACACAGAATTACAATTAATGCTTGAAACACAGAATCTCCTAGATGATGCAGAGATGATCGTAGAAGCTGCACTAAACCGTAGAGAGAGCAGAGGTGCCCACTTTAGAATAGACTACCCAAATCGCGATGACACTAATTGGCTAAAGCACACTCTTGTATACTATGATGCTAATGGAAAAATAGTCCTTGTCTACGAACCAGTGAGAATAACTACATGGAAACCCGTTGAGAGAAAATATTAGCTGTGTATATGGGTGAAGAGATAATGAGTAAGAAAAAGATTCACTTATATGAGAACGAGTACGGGATCCTGGGTCACCTGTATAAGCATGTGCTAATGAACCCCGAGAGAATAGCATTTACATTACACAGAATAACAGGTATAGGCATGGTGCTCTACTTAGTATTACACGTATACATGACTAGTCTAACACTAGATCCGTTACGTTGGGCATCGTTTCTAACCACTATAGAAAACCCCTTAGTACGTTTTGGCGAGTGGCTTCTTGCAGGAGCAGTGATATACCATGGGCTGAACGGTATCAGGCTTATCCTAACAGAAGCCCTGGGTATAGGGCTTGGCAAGCCGAGGAGAAGAGCTGTTTACCCTCTAGTGAGCCCAAGTATCAGGGCCGCGCAGAGAAAGAGTCTCTACCTAGTATTCGCGCTGAGTCTTGTGGGGTGGCTCATTGCAGGATACATAATATTCTCGGGTGAATAGAATGTTTCGTGAGTCTCTATGGAGTTTAATACAATATCTCACAGCTACACTGCTATTGGTTATCCTGGGTATACACATTCTTACGCATATACCGCCATTCGTAGAAACCTACCATGAGGGGCTAAGCCTGGAATCTGTTAGAACTAATTATAGAGAGTTAGGATGGGTCTTATTGATATTATTATATGTAGCATTATTTCACGGTTTAAACGGGATCAGGGGTTTAGCACATGAGATAATCAGAAATACGCGGATGCTGACGATAGTAAACACAGCATTAGTGTTGTTATTCATAATACTAGCCGCGTATGGAACCTATACGATAATGAAATGGGCTTAGGTGGTACTAGTGGCAAGAGACGTGGTAAAAATACGGATAAAGCGGTATAACCCAGAGAGCAAGAAGATATGGTGGCAAGAGTATGATGTACCAATCATTGAGGGTATGACTGTCTTAGACGCTCTACTTTACATAAAAGAGAATATTGACTCTACACTAGCTATTAGATACTCTTGTAGAATGGGAATTTGCGGAAGTTGTGGTATGCTGATAAATGGTGTGCCAAGACTAGCTTGTTATACACAAATAGGTATGCTAAAAACCAAGACTATAGTAATTGAACCCCTGCCAAACTTCCCTGTAATTAGGGATCTCGCTACAGACTTTACGTTGTTCTTCGAGAAGCACAGAATAGTCAAGCCATATCTGATAAGAAGAGACAAGTATGAACAAGAGAACCCTGTTAGAGAATACCGGATGCTACCAGAGGAACTTGACGGGATTAAACAGTTTGTGTATTGCATATACTGTGGTTTATGTTATTCTGCGTGTCCCATAACCGGTGTTGATAAAGAATACCTGGGACCACAGGCGTTAATGTATGCTTACCGCTTCATAATAGATGTTAGAGACGAAGGCTTTATGGAGAGACTAAACATAGTTGATGATACACATGGTTGCCATAGATGTCACCTAGCTCTAAGCTGTAGTAGTGTATGCCCTAAAGGTGTAGATCCTGGTTATGCTATTCAAATGTTAAGAAAAATACTCCTACATAGAAATCTAGGAAAACTAAAGATTAAGACCAGGGGGTCACCGGTAGTAGAGCCTCTGAAACATATGCCTAAATACGCGAAAAAGCCTCCTCAACCTACTATCGAAAACCCACAGTGGGAGAACAATATATGAATACCGCGAAAACGGGGTCTCCTGATAATACGGTACGCGAGAAAAACCTATTCATAATACTAGCTATAATTTTCATAATGTCAACACTTGCTGGCTATACGCATTGGCAAACTCTTTCTAAGAGCATTAATCCCGAAGAATTTTTCAAAAACATATCCTTTGAACCATGTAGTATCAAGACGCTATTATTGATATTTAGTAATAATATGAGAGTTGCGTTTACTAGTATCTTGTCAGGAGTATTTATATTTCCACCAGTATTGATAGTCTTAGCAAATGGTTTAGTTATAGGCTCGCTAGTCGCGTTTGTGGCCAACAAAAGTCATGTACCAGCTTATCTCGTAGCAATGAAGCTTGTACCACACGGTATCTTAGAGATACCAGCTTTCATACTGTCAGCATGCATAGGCATACAGCTTGGTCGTGTATTTGTCAAGTTCTTATCACTTAGAAGGAAAAAGGGTGAACAAGTATCAGAAGAGGAGATAAACATGCTTACAAGATACTTTATTGCCAGGCTGATCATAGTAGTCTTATTTCTTGCACTAGCAGCATTTATTGAAACCTATGTATCCCCCTTTATAGGGCTTTGAGAAGCACTACTTTTCTTTCTGAAGCTCTTGAAGAAAAGACTTAAGCCTCTCGATATTCCATTGGTGCACACTGCGCCGCCGCTTATCTATAGGTATACCGAGTTTCTTTGCACTAGTAATATCTAATCCAGCGGCTTCTAGCTCACCAATGCTAAATCCACGGCCTACTCTAACACCAGGGTCGATACCACCATATTTTATTAATCTCGGCCTCTTAACTATTGGAGACAACTGTCTCCGCACCATTTCACATCCCCTGGTTTTGAAGACCTGTGCTATTTCTTTATAGATTCGCTATTAAGTTTATAACCTTAAACCCCGATAATTAGTGGTCTGGGAGAAGATAAAGGATGGGAGAAAATAATCCTAAGGGTATCAAAAGATTAGTCCTAGACGTCCTTAAACCCATAAAAGAACCATCTCTTGTAGAAATGGCTGCTATTCTCAGCAATGTCAAAGGCGTTGAAGCCGTGAATATAACTGTAGAGGAAGTCGATGTAGAGACTCTAACTCTAGAAATAGTTGTAGAAGGGCCGAACATAGATTTTGAAGAACTTAAAAGAGTTATAGAGGAGCTGGGCTCTGTTATTCATAGTATAGATGAGGTCGTAGCTGGTTCAAGGATTGTCGAGCCTAGAACTATTACTAAGAAGTAGTTAAGAACATCACACATTAAATGCAATGGTTACATAGCTACTCTATATCTAGGAGATGAGAAGCAAAATATGCTAATGTGCGATGTATGTGGAATAAATAAAGCAGTCGTGTACCAACCCCATGCTAAGAGAAGATTGTGTAAACAGTGTTTTATCAAGGATATAAAAAGACGTGCAATAGAAGAGATAAAAAGATACAATATGCTTTCCAGTAATGATAAGGTAGCTCTGGCACTATCTGGAGGTAAAGATAGTTTTGTACTCCTAGATGTTCTCTCAGAGATCCATAGTCCATCAAAGATGTTTGCGATAACCATAGTCGAGGGCATTCATGGATATAACAAGCCCGAGTATGTAGAGAGACTGAGAAAAGAAACCCGGGAGCGCGGAGTAGACCATATTATTATAAGCTTTAAGGAGTATATAGGTAAAACCCTTGACGAGCTTATAATACTGGTAAGACAAAGAAATAGAGGTATATCTCCTTGTACATATTGTGGTGCCTTAAGAAGACGGATAATAAACACATATGCTAGAATGCATGGTGCAACAAAGACCGCAACCGCGCATAACCTAGATGATGAAGCTCAAACATCATTAATGAACATACTAAGAGGAGACATCATACGGTTATTAAGACAACACCCTCTCGCACCTAGCTTTAGCAAGTATTTCGTTAGAAGAGTAAAGCCGTTGCGGAGAGTATATGAGTGGGAGACCGCGATGTATGCTTTTCTAAAAGGATACCGTACCCCCGAGACTGAGTGTCCTTATCTACATATGCATCCAACTCTAAGAGCTAAGCTGAGACAACAACTACAAGCTTTAGAGTCGAGATACCCGGGGGTTCTATTGAAGATTTTAGAGGCTACTGACCCTATAGCATATAATCTCATAGACAAAGTTTATGCACTGCCTGAGCTTCCCCACTGCACTATATGTGGTGAACCGACATCGCATAACCGTGAGATATGTAAAGTTTGCGAACTACTTTTAGATATAGGTGTAGCTCCTGTAAAGACAAAGGCATGAATTATTTAAAAACGTCTTATTTTACATAAATATTCTTGCATAATAGGGTATAGGGGATTATCCGATGACAGAACTATGGGGTAAGTTAAAGCCGCTCTCTCGAGGACAAGCTGAGATGAAGAAGGCTTTGGAAAGCCGGGAGTACGACATAGTAGGTTTGTTTGGACCTACAGGAACCGGCAAGAGCTTATTCAGTCTAGTATATGGCCTAGATATGTTGCAAGAAGGAATATACTCTCGATTCATAATATCACGACCTCTGATAGACATAGTTACTGGGAGAGAAATAACTGCAACAGATATAGGTTCGGAGAGTTATATCGAGCTAGTGTCAGCATATATGCGTGATATCTTATCAAAATTCGTAGAATGGGATACTATTAGGAAGTTCATGGATGAAGGAAAAATAGTATTTGCTGACACAAGGTATCTGAGGGGAAGAACATTTGACGATAGCATAATCTTTCTCGATGATGCACAGAATCTATCCCCAGAAAGTGCTGTTGAGATAGTTCTTAGAATTGGAAGTAATAGTAAGTTAATTGTGGCAGGAGACCCTATATTCCAAAAAGTCCCATCACTAACTACTGAAGGAGCCTCGGTAATTAGAGAGCTCCTGCTAGGAGAAGAAACAGCAAAGGTTGTAGACCTTGGATTAAAAGACATAGTGAGACCAGGTGCTAGGAGAGGTATAAGACTACTTTTGGAGACAAAAATGAGGAAACGTGAGCTCAACGATAAAGAGAAAGAGATCTTAGACGCCGCACGCATCTACTCGCCTGATGCAGACATAATTACAGTAGTAACGCTCAGTGATGACAAGGAGAAATTTGAAATAAAGAGTGAGCATACACCAGACGCCATAATAGTTGTGAAGAAAGGCAGTATGGGTAGACTTATAGGACGAGGCGGTGAACGAATACAGAAAATAGAGGAGACAACAGGTATACGGTTGAGAGGTCTCGAGCTAACTCTCGACTTCAAAGAATTAGTCAGAGCTATACATCCAGTCTCCTGGATACATAAGCATGTGGTAGACATAGATTTTGTAGGCCCATACTTAAACATATCAGTTACTAGTGAAGGTTTTGGCGCCTTTGTGGGACAGAAGGGCTTTTACGTGAAATTCTTAGATTCTGTAGTAAAGAAGATGTTGGGAATAGGTGTAAGAGTATCGGAAGTACCTGTTCAGAAGGAGAAGCGAGGACGTAGGTAACTAATAGGCGAGAAGAGCGCCGATGAATATCCATAGGGTGGTAATCAAGGAAAAAGGGCTACAAATAGTCAGAGAAGGAATTCTCTCTATTTACTCTAAATGGGTGAAAAAAGACCCGACTATACCCAGAGGAGCGCCAGTAATCGTCGAAACCGAGAGAGGAGAAGTAATAGGTTATGGTTTTTACGAAGATATTGGAGCAATAGGTGTGAGACTTCTAGGCTTAGATGAACCGCCTTCAACAAATCCTTGTGAATGGATAACAGTGAATATTAACAAGTCTCGACATCGCAGAACTGGTATTGTATACTGGGGTGACTCCTTCCGACTAGTAAACGCTGATGCCGATTTTTTACCAGGGATAATTGTAGATGTATATAATGACTTGGCAGTGATACAGAGTACAAGTATTTATGCAGATAAGATGCTGGATTGCATTGCTAGGTACTTGTACGAGAGTCTTGGTTATGAAGTATATGTGAAAAATACTCAGGCAATTAGAAAAGAAATAGGACTACCTATGTGGAGTGGGCCCGTCGATGACATACCATCCAAGACAAAGACGCTCATTAGGGAAGGTAATGCTATATTCGAGGTAGATGTAAAGCAAGGACAAAAAACAGGGTTTTACCTGGATCAGGCATTAAACAGGTTAGAATTAGCAGAATACATTAGTGGAGGAGAAGTTGTCCTGGACCTCTACTCGTATACTGGTGCATTTAGTATACATATGTTGTTAAAAGGAGCAGAAAGTGCCTTGTTAGTAGACGAGTCCCCGTATGCATTGCAGCAGGCTCTTGTAAATTCTAGATTGAATAACGTAGCCGATCTAGTCACGGTCATTAATACTCGTGTGGAAAACTATCTTAACAACATAGCTTCTACACGTAAGGAATACTTTGATATAATAGTTATTGATCCGCCAAATCTAACACCCAGACTCAGCAATAAGGAAAACGCGTTAATGGTATATGAAAGATTAGCGCAAAAGACTATACAGCTAATACGTAGCAATGGTATCATGGCAGTGTTCTCCTGCAGCTTTTATATTTCCGGAGACGACTTACTACATGTCTTTAATAATGATGCAAGAAGACAAAACAGACAAATATTTCTTATCGGTGGTACAAAAACCGCCGCGCCTGATCATTTCACAAGACCTATTGATAGAGGCTTGAGGTATCTCAAGGGATACTTTTTCAGAGTAGAATAAGGTGATCAATATGAAGACCCGCATGATATCATTATGGGGAAAAGGAGGCGTAGGAAAATCCACTCTCTCACTAGCTCTAGGAAGCATCCTTAGCAGTCGTTACAAGACTTTGGTCATAACAACAGATCCTACCCCCACACTCAATCTAATTAGTAGATACATGTGTAATCAAAGGCTCGAGATAATAGAAATGGAAGAAAACGAAGTTATAGAGCTGTGGAAAAAAGAGTTCGGCGGCGAAGTCTACGAAGTTCTATCTTCATTCCTGCCTGTCGAACAGGATATTATTGAGTATATAGCAAATGCTCCTGGCATAAGCGATGAATTCATACTCTACAAAGTATACTTGTACTATAAATCGGATGAGTACGATTACATAATATGGGATTTACCGGCTGCAAGCGAGGCGCTCAGGCTTCTCATGTTAGAAGACAAGTTCTACTCGCATTTAGAAGATGCAACACGTATGTTGCTTAAGATCTGGTGGTATCTCGAGAAAATACGGTTAAAGAAAAGAACTAGTGCAAATCCCTTTGAATTAATAAAATCGTGGCGAAGACTCGCAAAAGAGATATTCGATATGCTTAGAGATCATAATCACATACCATTACTAGTCTCTCTCCCCGAGAGAGTAGTCTCTGAGTATACTACTAAGCTATATCAAGAGCTTAAGAGCTACGGTATAGATGCAAAGTTGGTTATTCTAAACATGGTCCAAAAAATGGAAACCGGTTGTGACTCCTGTGCACCCTGGATGGAGCAGAAAATGCATCAAGAAGAAGTTATAAGTGCGTTTAAAAAAGCCTTTAGTCAAAAAAGAATATTAGAAGTGCCGAGATTCACAGGCGATGTTCTCAGTATATTAGACTCCATGACCAGGTTTCTAAGACAGCACATGGAAGAAATTGTGAGTACAGAGTAGTTAACATGTATACTAGCGCTTCCCAATAATTTTACTTATCTTTTCCTCTATCGTCTTATACACAGATAGAGGCTGTCTTCCTAGATTCCACTCTTTCTTAGTATATCTCTCGCGATAAAGTATACTTGCTATCTCCAACTCTTCTTTTGAAATCATATCTATATATGGCTCGGCATGCAATAACTCGCTATAACCTTGGATAAAGCTCTCAATAAGTTCTTTATAGGTTACCCCCCTACCCAGTATATCTTGTAGTCTTGTAACCCTATATTTCACATCTTTAATCTTTTTATCCAGAAGTTTTTTCAGAGGCACTTTGAGTACACTAGCTAGTATTGATAAATCTGTACTGACTAGTAGCGAGCCGTGTAAGAATAATGTATTCCATCTAACACTAGCCGCAGTACCTGAAATCTTTTTGTCGCCAACCACAATATCATTTATATTCTCGATACACGGTTTCACACCTATCTTCTCTAAGGCTATTAATACTCCTTTTAACAAAGACCCATAGACATCATTAATGATGTCAGGTGATTTATCCTTAGGCTTTACTGTTATAGCATAATTTAGATTACCCAAGTCATGATATACAGCTCCTCCACCCGTGAATCTTCTAACAACAGGTATTCTAAGCTCACTGGTTTTCCTAAGATCAACCTCTTCCTCTGCAACTTGGAAGTAACCTATAACAACAGCATTCTTATTTCTCCAGAGTCTGAGAGTATCGTCTTCTATGATTTCAGCACTCCTAGCTCTAACTATGGCCTCCTCTATAGCAAGATTCATATAAGGATCTTCAGGAGTCTCAAATAAAAGTACTCTCAACTTCTTCAAGACTCAGACCCCCGGGCATTCTCTATAGCACATTTTATTGTTTTAATAAAGTCCTCAACAGTGGCACCTGCAAGGACTATGTCATGTTTTGAAAACAAGTGTTTAAGCTTATAGTCGATCTCTGTCACACGTGTTCCAGTAAGCTCGTTTTCTATATCCCATAGACTCTCTTCAGGATATAGAAAGAAGTCACCTGAGATCCTGATATTCTTAATCATATCCTTTTCGAGAACTATTGATACTCTTATGAGTCCTTTTCTAGCCTTATGCTCGCAGTAGCCGTGCAATGCTCTACCAACCTTTGGCATCTATTTGTTTTAGGAAAATTACTGTTAGCAAGTAAAAATCATTTTCTAGAGGGACATGTTACGATGTAAGTAAGTGTAATTAACATAAGAATAAGTGAAAAGTATTAGTTTGATATTAACATTAATAAGAAATAGTTAGAGAGGATGCACTAATGCAGCGAATCAGCGTAGCGAAAAGTATACAGAATTACGTCATTAAGCTTGTCTATGATAACAACGACTTAATAGGAGCTATAATTGAGGGAGGACGTTTACCAAGACCATTGTATATAGCAAAGAGCGAAAAAGTAAAGTTGAATTTGCCAAAGCCTGTGAAAAAATTTCTTATCAAGAATGGTTTCAACATAGAGTAAGGCTACATAAGTATCTTAGAGATTACTTTGTAGGCATTACCGCTTTTCCTAATACTATCAAGTCCTTCTGCGGCTAGTTCTAATGCTTTTCTAGCTGTTCTAGCTAATCCTATGCCAGCTTTTATACTCTTGAGGTCTTTAATGATGTTTGAAGCTAGGTCTACTTTAGCCGGATTTATAAAAGCTATTATATTATCGCCTCCCAGATACTGTAAGATTCCATCAAGTTCCAAAATAGTTTTTGAAAGCAGGGCGAAAAGATCCATCACGTACACGTATGTATCATACACGGAGAATCCTTTACTTGTATAAGAGGTAAAATCATTGACGTCGAAGTGTATAGCCGCAACACACTCGTTTTCACAACTACCTATATACTTAAGTGAATTCATGCTAATTTTCGAGAGCATTATTGTTGCTTTTTTAACTGCATCTTGTAACGACTTATCGGAAACCGATACAGCTCTAACAGGTACAGGACTATAACCTTCGAGTACTCGTAGCGACTCCTTGATTACAGCTTCTCTCACAGAGCTAGTAATACCTATCATATAGTCGTACCTTAAAGGTAGTAGAAATGCTTGTTTTGAAGATAAGAATCTCTGTAAATTACTGTATATCCTTGCTTGTGTATCCTGTATTATGTGTTCCCTATCCCCGCCTAAGCTTTCGGTCCACTCCCTATAACCTACTAGTTCGTAAACAGTAATTCTGGTTCTACACCTAGTGTTCATCTAGTACACTCTCATTAGGATAGAGTACTAGAGGTTGGCTTGATTACTCTACATACATGGTTTTATCAAGATACTTTGTGGTAGCAAGTTTTTTAATTCGCTTAGCCTGTTTAACAGCTGCCTCAACAGCCCTGCGTGCATATTCTTCGATACGCTCCATCGCTTGAAGTCTTGTTGCACCTGGCCCGATAATGCCGAGAGCTACGGGTTTTCCATATTCTAGACTTAGATCCATTAGTTTGCGTGCTACTTGATGCGCTACGAGCTCGTCATGTTTAGTCTCGCCCTTAATTATAGCACCTAGTACCACTACAGCATCTACATCATCTCTCTCTAACAAGCTCTTTACAGGCAGTGGCGCGTCATAGCTCCCAGGCGTTTTTACTACATAGGTTACTTTGACGCCGAGAAACTCGGCATGAGAGAGTGCTTTATTTTGCATCATAGATGTAATATCGTAGTTAAACTCAGCCACTACGAGAGCTATTCTTATCTCTTCGCTCTTTGCCATAAATATCATTCCATTAACTATTTAGTAATAACATGGATAAAAAGTTAAGCAACTACTCTACGGGTCCTGCGTCTGGGTAACCTTGCCGCAATCCTTTGCCAGCATAGGGAGTAAGTGCCTCCCGCCCTGACGTCAGCAATAGAACTAGATTATGAGCATGCTTAGTAGCTCTATCGATAGCTATTTCCTTAAGCTTTTCCTCGCTCTCAGCCTCGTCCTCATGCACCGTTACATCAATAACGTGTTTACCATACATGATCTGTACAGCAATTATTCCCAGGCTTGCAACAACGTAGCTAAGTTTATCTGTCAGAGTCTTGCCAACCCAGCCTAGTGTTATTACTCCATCACAGCCATGTTCTACTATAAGATTCCTAGCCGCCAGAGGCAGGTCTTTTATTCCTGGTACAGTATACCTGATAATTTCTACCTTAGGTAGTTCGCGATATAGTACCCCAATAACGTATTTCGCCATATCAACTCTCGCGAATGTTGTGTCAGCTATACCTACCTTTATCATTGTAAGGACTCCTCATAACATTTGAGAATATCATCGCCATATAACAACACAATGTCTCTCCTCTTTGCAATAGCCTCTGCCTCCTCAAGACTTAATGCCTCGCCAGCGTCAAGCATCTCTGCTAGAACTACAGAAGGAGTTTCGCCAATAAGATTTGTTAAGACTATGGACAGCTCTGTATGACCTCTCCGTTCTAGTATATCCTTTGCTGCAAGTATTGGTACATGACCGGGTGCTACAAACTCTTCTCTAAAAATAGTGTATGCCTTATCCACCTGATTATTCTTTACTAACTCGACAACTTGGTGTAATCGTGTAATAGTTCTAGCTCTATCCTTGTCACGTATGCCGGTTTTGACACTGATATGGTTAACCCAAATAGTAAACGCTGGGCGATCACCATATCCCAGCACTTTCTCAGTTAACGATTTTAGTGAAGCTATACCGCCGTAAATTTCATAGCCATACGGGATGCCTAGTTGCCTAGTAATCTTTTCTTCTGTAGCATAGCATATAAGTCCACCAGCGTTTACACGTAAGTCATAGATCTCTTTGTACCCAATATACTTAGCTAAATAAACCATATCTACTTCTTCTTCTCTGCCTTTACTATCAAATATTAAGACTGGTTGGCCTTTTTTAAGTATCTTTGCTGCCTCAGTTATCTTTTTACAGCTATTTTCGCCCAACACTTATCCTCTCTATCTAAATCTATTTTGTAACTAATTAGACAAACATTAATACATGTTTTCATCCTAGTGCTTACAAGACGAAGAATAATAGAAGCTATAATGAATAATGCCACTGTTACGGCAATATATTTTCTTATAGTATTCTCTGCCCCCTCCTCAGTTAAACCCGTTTGACCACCCTCATAACCACTACTAAGTAAACTTATGTTCTCGGAAGACTCGTTATATTCTCCCGATTGCTTAGCACCAGATGGGAGAGGGCTAGAAGCGATAGTTGTATTCATTGACAGCATTATTCTCTCTACATCTATAAGGATTATGTAGTACCAGCTAGGCACTTTAAGAACAATTGCTAGGCTTCTACCGGGCGTTAGGGCGTAATTTAATGGGAGATTACACGAGAACCTCAGAGCTATACTCTTTCTATGTTCTTGTATCGTGAAGAAGGTAGAGGGTATTTCGTATCTCTTATTCTTAATGAATAAGTACGAGCTAATGTATAAGAAGTCGGGCTTCACGGGTACACCTATGTTAATTATCAGCCCTATAGACTCTATAGGACTTAATGAACAATATACACTGGTTATGCTAGTATTTGCGAGAAGGACTGAGACATCCTCGTGTACATTGAATACTAGTATTAAAGACGAAACACCTGTAGCGTGTTTATACTCGTAAATTCTTATTGTATTATTACAATAGTGGTGAAGGTCGAGTACGAGAATAGGGTTTTTCGAAAAATTAGGATATACTGTTAAGGTGTATGTACAATTAGTTTTTATTATGTCATTGCCTTTCAGAACAATGCTTTCATTGTTATTAAGTGTAATTGTGAAATCACTAATATTATTATAAACGATCGTTGTTTTATACCCTGGTTGTACATGTAAAGCGCTTCCGGTTGTCACTGTAGTGGCTAAGGCTACTAGGAATAGTAACACTATGACGGGGATTCCGTGCTTTACTATTCTTCTATGATTAGAACTAGTTGTTTCTGGCAGCGTTTTTGATACCCAGTTATTGTAGTTGGATTCAAGAGAGTAAAAACTTGCCATTACTGTATATCAAATCACCATCTCCATAAACTTTGGACTCCGTACTTCTCATGTCTTTAATCATGTCCATGTGTATGGATGATGTGTTTTTGCCACCAGTCTCGGGATAGGATGAACCTAGTGCGATGTGGATTGTTCCCCCGATTTTTTCGTCGAACAGAATATTCCTAACATATCTTGATATATCATAGTTTAGGCCGAACGCTGCTTCTCCTACTTTTCTTGCCCCTTCATCGGTTTCGAGAAGTTTTAGGAGGGCTTTTTCTCCCTTACTAGCACTAGCTTCTACTACGGTTCCATCTCTAAAACATAGAGTTATACCATCTATCTCTACTCCATGCCAGAGTACTGGAAAGCTAAACTTTATACAACCGTTAATGGAGTCTTCGCGCGGCCCTGTAAAAATCTCGCCGCCAGGCATATTATAATGTCCATCATCGTTTATCCATTTCCTACCCTCAGTACTGAATACTAGATCCGTGCCTTCACCAACTATTCTAAACTCTTTAATTTTCGAGATAGAATTGATTATTTTCTCCTGTGTCTCAGCTTGTATACGCCATTGGTCCACCGGGTCATCATAGTGTAGTTTGCATGCTTTAAACACGAATTCCTCGAATTCAAAATAGCTAAGTCCAGCTTCTTGAGCCATAGCCTTCGTGGGATATGCCGCAACTACCCAGCAAAGCTCTCCTTTAGCGCTTCGTTCAAGAAAGATCTTTCTCAATTCCATGCGTGATGCTTCGCGAATCTTTATTTTCTCGGGATCTATAGAAGATAAGTGTTTTGTATGCGTGCTCGAAACTATGCTTATAGTTGCATCAATATTCTTTACTAGATATAGATCAAGACCTGGTACGTGTTTTAATAAGTCTTTGTCCGCATTTCTGTAAAACTCCTCCTCGAGGATTTCGTCTCTGATAAATACAATAGGATATACACCTATTCTGCTAGAAATGCGAACAATGCTTCTTAACAAAGGTAGCGCATCGTATGTTCCATTTATCGTTATTTCCATGCCTTTTCTAGCAGATATGCTGTATTCTAGAAGTAGCTGTGCGTATTTATCAAGTAAACTAGTAGATGTAAGAGACACTTTTAGACACCTATCACGAGTATTATATTCTCCGCGCAAGTATTAGAATTTATATTTTGTAAACAACCTTTTACATGCAGGGTAGCGATAGGATATGGGGCGCAGCGAGGAGCTTAGACTCGATCCCTGGGGGGCTACTGTAATCCATGATTATGAGAAAGCTATGAAAACTTTCGGGATAAAGCCATTTTATGAATTACTAGATAAGATAGAGAACCCTCACTCACTAATGAAGAGAGGAGTGATTTTTGGGCATCGCGATTATGATACACGTGTGTTAGAAGCGTTGAAGAAGAAGAAGGAGAAGGTAGCTTTAGTTACAGGTTTTATGCCAAGCGGCAAAGTCCATTTTGGGCATAAGATACTGATGGATCAGATAATATATTACCAGAGACTGGGCTTAGAGTTATTTATACCCATAGCTGATGCTGAGGCCTACGCTGTGAGAAAGCTTAGCAGAAAAGAAGTAGTAGAGTACGCTGTCACAGAATATGTTGCTAATCTTATAGCTCTCGGCCTCGAGAATAAAAAGGTACACATATATTTCCAGACTAATTATGAGACTCCATACTATAGGTTAATACAGATGTTCTCAAGAAAGGTGACGTTAGCAGAACTTGAAGCTATATATGGTAGACTAGAGCCTGGAAAAATTATGGCTGCATTAACGCAGGCTGCAGATATCCTACACCCACAACTAGAAGCTTTTGGAGAGTACAAAAACATTATAGTACCAGTAGGGATTGACCAGGATCCTCATATACGCTTAGTTAGAGACTTAGCTGACAGATTTGGGTCCGAGCTGGGTCTTGAAAGACCTGCATCTACTTATCACAGGTTTATGACTGGTCTTGATGGCAATAAAATGAGTAGTAGCAGACCAGAGTATGCTATATTCTTATCAGACCCCCCAGAAATAGCTAGTAAAAAGCTAGCAAATGCAATAACTGGTGGGAGAGCTACAGCAAAAGAACAGAGAGAGCTTGGTGGAATACCAGAGAAGTGTAGTGTGTACGAGTTTTACTTGTATCACCTCATAAAAGAAGATGCTAGTCTTAAGGCTATTTATGACAAGTGTCGAAATGGTGAGATCTTGTGCGGAGAATGCAAAGCATATGCAAGAGAGCTACTTGTCAAATGGTTAAGAGATCATCAGAGAAAGCTTAAACAAGCAATAGATAAAGCGTATAAATACGTAGACGTGCCAGAGTTCTAGTATCTCTGATACGCCGGATTAGCTCTTCTTGCAATGCTCCAACTATATCTCTTAATAATATCTATAAATTGAGGACTCCCAGGTACAGGTACAACTCTTTTCTTCCTAAGTGCTGTAAATACTGCTTCAAGGGATAATTCTTCTAAGAATAATATGTTAAATGCCACACCTATGTATTCTGGGATGTGCGCATCACTATTGGCAAGCAAGGTCTTATCTGCTAGTACACCGATCTTTTTCATCGCCCTCATATTAGATACACGAGGTGATGATGCATTGAAGACTTCCACACCATTTATAGGTAATTTGAGGACATTAGTACCTATTCCTAGCCTTGGAAGATCGTATGGATGCGGCGCCACAGTAAAACATTGATGTTGAGCAGAGTAATCTAAGAGTTCATAAGGATCTGTCGGAAAGCTTTCGAGTGGTTCATGACAATATAGTATTATCTCGCCTATACTAGTCCTTATCTCAGCACCTGGTATAATAACTAAGTAATTATCTTGAAGACCCATATTCTTAGCTATTCGTAAAGCTTCTGAGGATCCTTTAAAACTATTATGATCTGTTATAGAGATAACACGTAACTTCTTTCTCAGCGCAACAAGTATCACTTCCAACGGGGATGGTTTACCATCACTGAAAATAGAGTGAATATGAAGATCACCTTTTACTCCTAACAAACTTGTGTCATCTCCTAGTAACATTATTTATTATCTTATTATCTATACAGAGCTGTGATATCGTCTTCTCATGAATAATTATGTCTTCTTTTTTTGCGCCACCCAGTATTTGTAGAGCTTCTTTCTCCACGTCATGCAGCTTGCCCGGGATTACGAGAGAATGTGGCGGGGAAGTGAATGCTTTATGTAACAAGTTTTTAAGCAGTGCTGCTTTAACTTCAACATCTCTGGTACCAGCCTTAGCAACGCCTATACCTAGTAGGCTTGGTAATATTCTGTTTCTGATTTCTCCCTCTTTCAATAACTTTTCCTCTATCTTGAAGAGTATCTTTATAGAATCATTTATTGTCATAAATAGCCTCTCTTCAGCCTTAATGTCTAGAAAGAAAAATGTATGAAGATTTCTTGATAAATTATCTAGGAGTACATAGTATGGCGAAGTAAAATAGAGGTTGTCGAAAGGGAATACTATCGTGACTGGTTTGCCGAATTTATATATCTGAAGACCAGTCACACTAATTACAGCTGTATAGGCTGAAACCCCGTTGTACACTATGGTCTTAACACCTTGTTTTTCAGCATCTATTCTGAGCGATATATGCGTGGTAGCTATGAAGGGGTCTCCTCCAACTATTATTGCAATATTTCTCTCACGAGCTCTCCGTATTATGTCTCTAGCTCCTTCGCCTTCAAGGTCTTTTCTAGATAACAAGACTGGTTTCTTACCCGTGATTTCTTCAAATTTCTTTAAATCAAGATCTAATATTATAGAAGTATATGCATCAAGGTATACTTCATCGCAATAATCTAGCGCTTTAAGTGCATCTAGAGTTATAGAGTAAATAGAAGGGCCTAGACCTATAAATATGAGCACTAAGATGCACCCATATCCTGGTTTACCTAGTCTATCAACCAGAGATATGCTGTTATAATTAAATATATAATTAATATTATTTTGGGGCTGATTGATGCTAGTAGGGATAGTTTCCGATACGCATGATAATGTGTGGGTTTTAAGGAAAGTTATAGAGCAAATACTCGAAAGAGGTGTGGAAACGGTAGTTCATCTAGGTGATATAATCTCGCCTTTTACACTAAGAGCTATGTTAGAGCTCTTAAGTGAGAGCAGGGTTAAATTTGTAGGTATATTTGGTAATAATGATGGAGATAAATCTTTGCTTCTACGTGTAGCGAGAAGCTATGACTATGAGATTCATGAGCCGCCTTATAAGATCAGTCTCGGCGGGCGAAAACTATTACTAGTACATGGGTTTGGGGGAAGAGAGCAAACTACTGACATTATATACTCTTTAGCAAAACAGACAGATTATGATGTGATACTCTATGGTCATACCCATTATAGTGATAAAAAGTTTATTGATAACACCTTGGTTTTAAATCCAGGCGAGCTTCATGGCTGGGTCTCAGGGAAGAGATCATATGCTCTTCTAGACCTGGATAACTTAGAGACAGAGTTGGTTGAAATCAAGCTAAGTACCTAGAGGGTCTGGTATCAAATGGATACTCTTCGTCTTTGTATAATACAAATGGAGATAGACGAACAGAGAAATAGTCGGAATATGGAAAATGCATACACAATGGCAAAACAATGCATAAGCGATGATCCTGACATTATGCTTCTACCAGAGCTTTGGTGTTGTGGCTACAGTATCAGTAAAAACAAGCTTCTGGGCGAGAGAGCTGAGAGATTCATGACATGGTTTGCAGAGGAATTTTCCGTAGCAGTAGCAGGCAGTATACCTGTCTTAGAGCAAGGTAATTTTTATAACAGGATGCTATTTGTGGACGAACAAGGGAAAATACGAGGCTATTATGACAAGATTCATCTTTTCAAACCTTTTGGCGAAGACAGTGTTTTTTCTCCTGGTAACAAAGTGAGTATTGTGGAATATAAAGGTGTAAAAATAGGTTTTGAGATCTGTCATGACTTGAAATTCCCAGAGTTATCGCGTAGGCTCGCGTTAATGGGTGTATCACTAATACTAGTATCTGCTGCTTGGAGTTTGAAAAGACTAGAGCAGTGGCATTTGTTTACAAGAGTGAGAGCAGCTGAGAATCAGGTATTTTTAGCTGCTTCTAATCGTGTAGGAGAGAGCAGTACGTTAGAAGAAGTATTTGCTGGCCATAGCATAGTCGTAGACCCTTATGGCTCTATCTTGTCTATGTTAGGCTTTAAGCAGGGTTATCTGATCATTGAAATAGATCTTAGAGAAGTTGAGAAGGCTAGAAAACAAATGTTTTTACTTGCTGAAAGGCGTAAAGACATTTATGAGCAGTAAGCCGGTGTTGCTACGTCCTCTTAAACACCATCACGAAGAGTACAGCTATAACAGTAATAATTATTGCTACTAGTATGTATCTAGTATAGTCTGTCTTGGCAGGTTGTGGGGCTGTAGTAGTTGTAGTAGTTTTACCCGTTGTTGTCTCTGGAGTAGTTTGAGTTGTTGCTTTTGCCACATTTATTGAGAGCTGTGAAGAGCGTGTGTTGCCAGCTAGGTCTGTTGCTTGTACTTTTATCTTGAAAGACTCTGTAACAGATGGGATAACTACTATTAAGTTGTCTCCTATGCTCTTGAGGCTGTAGTTTATGGGTTTACCACTAATGGTCTCTATGGATAAGTTTATGCCTTCCACGCCCCAGCCATCATCTTTTACCTCTAGGTATATCGTTAAGGGGCTACCATAAAGGGGCTTTGCGGGGAACATTCTTGAAATTGTTATTGATGGAGGTGTTTTGTCAGGTTTTGTTGCCAGCACTACTTTTAACCCGCTATAGGATGGTAGTGAAAGCCCTAGTGCTATAACCATTCTGTCTTTGTATGGCATATAGTCAAGAAGTGCGGCAGTAGGTGTACCATACAATATTGTTGTATTGAATATAGAGAACCCTGTCTTATCACCAGTCCATGGTATACGGAGTACTACTGTTCCATTCAACTCTAAATCTAGCTTGTTATGAATTATTAGACCTATAGCGCTACCAGATATTATGGGTCTCACGTAAAAGTGTTTTTCGAGACTTTTATCGACAGGTATGGAATTACATTTATCTCTACTATTGTTCATGAATAGTAGGGAGTAGTTGCCGTTCTTTTTTAACGTGATTATGTGGAATCCGTTACAGTAGGGCCTGCTTCCGCTCAGAGTTGTGGTTGTTAGAAACAACGTTGCAGCCCCGGTTCTTGTGGAATAGTATTGTGTTAGCATATCCCTGTGTATATGGCCAGCTAAAACTATGGTTACATTATAGTCCTCAACGAGTTCAAGAAACTCTCTTGCCACATCGAGGGCTGGTCTCCAGTAGTCACTTAAGTATTTTGTTAAGTCTTTGTCCTGAAAGTTTGTCTCCAATCTCCCCCAGTACCAAAATGTAGGATGATGAAACATTACTATTCTCACTGATACATTGCTACTAGTTTTAAGAGCTTCTCTGAGAAACTCAAGTTGTTCCTTAGAGGGATGTGCTTTCTCACCAGTGTCTAGAGTTGCTAGAAAGAGCCAATCAATACACTTAAACCATATGCGTGGGGCAATGTATTCTTCAAAAGCAGAAGAACCTGTGTCATGGTTTCCTGGCGCCACGAAAAGCGGCGTATAACCATAATAACTTATAACAGTATCTACATAGTCTGTAGCTTCTATAGCAGAGGCCTTATCGGTTACATCACCTGTATCTAAAACAACGTCTACGCCCAGGAGTTGAGCAAGTATACCAGCAGATACTCTCAGGTCCTTGCCCCCCATAGCGTGGTCATCTGACTGATGCATTATTGTTAAGGTCTGTGAGAGATGATCTAAAACCCATACTGTATTAGGTATTGTGTAGTTAGCATCTCCGACTGTTAGGATCAAGTCATATACTCCTGGCTCCACATATTCTGGTACAAGTAATTCGAGTTTAGTCTCTGACAACACCTTATATTTCAGCATATATTCTTCCCGAACAAGCTTAGTATTATCTATGAGGCTTACTTTACCGAGATAGGCGGACCCAACCTCCTCAGCAATGTCTTGCTTCAGCTCAACAATACAACTGCTACCAGGCTTGGCTATCAGCGGATACCCTGGTAATGGAGACTTTGTTATAGGTTTTTCTAGGGACGATGCTTCGGATACAACACTGGTAGCTTGCAGAATTACTACAAGCGTAAAGAGTAGTGTCATCACAATAATGGATTTGGGGATCCTCATCATTTTCACCCTTGTATTAGTTTAAGACAATCATGATAAAAGATTCATGCTAGAGGCATTACCCTAGTCTTGGAGACAGGCACGTACAGAGAAAGATAAGTGCCTGGAGGAATATCTGTTTCAGGTTCTAGGTATATAGTGTAAGTATACTCTTTTGCTCTGAGCTTGACGTTCACTTTATCTCCCTGAAACATGGTTATCTCCACGCTGCCTTCTATAATGTTGTAATCTGTTGACGGGGGCTGCATAGTAAATGCTTCGGGTCTTATTACAACAGCTACTTTCTCGCCTTTCTCTACATACCTATCGCTAGCTACTACTCCTCGCAGCTTCTTCCCACTGCTGATAACAACCTCGGCTACTTCGCCCTTCTTACCGACTATTAATCCTTCTAGTATATTACTCCTACCTACAAAACTAGCGACAAAGATGCTCTTCGGATAAAAGTATATATCTCTAGGTTTCCCAACTTGGAGTATCCGGCCCTTGTTCATGACGGCTATTCTGTCAGATATACTCATAGCCTCTTCCTGGTCGTGTGTAACATATATTGTTGTTATCCCAAGCATTTTCTGTAGTCTCTTTATCTCTTCGCGCATCTCTATCCTGAGTTTTGCATCGAGATTGCTGAGAGGCTCATCTAACAATAACACTTTTGGTTCTACAACCAGAGCCCTAGCAAGCGCTACTCGTTGTTGTTGTCCACCACTGAGTTGTAGAGGATAACGGTCCTCCAGACCCTCGAGTCTTACGAGTTCTACTACTTGCATTACTCGGCTCTTAATCTCCTCTTTAGGGAGTTTACGTAGCTTTAACCCGTATGCTATGTTTTCAAACACAGTCATATGAGGCCACAGAGCATAGTTCTGGAAGACCATAGCAGTGTTTCTCTGACTAGGCTTTAGCCTCGTTACATCCTTATCGTCAAAAAACACACGGCCCTCATCCGGCATCTCAAACCCAGCTATTATTCTGAGAAGCGTTGTCTTCCCACAACCACTTGGCCCGACTATGGTGAATAATTCGCCATCCTCGATATCTATACTTACTCTGTCGACAGCTACTGTTTTACCAAAAATCTTCCTTACACCAACCAGTGATACTCTGGTCAACTTATACACCTATGAACGCGTATCTTTGCTTAAAGACAAGCGTAATTATAGTGATTACAGCAAGCTGAATAATTATTAGTAATACACCTAGAGCTGCTGTTATCTGTATAGCCTCCATTTGTCTTGTTATCGAGTCTTTCATATAGTATGTTAAGGGGGCTTTGTCTCTATTTAGTGCACCAATAGTTATACTAACACTCACTTCCGTCATAGAGTATACAAAGCTTATCATAGCACCACTTATGATGTTGACCAATATTAAGGGGATAACTATAGTAGCTATAGTTCTTAGCCTGCTTGCACCAAGATTCATGGCTGCCTCTTCTAAGACCACGTGTGTTTGTTGCAACCCGGCATACACAGCTCTTGCCGTAAATGGCAGTTTTCTTATAGCATATGCCAATATCAAGATGGGCGCAGGATTAAACGCTAATGGATTAGTAGGATCAAGACTTGTTCCTGGGAATAACATGCTAAAGAAATAGAAATATCCGACAGCGACAACAAGACCGGGCATCGCAATCGGTATAGTTACTAAGGCGTCTAGGATACTAACACCAGGAATTCTTGCTCTACTAACAGCGTAACTAGACATAGTAGCCAATACTATTATTATGGCTAAAGCACTGAACGAGTAGAATATGCTATTAAATATGTGTTTTCTAACATCTGGGTTAACGAATATCTGATACATGTTCTCGGTATTAAAGCCTTGTGGCAGGGGGCCCGTCCATCTATCGCTAAATGCTGTTGCAACAACACCAAATTGGGGGAGTACTGTTACTAGAATTAATGGGAGTATTCCTAGGAAAATCAGCAGAATACCTTTAGTACCTAGTTTTCTAACACGAGGCTTCCATCTACCACCTCTGCTCACCATAGCATATGATTTAAGGCTAACATAGTGTCTTATAGCAAGAAAACCTGTGAAAGCTATAACGAGGAGGATAACGGCTAGCGCTGCTACCTCTGGCATACGTTGTCCCGATAAGGATAGAAATCCATCGTAAATCTGGTAACTTATGAGATTTCTAGCTAGGGGGTGACTATGAAATACTATAGGTGCTCCTAGATCTTCTAAGCTGAAGATGAATATCAGTGTAGCACCAGCTGCGATACCGGGCATAGCAAGAGGCAAAGTTATAGTTCTAAATAATCTGAAACCTTCTGCACCAAGATTCTCAGCTTGCTCCTCTAGACTCGGATCTATATTTATTAGACTAGAGTAGATGTTCAGGTACGCAATAGGATAAAACGTCATGATCTGCGTAACAGTTACTCCCGCTAAACCGTCTATGCCTATGCGCCAGGGAAGTATGTGGAGTACATCGTAAAATATATAAGAGAAAAGCCCGTTAGGAAGAAAGAGTCTTTTAACAACATACGCGTTTATAAAGGGGGTTACGAGTAGGGGGATCGTTGCTAGTACTCTTAGGACAGTCTTGCCGGGAAACTCGTATCTAGCAAATATGAATGCTACGACTAAGCCTATGAGGGTAGCAATAACTGTTACTATCAGAGAATTTATCAGAGAGTTTAGAATTACACCATAATTCTTACCTTCAATCATGAGAATCGGCGGCGCGTTAGGCGGGTGCACTATTCTAAAAGCACTTGTTTCTGGGTTAAGATTGATGTACTTCTTCGAAGAAAAAATGTTCTTAAACCAGTAGAAAGAAAACTCGCCATTATACAAAAACGCATCCTTAAGCATTAGAGCAACCGGCACAATTAAGAATATAGCGAGCGTGACTAATGGAATGAATATGAATGCTAGTAGTACAGGGTCTTTAAGGACTTGAGGTAAAAAGCCTATGTTTTTATTAGGGATCGAGGTATTGTTGCCTCTGTTTGCCATCTTTTCTTCAACCGCTGAGCTCAGAGATTATCTCTCTATACTTCTCTATAGCTTTATCTCTCCATGTCGATTTTAACGCATTTAGGTATGACGGATCCTTCTTTATTAGGTCATTGATGCTTTTAGCGTATTCTTCTGTAAATTTAACTATTTCGCCTGTACGTGGATCCTTGAACTCCAGTGGCTCTCCCAGTTTTGCTGCATATGCTTTGAACTCCTCTTTACTTATACGGCCGCTTACATATGCGTTAACTATGGTTCTCCAAGCTTCTACTAGATCATCGTGTGCATCCACTAATACTGCTTTAAAGTATTCTTGCATAGCTCTCTCTGTAGCTAAGGCTCTGGTATCGTTAAAGTTTATACTCTGAGTATTCAGAACTGCGTAGTAACGGTTCTTCAGATCCTCTCTTTGTTTACCAGCTGGTGTTTCGAATACTTTGGGGTTAGCAGGCAATCTATTTATTTGTTGATCCATCCAGACTTGTTGACCGCCGCTTTCTGATAAGACCCATGCGATAAATGCTTCTGCTGCCTCCTTATGTTTCGAACCCTTGATGAGAGCTATAGGGTCACCGTTAATTATCGAAGCGCCTTGTGGCACTATGTACTCACAGTTGGGATTTAAGACCATTGCTGTATAACCATAGAAGTCTATGGTTATACCTACGGCTATTTCTCCATTTATAACACCTATTCTCACGGCATCACTAGCATCATATACTCTGGAGTTTCCGGCTATCCTAGCGAGTAGCTTCCATCCCTCTTCCCAGCCATATGCTTGAAGAATTATTTCATAAATTCTCGTGTTACTTGTGCTCTTCGTGGGATCGGCTATGCCGACAAGGAGCTGGCCGGTTTTTGCAAGATCTATGGAACCCAGGTCTGCCCACGTCTTAGGTGTCGGAAGCCCGTACTCATTCAAAACTTCTTTGTTTATCGTAAATCCAAACGAGGAAATAGCTGCTGCAACCCACATCAACTCGCCCTTATCGTTATACCTCTTAAGAGGAACACCACTTATGTCGTCTGGGATTTTAGCAACTTCTTCTAAGACAAGGTCGCTGGTTAAAGGTTCTAGATAATCATCTTCCAGTAACATGTCGAAAAGTGTAGGGCCGCCACCCCATCCTATGTCAACGCCGCCTCTAGCAATATACGATTCCCATAATGCTGGTCCTACCTCGATAAATTTGAGATCTTTTATGTTGTACTTCTTTGCTATTTCACTGCTCAGGAAAAGCTGCTTTGTCTTTTCCTGTATTGTCGTATCATGTCTAGTTATTATCACTAGCGTTATTCCCTTCTCACCAACAGGAGTCGTAGTCTCCTTTCCACCACCCTTCGTCAAAAGCCACAAGCCGCCAGCAATTACGCCGATGATTATAATCACTAGAATAAGAATGCTAACAGATCTACTCACCAACAATACCACCAATAATAGAGTGAATATACAGGACTATATTAAGATAGCATTAATGTATTGCATAGTCTCTATAGCTATCCGAAATAATACGCTTACAAGGTACCAGTATTACTATGCTGTATTACTAATGTAGAAGCAGTTCAGTGCTACTATCTAAAAGGCTTAGTGATAACTCGGTATGAGAACCGTTTTAATACCTTCAATAATGAAAAATAACCTGGTGATGTACTAGTGAAAAAAGTCATCCCCAGCTTCGTTCTTCTATTAATACTAGCACTAGGAGTACTGGGTTCTCTTCCAAGCGCTTCCGCGCTAAAAATAGTAGCCGCGGCGGATCTGGCTCATGGCGAAAGCGATAAAATGCTAGACGATCTAATGGGTAATCTCACGCAGTTTGAATGGATAAAGATAGAGGAACCATTTACTTATGATTTATTGAAAGATTTTGATGTCCTAATAATAGGTCAGCCCACAACAGCACTAACATCGGATGAGCTAAATGCTTTGAAAAAATGGTTTAGCGAGGGCAACAAGGTTTTATGGGTAGCTGGAGACAGCGACTATGGTGCTGGTAGCGATAGCCAATTTGCAGCCAATAGTATTTTGGAGACCATAGGATCTAAACTACGTATAGATTACAGCTCTGTTTATGACGACGTTGTAAACGCCGGTCGTTTCTACAGAGTTGTTGGCACTATAAGCCCTGATAAAGGCGCAGAAGCTGTAGCTGAGGGTGTAACAAAAGGTGTCTTGTTCCACGGTCCCGCGCCTCTAGCATGGGTTGACGCGGAGGGCAACTGGCATAATCTGACCGCAACTAAGCCAGATAATGTATTTAGAATAGCCTGGACTTCAGAAAATGGTTATGTAGCTGATAACAATCCGCCAACAAGCATGGCATATGTAAATGAAATAGCTAACAAGATTAGATCGAAATACGTATTGCTAGCAGTAGAAGTTATAAACGTCAATGGTGTCAACAGCGTAGTAATTGTAAGTGGCGAGTCGCCTTACGGTGACTACCAACCAGGCTGGTCCACCGAGTACTATGGAGTACAGCTTGATGGACCAAAGTTCATAACTAATCTGTTATCCTGGGCAACATCAATGGCGTTCACCAAAACCGTTACCACGACAACAACCGTTACTGATACAACCACAATAACAGAGACAAACTGGGGTACAGCTGGTGGTCTAGCCATACTGCTATTTGTAGTAGGACTAGCTATAGGGTATCTAGCTAAGAGAAAATGAGTTAAAAGTTCTTTAGACACTATTCATCCCATCTTTTTCTACACTTGATAAAACAACCTGTGTGTTCCGCTTCTCGTCTCAAAGCCTTAATAGCTATCTATACCTTTTTGTTACATAAAAGCAAGAGAGCGTGTTTTATGTTTTGAAAATAGCAATAATTACAAGCAAGCTCGGAGAGGGGATAATAAAAGAAGTACTGAGAAGAGAGCCTGATATAGCGAGTTTAGTAAAGATAATTAGCCTAGATGTTCCTGCAATAGGTCTCATGAGTGCTTCTATGATTGCAGATCATCTAAAGAATAAACACAAGGAACTCTCAGGTATAGATCTAATCCTTGTGCCAGGCACGATAAGAGATAATGTATCACCTATCCAGGAAGCTACTGGTATTGAAACTTACAAAGGGCCTGATGATCCATCAGACTTGCCTAGAGTAATAAAAGCTGTACTGGAAGGAGCGAGTCTATCAAAAGAAGTTTCTGCCACAATTATTTTAGGACTAGACATTATGAGGACTGCTTTTGAAGAGTTAAAGAAAATGAAAAGAGAATACATTGAGACAAAGAGTGGGTTAAAAATCCCCCTACGTCCTCCGCCATTTATAATAGCATCTGAGATACCACCACACGTATCCGTAGATGATATCTGTAAGTTTGCCCAAGAGTATGAAGAGTATCATAGCGATATAATTGTTCTTGGATTCGGTTACGAGGAAGCTCTCGAGACAGCTATTGCGAAATTGAAGACCCTGAGTAAGTGTACTTCCAAGGCTATAGGAATAGAAACACAAAACCCAGAACTAATAGCCAAGCTCTCGCATGAAGAAAATGTAGACATAGTATTTGGTATCACAAAACAGCATACAAATCATATTTACAAGATGAATAGAGATACTGCGTATGTCGCTGTCGCTCCAACAACTAGTCCTACAGATAACTATGTCACCAACATATACGATGATCTTAGAAGAGCTGTCAATGTTTTTAGAAGCTATGGTATGCAGAAAATAGCTGTGGATCCAGTACTGCGTCTCCCATTCTTAGGTCTAGCAGAGAGTATTGTGCTTTATGATCTTGTAGCGCGTAATCTTAAAGACACGCCAATAGCTGCAAGTATTTCGAATGTTGTAGAGAATATGGATGCTGATAGTATAGGTGTTAACGCTCTACTAGTGAGTATTTTAGGGGAGCTAGGGGTATCCATATTTTATGTTGTAAAAGATAAATGGAAAGCGAGATACTCGTTACCAGAAGTTTTCTTAGCAAGTACTATGGCAACTATAAGTCTTGTTAAAAAAAGAGCACCAGAAGATTTGGGAGTAGATATGCTGTTCTTAAGGGATAAGAATCCTGCCTCGCCACTACTAGAAAATGAGGAGAAAACGCGAGAACTCATTATAGTCAAAGATGTTATTGAACCCTTCAGCATCGAAGACAACTATGTGAGAATAGCTGTGGATCACGATGAGAAGATGATAAAATTAGCTGTGTATAGTATTAGAGATCCCGAGAGAAAACCTATTGTAATAATAAAAGGTACTGATGCAATGAGCATTCTACGCCAGCTTATCCAAAAAGATCTTATAAAGCTTAGAGATCATATAGCATATATCGGCTATGAACTTGGCAAAGCAGAGACTGCACTAATTACTGGAAAAAAGTATGTTCAAGACATGCCTCTAATAGAAAGTATAAACTCAAAAATTGAAAGGGTTCAAAAGTGGTTAAAGCACAAGTAACTACGCCTACGTACCTAAGGCTCGGTGTAATAGACTTCTATGATCGTATCCTAGAGTTTGGACTAGCTGTAGAGGATCCTAGAATAACTATTGAAGTACAAGAGAGTGAAAGTGGAGAAGCAAAAATAGAGTGTATGAGAGATATTAATGATGATCTTTGTAACCTGGCATTAAAGAGCCTACAGTATCAGAGCCCTATACATAGAGAAAACAGAGATAGCAAAAGATACAATGTTATTATAAAGTCTCTGCCACAAACTTTTGGAACAGACGAGGCAAACCTGTTGAAACTCGCTGTAGAGACAGCTTTAAACCTGTTATCTAGAAAGATACAGCCAATACGCGAGATTGCCGCAAAAATAGGTTTATACCCTAACAACATTTTTAGCGTTGCAATGTTCGAGTACGGTGGATTCCTCGAGACAATGACTTTAAAAAACTTAGGAGTCGGAGCACCTATCTTTAGAACACAACTGCCTACTAATCTTCGAGTTGTAATTATAGGCTCTAAGAATAATATTTCCAAGAACAACGAAGTAGGCTTATCACATAGTACACAGAGGTATAAGGTGCTTGAAGCCCTTTATGAGTTCAAATTATTCTCTATGATGAGAGACTATAATGGATTACTAAAAGCTCTTAGTAAGCTAAGCGAGATAATGGAGTATAAGGATAACTATTCAATCGATGCTTTTAGCAAGATAATTGAGAATGTAAAGAAGCTTGGAATAGCAAGATACATCGCGCTGGATGCTACTGGTTTGAGACTCATAATAATTTTACCGCCTACAGCACCTTCCAAAACCCTATGTGTTATAAGAAACCTTATAGAACAAGAATTATTTCACATTACTACTACTGTGCCAAGGAATAATGGAAGCCTCATTAGGATAGTAGAAGGCTAAGCAAAACACATACCTATGTGCTAATGCTAAGTATGTTCCATTTTCTCGTAGAACCATCAAAATAGACGAATCCCTTTTCCTTTAGCTTCTTAAATAGCTTATACTCTTGTCTACGAAGCATTATCTTTATCTCGTCTTCATTAGAAGTCGTTATTTCAGATATTTTACGTAGGAATCTCTCCCAGAACTCTTTATCCACGGCTATTCTCTCATCCCCTAAATTCAATATAACTGCTCCTTCTCTTCTCAATTTCTCGAAGAAGGCATCAGCATCTTTAAGCCAGCTAAGCTCAGACTCGTAAACTGCACCTTGCTCCTTTAGTCTTGCTATAGCTGATTTACGTGGATGGAATGCATAAGCTGGTTTTTCACGGGAAGGTATAGCAACAGCCTGTTCTCTTGCTTCCTCTTTCTCTTTAAGGGCTTGTTCAATCTCCTCTATCCGCTCTTGGAGTTCGGCTATCCTCCTAGCCAGCTCATCAACTTTTGAGGTAAAAGGATTAATGATGTCTGTTATTCTTCTCTCGACCCTCGCCACTATCTTGTCTATGTTTTCTCCAGTCGTTTTGAGCGGTCCACCTATTCTCTCAACTATTTTGTTCAAGACGTGCTCAGGAATATCTCCCTGCATTAATCTTCTTATGTCTTCAAGTATTCTCTCTTCCTCGAAATCATGCTCAATACCAAGTTCTCTGTATATAAGGCTACGTACATAATCAGTTACTAGAAAGAAGCCCTCCTCTCTAGCTTTTTCTCTAAGCCTCTCAATGACCTTCTCGGGAAGCTTTATTATTATAGTACCCACTATAATTCTCCTCTAATTTCATTACGAAATCACAATATATAAAAGTAGTATTTCATTGAAGGATAATAGTGAGGATTTTTTCTAGAGCAACAGCTGTGATGAGGGCCGTACTAACAGAGCCTATGAAGAATCCCTTAAGTGCTGAGCATAGAGGTTAAGAGTATGAATAATAATAACAACAACGTAGATGTTGGAACAGGAACACTAAAAGAGTTGTATCGTACAACTATAGAATGCCCTGTATGCAGGACAAATAGTTTGGAGTACGCTGAGTACCTGTACGATGTACCTCGTATTGGGAAGATAGTGCTAAGTACGGGAAAATGCAAGAAATGCGGGTTCAAAACAAATGATGCACGTATTCTAGAGGCTACTAAACCGAAGAAGATAATAATTCACGTAACTAGTCCTAACGATCTAAATATTCTCATAGTTAGGTCCTCCTCTACACGTGTGATTCTGCCAGAACTTGGTATAGATATAAAACCTGGACCAGCCTCGCAGGGATATATAACCACTATTGAGGGTGTGCTACATAGAGTAAAAGAAGTCCTTGAAAGCGTGTGTACATACGAAGAGGTAAATAAAGAAGCATGCGAAAAGCGTCTAGAAGAAGTAGAAGAAGCAATTAATGGAAAAAAGAGTTTTAGATTAATAATGCTTGACCCAGAAGGTGTCGGCGCTGTTGACACTGATAAGGCTGTCATAAAAGAGCTAAAAAGAGATGAGTATGAGAAAGAGCTGGAATTTTTTATGGAGGAAGAAAAATCTTAGTTTGAAACACCCTCGTTGAGTATCGATGAACAGTGTTTTGGGTAGCTTTCTTTATTACTTACTCTACTTTTACTTCTATCCCTTCCTCTTCTTTCTTCTCCTTTTCTAGCTTCTCGATTCTGATTTCTAACACACCGTTCTTGTAACTAGCTTTCGCTGTCTCTGGCTTTACCGGCTTAGGGAGTCTGACTTCCTTATAGTATTTTCTATACTCGTTACTAGCCTGTATAATAAGTTTGTTCTTTGTAGCATTAATCTTAATCTTGTTCTTATCAACACCAGGGACCTCAGCAACTATAATAATGTTTTCGCCTTCCTCGAACACATCAACAAGGGGCTCACGTTCCTCTGTTATTCTAGGTCTACCAGCCTCTCTCCGGACATTACCGAACTCTTCTATAATCGGCTTGCCGTCAGGACCTATGGTTATTCTAAAACCGTATACGAAGGGTCCTCGTACCTCGAGCCCTCTTTCTCTAACAAGTCGTTCAAATTCACGCTCTAACTCGTAGAACTCTTCCTCGAATTCTCTAAGCATCTCCTCAAATATGTCGAAAATTCCTCTTCTTCTCCTGAAGAAGCTCATTTCTTATCACCTATTATCTCAAGACTCTCAATAACAATATATGGTTATTTCTTAGAGCTAATTAAAATAACGATACAAGGCTCTAAAGAGGAATAAAATTTATGAAGATATTTTAATAATAACAAATACATACCCGGTACTATCTGGTGTAAGTCATGGAAAAAGACCGCTACGAAGTTGTTATCGCCGGCTTAGGTCCTGCTGGAGCCTCCTTGCTATACCTGTTATCAGAAAAAGGCGTAAACGCTCTCGGTATAGATATGGTTAATGAAGACAAGCTTTGGGGCAAGCCTTGCGGCGATGCTATAGGGAGACACCACTTTGTTGAGACAGGTATCCCTGAGCCCCGAGGAGAAGAGATAAAGCAACAGGTGAAAGGAATACTCATATTTAGTCCAGACGAAGACGTAGTCTTCAAAGTTGATGGGGAAGGCTATATTATTGATAGAAACCTAGTTGGTCGCAGAATAGTTAGACAATCAATCAATAATGGAGCTGAAGTCTTGTTAAGACATAGAGTTGTAAAACCGGTTATGGAAGGAGGTCGTGTCAAAAGCCTTCTCGTAGAGAACAATAGAGGTGATAGATTCCAAGTCTTAGCTGATATTTTTGTAGATGCCACTGGAAATAGTAGTGCTATAAGATTGCTATTACCTGCTGAGTGGCCTATTTCTGAGAGAATAAACCCGAGAGACACCAACATAGCTTATAGAGAGATACGAGAATTAGAGTATGATATCGAGAACCCGGAATACATTAGAATATATTTAAACCAGGACATTGCACCCGGAGGTTACTGGTGGTTCTTTCCTGAAGGAAAGAATAAAGCAAATATCGGTCTGGGCGTCCAGGGAGGAGTCGGGCACCCTAATCCTAAAAAGCTCTTCTACACGAAACTTGCTAGAAGAGATGAGATAAGTAAATACACGAACAT
This sequence comes from uncultured Desulfurococcales archaeon, assembly GCA_964496855.1. Lineage (GTDB taxonomy): Archaea > Thermoproteota > Thermoprotei_A > Sulfolobales > CAZCAU01 > CAZCAU01. The sequence continues at coordinate 56,203 of CAZCAU010000001.1, forward strand.
ATTATCAGCTGGTGGATCTTATGTTCCTACGCGCAGACCTCTGGACACACTAATATGGTCTAATATGATAGTTATAGGGGATTCTGGGTACACAGTAAACCCTGTGCACGGCGGCGGTATGGGATATGCTATGCATGCTGCACTTCAAGCAAGAAACACTATTTTGAGGGCCTTGGAAAACGGTATCACACAGGAAAATTTATGGAGCATAAACACCAGTTATATGCACACACTAGGTGCTAAACAAGCAAGTCTAGATATCTTCAGGATATTCTTGCAAAAACTAAGTAATAATGAAATAGAATATGGTATGAAATACAGAGTAATGAAGGAAGAAGACGTCTACGATACAAGTGTTAGTGGTGAGGTAAAGGCAGATATCTCTGTACTAGATAAGTTATCAAGAATACTACGTGGTTTGGGAAGACCATCTCTTCTCATGAAATTAGCTCTGGTGGCAGAATACAGTAAGAAGATAAAAAAACTTTACATAAAATACCCAGAAAACCCAACAGAATTTACAACATGGCAAAATGCTTTACATAACCTTTACAGGGAATACATCTCTCGACTTTAAACATCAATACCATCTTAATATTTCGTGTATGGTTTTGTTTTATTACTATAAATAATTTTTATCATAGTTTATAATTATAAAAGTTAAATTTAAAACTAATTTTTGTTCCCACAATATTCTAAGATCTATACGGGTAAAAACGGTGGGAAAATGAGGAATCTAGTATGGGTATTAGCCGTCATACTACTAGTAGTAGGGCTTGTCGCTGGGTATTTTGCTGGTAAAAGTAGCGTAGGCAGTCAACAACAAGTCACAACAACAGGAGGTACCGTGACAACCACTATTACGAAGACAAAAACTGTTACACAAACAGAGACAAAAACTGTAAGTGCTGGTGGCCTTCAGGGCACCATAAAAATTGGCGCATTATTACCCCTAACGGGAGATCTTGGAAGCTATGGTAAACGCAATGCTGAAGCTGTAAAGATGGCTGAAGCCGACTTTAACAAATTCTTGGAAGAAATAGATGCTAATTGGCGGTTAAAAGTCATAATAGAGGATACAGAGACGAGCAAAGACAAAGCGCTCGAGAAACTACAGATACTTGCAGCACAAGGTGTAAAAGCTGTTGTAGGACCTATGGCGTCGTCAGAGGTTTCAAACGTAAAGAACTACGCTGATTCAAATAAAATAGTTATTGTGTCTCAGTCTAGCACTGCAATGAGCCTAGCATTACCTGACGATTACATATTCAGGCTATGTACACCAGATAAGGTACAGTCTAGAGTTCTAGCTAAGATGATACATGACGATGGCAGGAAAGTACTGATAACAATATGGAGAGGGGACCCATGGGGCGATGGTTTAGCAAGTACGACCAAGAGTATTTTTAAGGAACTTGGCGGTATAGTTGATGAAGGTATACGATACCCGGAGGATACTGCTGATTTCTCCTCATTTGTGGAATCATTAGCAAATAGAGTTAACAGTTACCTAGAGCAGGGATATACAACTGATGATATAGCGATACTCCTCATATCGTTTGACGAGGTACAACAAATCTTCCAAACAGCATCACAATATGATATACTAGGAGAGGTCAAATGGTATGGAACTGACGGTACAGCGCTTAACAGTAAAATAATCGAAGATCCCGTAGCAGCAGCGTTTGCTGTTAAAGTGAAATTCTCCAACACTATATACTCAGCTGGATTTTCAGAGAAAGCTGAGATGCTAAGAGAAAGACTAAGAGCAAAACTCGGTGAGACACCTGATAGTTATGCAATAACCGCATACGATGCAGTGTGGCTAATAGGCCTAACAATACAGTTTACTCAAGAGTATGATGGGGAAGTTATCAAGAACATGTTGCCCAAAGTTGCTGAAATATACTACGGTGTAACTGGATGGGCAAAGCTTGATGAAAACGGGGATAGAGCACAAGCAGACTATGAGATATGGGAGCCTGTGGTAAGCAACGGAAACTACGAGTGGAAATTGGTTGGTATCTATAATAGCTTATCAGACTCCTTTAACTGGCTAGAGGAACATTAGCTGATGCTAGCACTGTTTACTCATCCCATATAATTTTTTATGAGGGTTGTAGTGTGGGAAGACAGTTACTCCGTGTGAGAGGTCTGACAAAGAGGTTTGGCGGACTATATGCATTAAGTAATGTTGACTTAGACGTAGAAGAGAAAAAACTAGTACTACTTATAGGGCCGAATGGTTCTGGAAAAACCACTTTAATAAATATCATATCTGGTTTTTTGAGAGCTGACAAAGGTAGTGTTTTCTTCAATGATATAGAAATAACAGGAATGCCTCCCCATAAGATCTTCAGACTGGGGCTTGTACGTACCTTTCAGACCCCTAGACCTTTCTCTCACTTAACTGTTCTGGAAAACCTACTAGTAGCCTATCCGCATAATCCTGGAGAGGATTATCTAAGGGCGCCTAGAGCAAAGTCGTGGAAAGATTATGAGTACAAAGCCTTCGAAAAGGCTTGGAAAATATTGAAACTAGTAAGACTCGATCATTTATGGGATCAGCCCAGTCACACGCTTAGTGGCGGTCAGCTTAAATTGTTAGAATTGGGTAGAGCGCTTATGACCGATGCTAAGATGATTGTAATGGATGAGCCTGCGGCAGGAGTGAATCCGACTCTTGCTCATGAACTTCTATCGTTCCTGGCTAATCTAAAAGAATCACAAGGATTAACGTTTCTCATTGTTGAACACAGGCTTGAAATAGCAGTAGAGTATGCTGATTACGCGTATGCGATGGCGAGGGGTTCTATAATTAGTCATGGAAAACCCCTTGAGGTACTAAAGGACCCAGCTGTTGTTGAAAGTTATTTAGAGGGATAACGAGATGTCTATAGCCTTACAGCTTGAGCAAGTAAATGCTGGATATGGAAAGCTATGGATTCTGTACAATATAAACTTGAAAATAGAGGAAGGCAAAATAACAGCTATCATAGGGCCAAACGGCTCTGGTAAGAGTACGCTCCTAAAAACAATATTTGGTTTAACAAGTCTATACGGTGGCAACATCCTTTTGTGGAACCGCGATATAACAGGGCTTGCACCCCATGAAAGAGCCAGAGAAGGAATAGCGTATCTTCCTCAATTAAATAATGTATTCTATAACCTTTCGGTATATGAAAACCTTGTTATGGCATCCTATACACTAGCAAAAGATGAAGCAGAAAGGAGGATTGATGAAGTCCTCTCCAGGTTTTCCTTATTAAGAGCTTTCCTAAGGCGAAAAGCAGGTAGCTTAAGTGGCGGAGAACGACAGCTTCTAGCAATGGCTATGGCCATGATGAGAAAGCCTAGAATAATGTTATTCGATGAACCCACAGCTGCATTAGCGCCAAGAATAGCAAGCGAGTTACTAAGTGATATTAGAAAGCTACGTGACGAACTTGGGATAACTATCGTTCTCGTAGAGCAAAATGCGAGAAAGGCGTTAGAGATCAGTGACAAGGCTGTTTTAATGGTGGGGGGTCGCGTAGCCTATTACGGTAACTCCAAAGAACTCCTTGAGAACCCTGAGCTAGGGAGAATGTATCTTGGTTTAAAAGACTAGGTGATAGCTATGGTCTCGACAATTTTTTACCTAGGCTCTTTAGCTTATGGATGCACAATAGCATTTCTTAGTCTTGGCTTAACTCTTACATACCTAACTACAAAAGTTCCTAATTTCGCTCATGCAACCATTGCAAGTGTTGCATCTTATATCCTCCTACTTATGGTCGAAGGCTATAAATGGAACCCTTATGCAGCACTACCCTTAGCTATGCTGGGTGGCCTGATTACTAGCATCTCCCAGTATCTTCTCATATTGAGGCCACTAGCTAAAAGAGGGAGTAGTATAATTTCTCTTATGATATCAACACTAGCATACGATATCATACTAGTAGCAGCACTAAATATTATTGCTGATGCCATAAATGAACACTTTGGAATAGCGGTTAGGAATGTCACACTAATTTCCAAAGATATCTACATCAATGGTTTCCGTGGTGCTATCATACTTTCGCCTATAATGTTAGTAGTTTTCACAATCTTACTACATTTATTGCTAACAAGGACAAAATTCGGAATAGCTATGAGAGCTTCTATCGAGAACCCTGAATTGGCGGAAATACTAGGCATAAATGTTTTTAAAACTCATCTCTTTGCATGGTCGATCTCAGGTATAGTAGCAGGGCTTGCTGGTGGGTTATTAGCCCTGATAACTCGTTTAAACCCGGCTATGTCCTACTTATTAATAGTAAGTGTCTTTGCAGGAAGCATAGCTGGTGGTTTGCAAAGCCTCTTTGGTGCTGTTGCTGGCGGGCTGCTTGTAGGGCTGGCTGAGAAGTGGGTTACGCAGCTGCTTGCATCTATGGTAAGTATCTCAATATTGTCCTACGAGAAGGTAGTATCCTTGAGCATAGTTATTTTTGTCTTGTTAGTCTTCCCCGAAGGCCTCGCAAGTATACCTTTCAATAAATTGACAGCTCTCAGGAAGAAGAGGTGAGAAATCTCCGTGGAGATACTACTATTTGTAACAGATACTCTGAGATGGATAGCACTCTATGCGATAGTCACACTTAGTCTAAACCTAGAGGCAGGATATGCGGGCATACCTAACTTTGGTAAAGCCCTATCAGTAGCTATAGGAGCCTTCGTTGCCGGCGCGTTTTCTGGAAGACTGGCAGGCTACTTGCTCGGTGTAGATACCACTGGTTACAGTGATCCGGATAAGAATGCATTAATAATTAGTAATATAAACAAGCTTATAGTAAATGAGCCTTTAGTTGCATTAGTAGTTATGCTAACCACGCTGTTCTTAGCTATACTTATTGGTGCTATAGTGGGCTATTTAGCATCATACCCTGCTATTAGGCTTAGACAAGATTATCTAGCAATAACATTACTGGCTATAGCTGAGGGGGTAAGGTTAGTTGGTTATAACTATACTCATTTTGTAGGAGGAACACGTGGACTGTATGTGCCTAACGTATTCAGAGCGTTTACGGATAATCCAACAAGACTATCAACACTAGTAATGGTTGTTTTCGCTTCTTTGGTCTTTCTCTATGTAGAAAAGACTCTTCAAAGCCCTCTGGGCAGAGTCTTAAGAGCGATTAGAGATGATGAAAAAGCTGCAGAGGCTCTAGGAAAAGATGTGACAAGATTTAGAGTAAAAACAATAATAGTAAGTTCCGCCATTGCGGCAATAGCTGGTGTACTCGACGTTTTTGATAAAGCGAGCATTGTGCCTGCAACCTATGATAGAGTCACGTGGACGTTTATACCATGGGCATTAATGATGCTAGGTGGGGCAGCAAATAATAAAGGAGTGATATTAGGAGTACTAGCATACGTAATTGGTTCACGCATGATATACTTGTATAAGTACAAATTAATGGCTATTGTACCGTTTGATGTTGTCTGGCTGGAGAAAATACTGCTGGGTATTCTTATAATATTGATCCTAATGTTTAGACCGCAAGGAATACTTCCCGAAGAGCCTACAAAAACTATAGATCTGAAAAGTATTGTGAGAAAAGAAAGAGAGCCAGAGTAGAAGACATCGGTCCTCACACGGGTCATCATTAACTAATAATTTCAGATCCGAAGTCGCTCCTCATTCGTTATTATAAGATTGTGTCTCAATTTATTAAAATATATATTTGAGGCCTATACATCCAATTTTAGCAAAACCGAGGTGTGAAGCCATAGTCAAGGATATAGCGATTAGGGAATTAAAAGATCCCGAAGAATTCGAGCAGGCGGTAGAGGTACAGTATAGTGCTTGGCGTATGAAGGATTATAGGGAAGCCGTGCCCGCGCATATGTTGAAAGCTCTTGCTGATACTTCGGGACTTTTATTGGGTGCTTTTAATACGGAGACGGGAGAACTCATTGGTATGGCTATAGGTTTTTATGTTTGTAGCAATGATGGTAAGAAGTATCTTTACAGTCATATGGTAGGCGTAAAAGAAGGTCTAAAATACAAGGGTGTGGGTTATAGGTTAAAGCTTGCACAGAGAGAGTATGCTTTAAAGAACAACGTTGATCTAATAATGTGGACATATGATCCTGCACAAAGTCTAAATGCTAATTTCAATATAAACAAACTTGGAGTAATAAATAGGGATTTCAAAATAAACTACTACGGAGAGATACGCGATGGAATAAACATTGGAATGCCCACAGATAGATTCAAGGTTGAGTGGTGGATAAGGAGCCCACGAGTGGAGAAACGTATAAGCGCTGGGCCGCCTAAACTTGATTTCAATACAATGATACATGACTATGGATGCAAACAAGCAGCAGACATCGAGAGTAAAGAAGATCTACCTTGTATAAGGACTATTAACACTAACCTAGAGAACTATTGTGTAATGGTACCAATCCCTAGAGATATAAACAGTATAAGAGAAGCATCGATTGAGAAGGCTCTGGAATGGAGGCTAATGCTTCGTCAGTTATTTACATACTATATACTCGAAAAAGGCTACATAGTCGTGGAGTACTTACTAGATAAAGAGAGAGAAGTTGGATATTACGTGCTTGTTAAAGAGCAGGATATGAAAAAGATCCTTGAGAATAATCTACCTTGGTATCACTAGTTGTATGTGTATAGGGGTTAGATCGTGAGAATAAAAAGTCTCGCACTATACTTATTAGAAGTAAGGCTACGTGCACCCTTTGAGACTAGTTTCGGGCTAACAGACGTCAGGAGAACTATACTTGTCCAAGTTGAAGATAAAACTGGGGAAATTGGTTGGGGAGAAGTTGTATCTGGTAATGGGCCCTGGTATAGTTATGAGACAATAGGTACTTCTTGGCATGTAATCAGAGATTACATAGCACCAGAAGTTGTTGGTAAAGAGATGGAGCAGCCGCGCGATTTCTGGTCTCTTAGGAAAATACGAGGAATAAGAGGTCATAATATGGCAAAAGCTGGTGTAGAAGAAGCCCTGTGGGATCTCTATTCAAGAATGCTTTCAAAACCATTATACAAAGTAATAGGAGGGATAAGAAACAAGATTCTGAGCGGAATAAGTATTGGGATAAAGAAGTCCGTGTATGAACTAATAAATGAGGTATCTAAGAGGCTAGAGGAGGGTTATAAGAGGATAAAACTAAAGATAAAACCTGGATGGGATGTAGATGTTATAGACAAGGTACGTAAAGCATATCCCAATATATTACTACAAGTTGATGCCAATGCAGCATATACCTTAGAAGATGCGGCTAGGCTCAAGATGCTTGATAAGTACAACCTGTTAATGATAGAACAGCCATTAAACTTTGAGGACCTTGTAGGCCATTCAAGGCTTGCTAAAGAACTTGCGACACCCATATGTCTTGATGAAAGTATTAAAAGTCCCTATCTTGCTTGGGAGGCATTGGAGATAGGGGCTTGTAGCATAATCAATATAAAGCCTGGCAGGGTAGGAGGCATAATACCATCAATACAAATACATGATCTATGTATGAAAAATAGCAAAGGGACATGGATAGGAGGGATGCTAGAGACAGGTGTAGGAAGAGGACACCTCGTAGCTCTTGCCACATTACCAAACATAAGATACTATAACGACATAAGCGCTAGTAATAGATACTATGAAGAAGATATCGTAGAGCCACCATGGATCCTTAATCCTGATAGCACAATAAATGTTCCAGAAAAGCCTGGAATAGGAGTTGAAGTTGTTGAGGAGAGAGTTAGATCGAGAACCTTGAAGAAGCTCGTTATAAAATAGTGTTAAGTGATATAGGCGTTGAACAAGCAGTATAGAAAGGAGCTGATAAAATCTCTTAAGAAGTACACTGCAGAGCTTTTAAGACACGGAGAAGTGGTCACTGGAAGCAAAGAAGAGAAAAAACTACTAGACACCTATAGCCGGATTCTTGAAGAATCTAATCCAGATATAGTGATAAGAAAACTGCCTCTCAGAGTTCTTCAATGGAGTGAAAAGGAAAGCCTTGTTGAGACAAAAGAGGGAACAATTAAGACAACAGCGTTTCCCTATACTTTGACTAATGACATTGAGGAAACGCATATATTTATCGGTAAATGCGACGACTTGTTTAAGAGAAGACATCATGTATTAAACAATATACATGATAAGATAGTCTCGGTTTTCATGCCCAGAGACCTTGATGACGTAGAAGATTGCTATTTTAAACTTCTGGAAATGGGTGTCACAGGGATAATTTTTATTGATTTCTTAGATGTTCATCGCAGATTCGTCATTACTGGGAGTAGAGACTACTCGTATAATATGGGTGCACCTCCTCTCATACCAGTTTTACATGTAGGAAAAAGTCAAGCAAGACACTTTATCAAACATAGCGGAGAAAAAATCCGTATATACACAGAAACCATAGTTAGAGAATCCACGGGAACAACTCTTGAGGGTATTCTCGCAGGAAGGAGAGATCACGAATATGTTCTTTTAACTACACATCATGATCACTGGTTTAGTGGTTTTCATGATAATATTCTCGGGATGGCGTTTATTGCTATGATGGCCAGACAGCTAAAGAATAGTAAGCTGGAGCGCTCTTTACTACTAGTATCATTTACAGCCGAGGAGTCCGGAGCACTAGGCTTTGCCGGCTGGTACTGGTCTTACGGTTCTAGATCGTATGCCTCAGATATCAAGACTAGAAGCATTGACATAACAGCAGTTGTAAATGTAGACATGCCGGGAAGAAGTAGAATATGTTTCTCAGGCACACCAGAGATGAGGATATATGCAAGGAAAATTGCCGAGAAACATGGTTATGAAGAGCTTCTAGAATTAGAAGATGATAATCCTTATATGGACAGTATTAGTTTTAGTACAGCTGGCTGGCCCTCAGCCTCTATACATAGCTTGCCATACCTACAAGAGATCTACCATAGTAGTAGAGATGTCTCATCAGAAGCTGATTGGATAGAGATTTGGAGAGCCTACGAGTTCTATAAAGAGATCGTAGAAGGATTATCGAGAGGAGACGATCTACCGTATAGTGAAGGTATAAAAAGCATTTATGATACATATGCAGAGCTTAACCCACCAATAGAGTTGCTATCGATCCTGTATAAAATATACAGGGCTACAAGAACCTGTGGTAATAAGGTTATCCAGTTTCTTTACTCAAAGTACTATAGAGCTTATATAGAAGTGTATAAAGAAGCCCCAACAACTATAAGAAGCTCTTTACTACCCCATCTATCATTGCTTAGAGATATAAGAGTTATGGAAAATGATAGCATTACGAGTATCCCTGTTAAGCGATATATTATAGGGTATCTAGAAGAATTGCCTGGGTTATCTACTATAGCGTCAGATAGTCATAGCAATATCAGGAGAGCGGTCAAGAAGAATTTAAATTACATGATGCTTGCTCTGCAATGGACTCTTAAACTCTATGTTAAAAGACTAGCTAATGAGATTGATGAACTGATAGGCAAAGCTTGCTCAGGCTAGCATAGGTATACTGGTGACTAGATACATTAATTTGTAATAACAAGAAAATAAAGAGATGTGGTGTTATGCTTTGTCGGATCTTTTAGAGTATACTAGAAAGCTTGCTCTTAAAGCTATTAATTACTCCAAAATAGAGGAGCCTCTAAGAAAAATAGTAAGTTTCGACAAAGAGAAACAAGTGTTGGTTATAGGAAACGACAGAATCAGATTAGAGGATAGGAGCGTATACATACTGGGTGCTGGCAAAGCTAGTGGTGCTATGGCTAAGATACTTGTGGAGACTCTTGGCGATAATATAACAGGAGGAATAATAGCCCTACCCCACGGTTCTTCTAAATACTATAGCGAAATAATAGATAAGGTAAAGATCATAGAAGCAGGTCATCCTATACCCGATGATGGTAGCTTAAAAGCTGGAGAAGAAATTTACAAGCTAGCTGAGAGCCTTGACGAGAAGAGTATTACTCTAGCAGTTATTAGTGGTGGCGGATCAGCTCTTATGGAGAAACCTATACCGCCAGTTACTCTGGACGATCTGAAAAAGACTAGCAAACTACTCCTCTCAAGCGGTGCAAGCATTGACGAGATAAATTGTGTAAGGAAACACTTGTCACTTCTGAAAGGCGGTAGGCTCGCTGCAATAGCTTATCCAGCCTGTGTATACGGATTCTATGTAAGCGATGTACCAGGAGATCGGTTTGACACTATAGCATCAGGGCCTACTGTTCCTGATCCTACGACTTACAGTGATGCTGTAAGAATAATGAAGTTTTACGAGATATGGGATAAAATCCCTGAGAGAGTACAAGAGGTGTTAAACAAGGGTGTTCAAGGAGAAATTCCTGAGTCTCCCAAACCTGGAGATATCAGGATGAGTACTACTAAAAACTACATGGTTTTGAGAAATATTGATGTACTAAGAAAGCTTGCAGAGGACGTAAAGAAGGACGGGTATAATGCACTGATACTCACATCTAGGCTTGAGGGAGAAAGCAGAGAAGTTGCGAAAACTCTTGCATCAATCACTTTAGAAATTCTTGAACGAGGCATACCAGTAAAACCTCCTGCTATAATTCTAGCCGGGGGAGAGACGTCAGTAACCGTTAGAAACCCTGAAGGACAGGGAGGAAGAAACCAGGAACTTGCGCTGGCCTTCGCCATAAAAATACGTGGATTCAAAGAAATAGCGTTGGCCGCTATAGATACTGATGGTATTGATGGGAACACCGAGGTAGCTGGTGCTGTAGTAGATTATAGGACATATAATGCTATGAGAGAGAAAGGTATAGTGCCCGAGGAATATTTATCAGCAAACAATTCATACAAGGCTCTCAAAGAAGTAGGACTAGTAATAGATACTGGGTTTACACATACAAATGTAAATAGCATGGTATTCATTGCTATAAAAAGACCGTCACCAGAGGAACAATGATTATAGTGTATGATGAAAAAGAGAGGAAAGTAAGAAAAGCAGGGCTCAAGGATCTAGTCGAAGCTATTTATGCGCTAACAGAGCTAGTACCCATAGGAAAAGCAACCACATATGGCTCTATAGCAAGAGTACTAGGAGTGCATCCTAGGCTTGTAGGCAGGGCTTTATCACAAAATAAAAAACTCGTAATAATACCTTGTCACAGAGTTGTTCGCTCAGATTTAACGCTGGGCGGTTATAACAAAGGACTAGGCTTCAAAAAGAAACTATTAGAGATAGAGGGAGTTGGCTTTGATAATGATAAGGTATCAAAGAAAAGTGTAGTTAAAATTGAGACCATGATAGGATTATAGTCCCGGTATAAGAAAATGAAGCAGGACACGCATTTATTAGTCGGTATTGGTGCTTCATTTTTTATCCTTAATCCTATGAAAGACCTAGATATTCTCGTCGTGTTTCTAGGCTCGATTATCGGATCGTTGCTACCGGATCTCGATTTAAGAGTAAAACATAGAGCTTTATTGCACAACCTACCTGTAATAATACTGGTATCTCTTCTCGCGATGTTACTGGAAATGTGCCTTGCACCTAGGAGCAATACCGTTTTCATAAGCATGTACAAGTACTTCACCATCTCAATAATCCTCTCATGGATCCTGCATATAGTAGTAGATATGGTTAATCCTAGTGGTGTTTCAATTATTTGGCCCTTAAAGAGGACACGTTTCAAGCTATTTAGACAAGGCGTAAAGCATGATAGTATGCTAGGTAACATATCGTTAAAAATTATTGGAATGACTCTTCTATTCCTTTATGCATACAAGCTAGTTGCCTGAGGAACATTAATTTTAAGCTTTGTGGCAATAATATTACTCACAATTAGCACTGGTTGTTCGAAATGGATGGTAGTAAGACACTTAGCGAGAAACTTGACAAGCTTGTGGATCTGCTCATAATGCAGAGTAAACGCATTGAGGAAGAAGCCAGAAATCCTCTTGTATACATAGCTTCGCACAAGGATTTCGAAGACATCACGCGCAGATTCAAACTCGTATTTCTCTTCCTCTGGGCAGAATGGTGCGGGCCGTGTCTTCTATTAAGAAGAAAGTATGCAAAGATAGCTAAGCAGTATGCAGGGGTTGAGAACATAGTATTCGCAGAGCTTGATATAGATAAAAACATGAAGCTTGTAGAGAAGCTTGGTGTAGAGCATATACCAGCATTGCTAGTCATATATAACAATAATGTTATAGACGAGCTCGTGGGCGTCATCGAGTCTGAAGTACTACGTTCAAAGATAACATCATATGTAGAGGAGTATGTTAAAACTACTTGAGTGCTTAACAGGATAAGAGAATAAAATGGAAAACCAGTCTATTTTTGTTGCGTCTTCTTCGATTTAATTGTTATTACACCATTGATATCATCAATCTCTATTATGAATTCAGTACCCCATCTTTCTACCATGCTTTTAGGCAGATACAAGTTCAGAGGCAACGTGAAATATTTGTATCTGTATTCTTTACCCTTTACTATTTTCCTGCCTTCAACTTCTCTAGCCTTTGCTTCTCTTACACGCACCATATATCTCACCTTTTAAGCATAGAAGTACTAAGCCTAATTAATTTTCCGAAATATAGCAGGATAAGCCAGGGAAGACTATATTTCTCTCCACTACAATAGATGCTGTATTAGATGGTGACAAGTGATGACGAGATTCTATATTGCTACAGAGGACGATATCCTTGAAGGGAAAACCACAGATATATACTTTCAGAGAACAAGAGAAATCCTGGAGAAGAGTGGTCTGGCTAACATTAGAGTTAGAATGGAGGCACATGTCTACAGTCTCCCACGTAATTATAAGTGGGCTGTTTTTGCGGGTTTAGAAGAAGTTGTACATCTTATGAAGGGAAAAAATATTGATTTATACTCATTGCCCGAAGGAACAATATTCAAAGAGAAAGAACCTCTCATGCTTATAGAGGGTAAATATGCCGACATTGCGATCTATGAAACCCCTATACTGGGTATACTTAGACACTATAGTAGTATTGCAACTAAGGCGGCTCGTATAAAGAAGATTGCTGGTGGGAAAAGCGTATTATTCTTCGGGCTTAGAGCCCTACATCCAGCAATAATGCCTATGGCTGACCGGGCAGCATACATAGGCGGTGTTGATGCTGTAAGTGGTGTTCTCAGCAAGTCTTTTCTCGGATTAGAACCTAAGGGCACCATGCCACATGCATTAATAATAGTATTCGAAGACCCAGTAAAGGCTTGGAAAGCCTTTGATGAAATCATGAGTGACAAAGTCCCTAGGATAGCATTAGTTGATACATTTTATGATGAACGATACGAAGCACTACTAGCTGCCAAAACGCTGGGCAACAAGCTTCATGGGGTACGTCTTGATACTCCTAGTAGCCGAAGAGGAGACATGAGAAAAATTATCGAGGAGGTAAAGTGGGTGCTTGAGCTTCATGGATTTAAGGATGTGAAAATATATGTTAGTGGAGGAATAGATGAGGAAGAGATAAAGACTCTCAGAGATATTGCAGATGCTTTTGGTGTTGGAACAAGTATTGCTTTTCCACCAAGTATTGATATTAGCATGGATATTGTTGAGATAAAGAAAAGAGATTCTTGGATACCTATTTCTAAGAGAGGAAAACTTCCTGGTGCAAAACAATTATACAGGTGCTGGGATTACGATCTAGAAGATTATATCATCCCGTTTAGTAATAGCAGAAAAATCAAGTGCAGGAATGGTGAAGAGGCAAAGCCTCTACTAAAAAAATATATTGAAAATGGACATGTAGTAGAGGAAATGCCAGAAGTCAGGGATATCAGAAATTACGTGCTTAGGCAGCTCAAACTTGTAGATTTATGATTGAGAGTATTTCATTACTTTAGAGAAAAATTGCGCAGTACGTGTAGCCTCGTATAATAATTTCTGGATTATGTGCTCAGGATAATATTTCAGAGAAAGCGTCTTTGAGTTCCAAACGATGTCTATACCTATATTCTCTATCCCCAAAATACTATCCACAGGAACACAAAATACGTCACCATGGTATGTATAAATGGTTTCACCTGCTTTAATTCTTGCAAACTCTGCTTGTTCTACACCTTTGCTACTCCGCAGGCTAAAGCATACTTTATAAGAACCATCTACTGGATCAAATCTGGGCATACTTAATAATTCTAAATCTTCTACAATGATCAGCGAGCTTGATTTCCTACACACACCCCTACAATCACAGTACCTATAAGATATCTCGTATACACCATTTGTTTCAAAGCTTATGTTAAGTTTCTTGACTTGCCCCGCATCTTTGATATAAGAGCTACGATATTTATCAAATTCGATTATTCTAGTAGATTTTTTACGGCCAGGCATACGGAGAGTCTCTAGTTCGAAGCAACAAAGATTATCTCCTTCCACAAGGACCTTAGCGGTAGAATTTTTGATAATCACTTGGGGAGGTATATCGATATAAATGTTAGGAGAAAGGGTTTTCATGAGTAGCGACAAGTCTCCTAGGCTCCATGCAATAATAGTATCCCTGTATTTTTCATTTATCTTCAAAAACGTGCTGTCTGATAAAGACAACACATCTGAATTTATAAGCACATGTAGTATATCATCTACAAGGGCACAGCGTGACTTTTTGCAAGTATTTTTATAACATATCTCACAGGAATCAAGCCAAAAGTTCCTATGGATAGTTACTTCTAGACCTACATGCGTCGTCCAACAATTTACATAGTTTAAGTCCTTTATATCTCGTATAGATAATGGTGTTGTTAGATATTCGAACCGTAGAGGAACCTCGTCAAGACCTCTTCCTTCAAATAATAATAGTATCTTTACTTCTTGCAGATGCTTAGATTGTATATCAGCTGGTACCATGAATCTCGTCCTGAAGTGTATTGTACTACAGGATAAAGGATCGGCTACTATAGATCCTGTGTAGAGTTTCTTGTTATCCTCAGTACTTACTAGAAGAATTAGCTTTCTCTCCGAGATATATGGATTAAGTACTTCCAAGACTACGTCAAGAATAGTCTCCGAGGCTTTGTAAGAGTTCTTAAGCGCAAGAATAGCATTCGCACGCGAAATCTTCGCATATAGATTATGTGCAATTATATCCTTTAAGTAAAGATTGACACTTATAGCACCTAAAAGTGTGTTCAGCTTTACCCTAATATAATCATTAGATTCCGAGCCTGGTGCTACATCTACAACTCCTAAAACTATTCTGTGGTCATCTATTTTTATTGTCTGCAATTCTAGAGTTGGAGGATGCTCGTAACTCAAGGAGATTATAGGAACTCTTGATTCTATTATGGAGAAACCTGCGCCCAAATATTTTTCAGACGATACAATCTCGTTAGTCAGTAGAATTTTGTCTTCACTTATCACTTCTAATGGCAGAAAGACTATGTTTCCATTGCAAGCACCTATCAAGAACTCCTTAAAAATACTTATAACAGAAAAACCTTCACCTCCTAATTGCATAGATCTTTTGGTAGGTACATTGTACATGTATGTGTTTTTCGATGTGCTTATAATTAATAAGGAATCACTTACAGCATACATATCTTCCAGAGCATCCGGAATCTCGCTTATATGATCATGGAGTAAAAGGACGTTTTCATCGGAGTTATACATATATAAGTCGTGGCCGCATAATAAGAACTCTCCTTCTACAAAGATTTTATCATGGAGACATTTAAATAGTAATTTAATGTTTACATTAGTATTATCAACGGGCTGCACTATGAATAAAAAACCACTATTTTGTTCTTGTAGAATTATTTTGTCGTTAGAGAGGACGCCTACAAGTCTGTATAAGCCATGTAGCCGAGTAACTAGTGTCCTGGCATCTCTTTTTTCTAAGTAAAGTATTAATGTCTCTGTAATACCGAGAGAGTTGTTAAAGCCTACAATAAGAACTACTTGGCCTATAGCGTCTACCGAAAAAATTCTGCTAAACTTTACATCAAGTACCTCCAGATGTCTACCGTTTTTGAAAACATGTAATTTCTTATCAATAGCTACAACATAGATGCCTTCCTGAGTTCTTACCCACCGTATATCCTTGTAAGTACCGAGAATACAGATTTTTGTATGACTATCTCTGCCACATACTTTTCCCGAGACAAATAGGTACTTTACCCTATTTTTTCTATGAATAAAAACATGTACTTCATCAAGAAATCTTACTACATATAAGTTAACTGCCTTCTTTATTGCACATATCTTATGCTTTTTGTTATCATAAATTATTTTTAAATAATTGCCTTCTCTAACAAGTATTAGCTCTTTAGATAAATCATCTAAACATGGTATGCGACAAACAATGTTATTCTCGTTGTTTGCCTTTTTAAATCTAGGCTCTTTTACCACTAATCTCTTGGAAACAATGCTTCTCAACACATCTTCGTAAGTTATGATCACCGGATACTTATTATCACCTAAGTCGAAAACATATTTATCCTCGTAGGTACCTATGCTTATGGTTTTTGTATTCTCTATGTTCCCTGGTAATCTTACCAGTAAGCCACCATAGATCCTTTCTCTCAAACTGTTCCCATTATTATATTAGGGGTAATATAAAGTGGTAACAGCCTCTCAGTTAGTCGAGAAAATAGTATGCCAGGAAAACGTTATATGCTGATTATCTCTTCTTCCTTAAGTAGCTTACCCATGAATTCTCTAACTATTTTGACACAATGATCCATATCTCTCCGGATCTTTGTTTCTATACGCTCTTTACTTGTGGCATAGATATATTTCGGCCTACCGACGCTTGCAGGACCCATTAATCGACGCCTCTCTATGAAGCCTAAGCCTAGGAGTTTGTTTAACGCACGGCTTATGGATGCCTTGCTTAGACCAAGCTCTGCTGATATATCATCTACCGTTTTCTCACCCTCTTTGAGAAGCTTAAATAATACCTCTAAGTCTGTATCTGAGAGATCATAGCAGAATCTTATTACATCAGATAATGATATCTCTTTGCCTGAAGGCAACTTCATGCCCATACTAGTTTTATCCCTCCTGGATACTATTTTATTCGTGCATTTCGCTAATATATTTCTTTAATTTCTCAATAATAGTTTTAGTTCTAGAGTTGATACAGTCCATTAAACACACTTCATAACAATGGGGATCATCCCGGCATCTACCATAACGACATTCAACAATACATGGTTGTTTTCTAATCTCTAACACGTAGATACGCCTAGCAGGTAGTCTTTTCATACTGAAAAAATCTGCAAGACCCAGCGATCTTAGTATATTTGTTACCTCGCTTACACTAATATCCCATTCTTCAAAAATAAATGCTCTTAAAGGGCTCTTTAACCCCTGTAAGATCCTAAGAGCAATCTCCTTGCTGACTGGCAAGACTTTCTACCTCAAGGCGTTAACCACATATTGTTTACTTAATAATATTAAAGAGCAGGGTACTGGTAGAGCATGAGCAACACTATACCTGTTGATGCTACACTGGTTATTATACTTGTATATTTAATTATCGGTTTAACGTGTTATAAATTTCTAATACCCAGGCTAGAGGACAAGTCTAAAAAGCCGTATCTTTTGAGATATACATGGATAGGAGTTACACTATTACCCCTAGTAGGCTATGTATTAAAAAAGATTGTAGAGAGATTTACATAGAAAGAGATATTCATACTCGTGGAATAAGATAAATTAATGTGTGAAGCCCATGAATACCGAGCCTAGTAAATTCAAGATCGTGCCCAGTATTCTAGAATTAGAAACGTTGATATTGAAGAAAGATGTCAGCTCTCTGTACCTAAAGAAGTGCAAAGATGAAACCTACTATGTAGAAGTAGTAACAAAAGACAATAGTATTATGAGAACCAAGTGTTTCGAGAAAACAAAAGCTAGGAATATCTACACTCTTCTTGCATCTCTCCTCACTTGGAAAAAGAATATAAATTACGGAGAGCAGGAATACAGCGGATGATGAATGGTATTACCGATGAGAATGCCAGGAGATGAATGAGCCCCTCTTCTGACCAAAATAAGTGATAAGAGGTGCAAGTGTCATGGGTAAGAAGATGAGAATGGGCATACCTAAATCGGAAGAAGACATACATAAAATTAGCGAAGAGGTATCTTCCGGGGAACATGGGCATCATGAGCAACACCACCATCACGGCGTGGAAGACATATTAAGCGCACATGAAGTCTTCCTTGATGCTCTTAATACTAGGATAAAAGAGTTAGAACAAAACGTTCGGAAGCTATATACTGATGTAAGCAAACTATACTGCTTGGTTGCAAAGCTTTTTGAGGCAAGTCTTAGTGATGATGTCGACCGCAGGACAAAAGCTGTTGAAGAAGCAATAAAATTATTAGAGGAGACAGGGAAATAGCTTAGCGTTTCTTATTCTTGATGTACATATTAGCTATAGTATAACCTGTAACTGCTATTAAAAACCCGGTAATGCAATCAAAGATGTAATGATTTGCTGTATAAATAGTATCAAAGACTATTAAGAGTGGAAAGATTATGGCAAAAATCTTAGCATATGTATTCTTAGATTCGTAAAGAAATAAGGAGAAGAGTACAGCAAATCCTACATGAAGACTAGGAAAACTACCTATAGGGAATGGGTCGCGGTATACTGGGAACCCGTGGTTTAGCAAGAATTTCTCTATTACTAAGTTCTTTCTCTCAAAAGAATCAAAACATGTTATCCAGGGAGGAGCAGACGGTTTAAGCATGTATAGTAATAAGCCTGGATATGCTGTTAGTACGAACGATAATGAAAGTCTGAGTAAGTCTTGTTGTCTGTTTTTTAACGTAAAGAATAACGCTAACAGACCGATGTCAAATGGATGAATGTAGTAAACAATGCCTGATAATAAATCTAGGATATAATTGGAGGTTTGAAATACTGAGTGATAACACCCATTATGTAAAATGTAGAGACTATCAATATTTTTCAGCCATGTGAAATCTACAGCACCACCG
Source organism: uncultured Desulfurococcales archaeon (assembly GCA_964496855.1). Lineage (GTDB taxonomy): Archaea > Thermoproteota > Thermoprotei_A > Sulfolobales > CAZCAU01 > CAZCAU01. The sequence continues at coordinate 75,159 of CAZCAU010000001.1, forward strand.
ATACTGATGCTACTTGCTTTATTTCGTAAATATTCGTATAACATGTATGATATTACTAGGGGTAACCAGTATACAAGAAGCTTTACCGCTCTTAACGTACGTGGCTGCATACTCTAACACCTATACGGGGATTACTTAGCACTTGTCTTTGTAGTTACCTCCCTTGCTCCAATTTTTATAACATAGTCATTATTGTTCCTAAGCGATAGCAAACCAGTTACTCTAAAACAACCTCCTCCATACAGTAGAAAAGAAGTTATATTATCATATATTTCTAACATTACCTGATGCTTATGAATACCTCTTAGTATATCTGTTTTCTCCACACCCTTCTCCAATACTAGTATGTGTCTAACCTCTCTTACTGTTCCAAGGCCAGAGGCAGGAGTTAGAAGAAGCGTTTCCTGGCCTTCTTCTACATCAATAATAGCGTCCACTAGCGCGATATTTGTATAGAAAAAACGTATATTAGACGAACATTCTATTGGAGCACCTAATAATGAGACTGTCTTATTCTTATAGATTCCCCTACGCCAGTACTCGATAATACTGTCACGACCGTTACATCTCGATACAAACCTATTTGTATATTTTATGTTAAGATGTAAAGGTACGAGTAACTTATTCTCTTTTATAACCTCTAAGACCTCACGTATATATGAGGAACCGTATACTACAATATCTATATCTGAGATTTCTTCATTATGCATACCTAGCAACAAGGACCCAGTAATGCCTATCCTCGTAACAGGTAAATCCATGTTTTCTCTAAGCTTATCTAAGAATGAAAACATTGTCTCAACTAATGAGTTGCCAGAAGGATTATGTAACAATTTATCAAAGCCCTGTGTAGGTCTATTTATCTCAGATATTGCGAAAATGCTTATTGTCGGAAGTATTGTTTGATAGAAATTATCATATACATACTCTACATCCTCAGCTTCTAAGATATAACGGGAAGAATATGGAGGAAGTCTTGAAAAACACAGGCTCCTAGACCTGCACCATGCTGTTTTCCTATTAGCTGCAACGTATTTTGGATACGCTATCACTCGTCCAGGAGGATGAGTATTTCCATAGACTACTGCCACAGTACTGCTCTTAGTAATAATGACGTCAAAAGATCTGAAACACGAAGCCTGGATCCTTGGAGCAGAATATGGTTTTATGAACATTACTTGTCTACCCGGAGGTTAATTAAATGGCTGCCATCACATGATCTTGCATTGAAGAATAATTTATCTGTAAATCCTTCCCTACAGGTAGCGTACTCGAGTCCTAGGGACCGAGCTTTCCTTATAACTGGCAAGAGTAATTGTCTTCTCACATTATGCGGTAGATACTTATACCCATTAATGAAGATACCTTCTTTATAGTATAATGTCCTTAGCTTGTTTTCGAGCTCTGGGAAGGCTTCTACAAGTCTTTTAAAATTGTCGAGCTTAGCCTTGTAGGTTGATGTAACAATAAATTTAACACCAAGCCTCGCTACTTCTTCAACTACATCTACGGCGTTATCATCGTTTAAGAATGGTATTACGGGATCTACTCTAACACCTACAGGTATCTGGTTCTTTACTAGTATTTTTATAGCTTCTAGCCTGGCACTAGGTGATGGCGCTCCTGGTTCTAGTTTCTTTGCTAAAGAATTATCTAGTGTTGTTATAGTTATCATTACGGATACAGGTCCTTTAGCTAATATATCGATGTCTCTTGTCACAATATCGCTCTTTGTAGTTATCAATAAAGGTCTCTTTTCTAATAAGAGTATCTCAACAGTCTTTCTTGTTAACTGTAACTTCTTCTCAATGGGTGGGTACGGGTCACTGCTTGTAGACATGTTTATAATAATATCTCGAGGAATAAAGCGTAGATCTCTTCTAAGTCTACGAATAAAGTCCTTCTTGGCACTACTTTCTTTAAAACCTATGTAGGAGTACGCATAGCAATAAAGACACTTATGCGAGCAACCTGTATACGGATGCAATGAGAGTTTGAAAGGGCATGTGCAAAGCTTACTTGACCATGGATCGAATACTCTAAGTACACTATCACTACGTAGTCTTACACGGAAAGGCCTCGCCGATATTTTGTCTCCCCTATAATTCTATATTAGCATGCCTAGCCTTTAGCTCGTCCTCGCTCTTTCCAAGACGCATCATGAGCTCTACTATAACACCATCAAAGAATATCATAGCCGTATCTTCAAACAATGTGCCAAGCGGGGCCAAAGGCTCGTGTATGCCGAGGATCTGGCGGGCAAAGTAGTCTTCTTCGATAGCTATCTTAGTACGGCCTGGAATCTCTACTACAATATCTGCTATTTTTCCTAATGGCGAGTCGGGGAAACTTGTTATAGCGATAACTTTAGCACCTACCTGTTTAGCCGCCTCCGCTGCTGTTACTATCAGTTTTGTCCTGCCAGAACCAGAAATAGCTATTACAACATCTCTCTTGCCAACACTAGGAACTATAGTATCCCCTAACACATACGCGTTAAAACCAAGATGCATTAAACGCATCGCAAAAGCTCTACCTACAAGACCGCTCCTGCCAGCACCCATTACGAGTACTTTGGCATTATCGTTGACATAGAGTTCCTGGAGCGCCTCTATCATTCGCTCGACTTGCTCCCGGTCAATTCTTTCGATGCTTTCAGATACAAAATCAACAATACTCCTCATAGCTTTAAAAAGATACTCGACCATTTATTTACCCCTTACCGCCAAGAATAGGTTAAACAAAGACTGCATAATAAAAATGCCTTTTCTTTAGTCATGCTAGTTAAAAATATTTTAACACAGTATTAAATAATATATTACTGGCCCCGCTGGTCTCACGTCCACCAAGACCTCGAAAAAGAGGGATGAAGATGAAGGTGGAACGGCAAGGCGGGGCACAGGGATGATAGCGCCTCCTCGCGCTCCGCCGAGGAAATGAGGATGTCGGACCGGCCTTGACCGCCTTGTACATAATTAGGATAAATAATGTTGTAGCTTCGAGTCTAGATTAAATTAAAATATTCTCTAGCCCAGTATACCATTAGTACTCTTAGAAGTGTGAAGATTATGACAGAAGATTTTGTTAGAACACTTAAAGATATACTTGAATTCGTGAAAGCGAACAATAGATGGCGCGGATTAGAAACTATAAATCTTATTGCAAGCGAGAATGTCATGAGTCCTCTAGCCGAATACGTATACCTCAGCGATTTTATGTATAGATATGCTGAGGGTAAACCCTACAAGCGATACTATCAAGGCACTATTTTTATAGATCATATAGAAG
>CAZCAU010000002.1:0-71872 GCA_964496855.1 uncultured Desulfurococcales archaeon
CGCTATACTAGCCGTAATAATAATATGGGCTACACCTGCAGCAGCAGCACCAGTATCAGGAGACATAGTAGTAATAACAGATAATACCACACTAGGAGGCTACATGGACCTAATAGTAAACGTGACATCACTACAAGCAAAACAATGGATGGTACAAGAGATATACCTATACTTAGACACGCATGGCCTTGCAGAGCTAAGCTCCTCGGCATGGATATTGCTAGGCCCAACATCTGACAGAACAATATATGTTGGAAGCGTTAGCCTCGAGGGCGAGAACCTCGTATTCTTAAGAATAAGATTACCCGACACAGAGGACTTCAATGCATGGGTTGAGAGCGATTCTGATGGAAAGTTCTTCGTTAAAGCTTATGGAGGTCCTGGTCTAATAGCTGTCTCAAACAGCTTCATAATAACACCTGGCAGAGCAACTGTCGAGAAAGCAGCTGATGCATATACTGAGATAAACAACTACAAGTTCAGCTACGTGGCTAACCACTGGGTTGGTAGCAGCGAGGCAATGAACTTCACGCTCAACTTCACAGCACTATTCGATGAAAGCATAGACCTTACAAAGTCAAACTCTACGTCACTAAAGCTTGTCAACACTGTTACCGGTCAAGAGCTATGCCTAGCATGCGGCAATCACACTACTCTAACATCCGATGTTGTAGATGAAGCAGCAATAGATGTGACCACACACCCAGAAGTACTCAATATAACCAATGCTCATCTAAAAGACTTTGCTCTAAACCTTACAGGTACCGGGACAGAGAGTGTTGGCGGAATATCGGTGCCATTCGCTGATTTCAAGCTTGAAGGCTACTTAGAGTTCAGTAGCGCCGACTACTACAACTTAACAGACGTATGGGGCGACCCAACAACTATGGGGGTCACATCAGCATTCCTCTATGACTGGCTATTAACAACGATTCCTGAGGACATTCTTGCAAGCATAGACGCTTACTGGGAAGAGAGCATCGCAAACTACACTGCTAAGTTCAGAAAGTTCTACACTGAGCAGGAGACACTAAGATTCTACCCAAGCATAGAGGTCACCTACAACCCAAGTGCTAGCAGCGAGGATCTAGATCTAGGCACTATAGACATAGTTGGCCACCAGTTCCCGGCAGACACCACATCTGACTTCATATACCTATATCTAAGCACAGACACAGCATTCTCCCAGCTAACAGCAATAAACGTAAGCATGCAAGCAACAGTTGGTAATGACGGAACCATAACTCTCACAGGAGTAGAACTACCGTTCGCACCCTACGGTGGCGAGGATGTCTATGTGACACTTGTCGTTAACCAGAGTGATACCAAGTTCTCCTCACTACCCTCAGATGAACCAATAGTAGTAGAACCAGAAATAGCGATAGGAGTAGCGGATGCTAGCGGAACCTTTGTAGCAACAGACAATGTAGCTCCATACGACTATGTACTAATCAAGGGTGTTGGATTCCATGCAGGTTCACCTGTAGCAATCAAGATATTCAATGATACAACACTACTAGCAACAATAACAACACAAGTCGCAGAGGACGGCTCGCTCACCACAGACAGCATAGGTAACTTCACAGCAGTAATTCGTGTACCCATGGCTGTCGTAGACAAGGGCTACTTCAACTTCACAGCAGTAGACTCAAAGGATGCACTAGCTGGTACTACACTAAGATTCCTAGCATACATTGATGGAAGCGTAGCTAAAGTATTCATAGGTGGCTTCAAGGTAACTATAAGTGGTATAATACCTGAAGATGCAACTATAAGATACGCTTACAACGCCACTTGGGAGCCGACAGCTACAAGAACATTATTCGTAGAAATAATAGGTGCAAAACAGTCAGATGAAGCATTCAACATAACGCTCTTCATGGACTCTACAATGGCTAGTAACTTCGGCTTAACGAGCGAGCAATCATATCTAGTAGCCCAGAATGTAGCTACAAGCTACGGTTATGCTAAACTAACTGTAAACATGCCAGAAGCACTATGGGCTGGCAACTACACTGTAGTCGTTAAGAACGAGACTGATACCACATGGTCAGTAGACTCCTCAAGCTTTACACACGTAACAGTGATGCCAACAGTAGCTGCCCTGGGCAGGTTCCCGGCTGATACATGGGCTAAGAGCGTAAGCGTCAGCTTAGAGGACACCGTAGACTTCATGGGCTTTGGATGGGGCAACAAGACTATAGACATAACAGTGGCGGGTTCTGTAGTATACGTGATAAATACTGATGAATTATCACAAGGCAAGTTCCTAATAGAAGACATACCCGTAGCTAGATTATCGCCAACAACCTACAGTGTAAGAGTGTACTTCGAGCAGGCTCTCACAGGCTTTAAGGAGTACGTAACCGTTAACGTGCTAAGATTACCAACATTCGACGTAGTAGTATCGGTGAGCACACCAAAGGTTAAGCCCGGCGAGGTACTAGACATATTCATACTGCCAAGACTTGACGGCGCGCCATTCGCAGAGGCACAAGAGGGCGTTGGCACCCTGGACAAGATAGTAGTAAAGGTATTCGTAAAGAGCGGTGAGAGCGCTCTAGCAGAGCTATACAAGACTATAGTGATAACAAGCGACAACATTGCAGAATACACGATAGATCCTGATACAGGGCTCCTACACGTCATGGTAGATATACCTGAGGCAGCAGTAGGCAAAGCACTAGTAGTAGAGGTATCTGGTGAGGCTACACTATTCCAGTTCGCTAAGAGAAGCTACTCGGCAGTAGCAGCAGTAAGCGTGATGAACCTCGACGAGCTAGCAAGCCAGACAGCTGAGAAGATAATAGAGGGCGTAAGCCAGGCTATAAGCACTGCAGAGAGCAACCTATCGGGCCAGATAAGCACACTAGAGTCTAGCCTATCTAGCAAGATAAGCAGCGTAGAATCCAGCCTATCCTCAAGCCTATCCTCTGTACAGAGCTCACTAAGCAGCGAGATAAACGGCTTAAAGACGCAGATATCAGAGCTAGCAACAAAGGATGATGTCTCGCAAGTAGCCAGTAAGGTTGAGAGCCTAGGCGGCAGCGTAACAATGTATGGAGCAGCAAGTGTCATACTAGCAGTCATAATACTAGGACTACTAGCATACAGCGTCTTCGCAAGAAAAGGTTAACCCGATTTTAAGGAATATAATTAAATAAACTCTTTTTTACCACGACTTGTCTTAGCTTTTCTTCTTATACTTTCCTTTTTCTATACTTCTAACAATAAGCACGATTATTTCCGGTTAACCCACTGTCTTTGTTTAATAATATTTACAGCTAGAAATCACAAGAACACTGTTCTGATATACAGAATTATTGGCAGTAGCTCTATGAAAATGCATAGACGAAGCATAGCACTAAGTAATATAATAGCTATGGCAATACTAGTTGTAGCTACGATACCACTAGCTTTTATACTTGTAGACAAGCTGGAAGCAAGCATAACACCATTTATAACATCTAGTAGCCCACCACTAGTCTTTGCTTATGGCAGACTTATTGACGACAAGCTAGTAATTACTATAAGTTCGGAGTCCAGTATCCTTGAGAAAGCCGCCTTAAACCTCATATACAGTAATGGCACCATTACTTCTTTGAGAGATGCTGCCTTAGCTACTTACACGCCTGGTAATGGTAAGATAGTAGCTGTTCTCCGCCTCGTAGATAAGGATAATCTACCCCTAGCAATAGAGCTTGTATTCTCTAATGGTGATACGTATGTATACAAGATCATCTACTAGACACAAGGCTATTAGTAGCATAATCGGATTAGCAATAATCCTACCAGCCCTGCTCATAACTTCTATCATGATTACCGAGTATATGAGCAATGAGGCAACAAGAGTAACGCTTGCATCTAGGTATATTATAGAAGGAGTAGAATCCATGCACTTACCTATCCTAGCCTCGTCCATAAATTCGACTCATCTCTACATAGGCAACCAAGCGTCAAAACCAGCAGTTATTAGTGCAATAATATACGAGAATCAGACTAGCAATGCTACAATAATCGCACCTCTAGACAACAAGCTATACTTACCGCCTGGGGACACCATGTTAGTAGATTTAAAGAGCATATCTAATATTATTCCAGGCAACAATCTGAGACCCATAGCTCTTATCACAGAAGATTCTGGCATCATACCCATAGATACCCTACGATTTTATCAAGACGCTACACTAGCTGCAAAGCCTCTGAAGAATACAACACTTATCCTCAAAGGATTCTTCCACGGCGGTCTAAGAATAACTCTCAATAATGAAGGCAACGGATACATGATTAGAGACGAGAACGTAGTTAAAAGAGTGCTTAACTGGTTATTTAGCAGAAACCAATACGCGCGACTAGTTATGTATGCATTATATCCTACACAATATACTGGTTTTATAGAAAAAGGATACCCTTATACGCTTAACATTGAAAAAGCAAGTATAGAAAGATACTCTTCGGAAACGAAAAAACAGTACGTATTCAAATACTCTGAGAGCCTTACAACAATGCTTGCATATGCGGATAAGTATAGGTATAAGATTCTAAGCTTACCAATACTTGATGACGAGGTGTCAATTATCAATATAACTATAACTCTTAAAACATACACAAGTGTACGCGCAACTTCTTTCAAAATAAGCTTTGAGACCAACAGTGGCTACGTAGTATTCTACGAATCTAGTTATATCCGTCCTCTGAGAATACGCATATTAGAGTATTTTGAAAACAAGACCGCAGTAGCTGAGGCATATGATACTAGTGGCACGATTCTACAATACGCAAGTTACAACAGTATTCTAAAAAGCATCAAGATAGAAACATACTATCCTGTTTATACCGTGTACCTAGATATATTAAAAGAAGAATTTATTTCTGGTAATGCCTACCTGAACCTCTCTTCTTTACCTATAAAGCTAGTAGGTGTAAAGATAAATAATTCAATAACTTGGTTTAACTCTTCATCAACTCTCTCCTATATTGGTAAGGGTAGTCTACTAAATTTTGGTAACAATAGAATCTACTATGTAATCAATATACCCAGCGGCTCTACGCCTATGACTATATTATTCCCACAAATAGTGAGGATCAAAACAGATCTTTCTACACATACTTTTATGCTATTAGAAGAAGGAGCCGAGTATATCACGAGACCATACTATGGAGGCATAATGTTTGCTCGAAGCACTGATCCTAGTGACATGATAAGTTTAAACGGTTTTAATACGAGTGTACAAGTTATACAAAATAGTAATGCTTGTTTTTACGAAGTGTACTTATCTAATAAACTCGTAGTTGAAGGCCTTCCTCCCGGTGCTGTAGTAAAGATGAATTCTTCAGATGTAGACATTGCTGAGATTGTTGATGCCTCTGGAGAGGTCAACATCTCAATAGGCTACTCTGTGCCCGATTCATTAGAGATAATAATCCCAAACGCGGTGGCGTTCAGTAATAATAGTGTAGAATACTATGATGTTATTAGAGAAGAGAATTGGTTTGGCTACAGACTAGTAGTTAAAAGTGTTATAGGCCCCTCATGCCTATACATCCCGATAGATAAAGAACCAGCAAATGTAAGTGTAGATAACGCTATGATAAATAATTACGATATACTAGTCTATAGTAGTTCCAGGGTTTTAAGACTATGTCTAGGCAACGGCGTCCATGACGTTGTGCTATTATTCTTGAAGTCTTAGCATGGGGTGATCAGTTTAAAACCCCTATAATAGGATAGTGGGGGATAAGAAGATGAATATAGTGAATTTTGTTCACGATTTGACAATGAAAATAGTGTCCCTATCTTGGAGCCTATTCTTATTAACATGGAGCCTAGGCTGGGCTCTGAGAGGATCACCAGTACCATTTCTCAGACTTAAGAGAACAGGGCAGGACTTAATAGAAGACTCTGTATGGGCAGCATTCTGGTTAGCCATGGGTTCAACGATATTCGCCATAGTCTCTTATCTTGCCGCACAATTCGCTTTTGAGGCCCCTCCTCCACCATCATAGCCCGGTTAGCACACTAGGTGCGGTACCTTGGACGACGTCTTATTAATGGCATACGCTTTTTCCCTACTAACGTATTATCTAGGCGTATTCATGTACTCATTACCTATCCCGATTTATGGTGTAAAGAAATGGGCTCCAATACTTCTAAGAGACGGTATTTACTCGCTCATACTCGTATTATCGTATCACACTATTGTATCCATAATGTACTATCTCTATAGCATGCTGGGTCATGACTGGGCTTCTCTGACATCTTGGCTTCTAGAGAGGCTAGCCTTTCTAATAAATCTGAAACTATTGGTAGCAACAGTAAGTGTTGCCTCAAGTAGCGTAGGTGTACGGTCATTTATAGATGTATTTGTATCCCCAATATCACATTTGTTATCATACATAATAGTTGCTTTTCAAGCATTCTATCTTTTATCAAAAATAATACAACTATACCATTTGAAAATACTATTACTTGGAATATTGTTATTTGCCATACCATTTAGACTTGCACGATGGGCTGGTGCCTTCTTTATAGCTTTCGCACTTGTATTCTTTGTGGGCATGCCGTCACTGCCATTGTTCGTAAGCACTTTTTCTCCCTCTAATATTGATACAATACCATATTCACTTCAAGAAGAAGAGCACATCGTATTCTTTGAGGGGCGGGTCGTCAATAGGTATGGAGAACCACTAAGAGGTGGTCAGCTAGTTTTTACAGATAAGGAGGGCAGAGAACTAGCATCATACATTATAGATCTAGACGGCACTGTTAAAGCTCTACCCCCTGAAGGAGGTATCCCTCTTAATAGAGAAGTGGATTCATACATTATAGTAGATGGTATAAAGCTTCAAACACTCATAAGACCCTCGTTATCGTCTCTGGGAGGAAGAGCGCAATACACCACTAGTATTGTCAAACTAACTTTCACAGCAGTAGATGTTGTGTGGAGTCCTAAACCATATACGGTTATTGTACTAGAGAATAAGTGTGCGGAAACACACGTGAATACCCAGGCTCCAAGCATCTTTAATGCGTCAATACACCCTACTATCAGTTGCCCGCTCCTAATCGCTTATCCAGAAAATTCTTTGGTAAAAGTACACATGTATATGAACAAGACTGTAGTCACGCCTGTTCTTAACACTACTAGCACTTGGGGAGGCCAGGAATTCAGAGTAATAAAGTTCGTGTTAAAAAGTAACGAGAGTTATTACTTGCATGTAAGCATTAGCAAGTATCCTAGAGAACTAGACGTTCAAGTGCCTAGTAAAGGCTACATGGAGAAATATCTCGGAGGAGCACTGGATCTCCGTAGACTAGACATCATATTAGCTAACTTCCTAGTATCATGGATTATACTCCCCATCTCTTACTATATATTATTGATAAGCATTACTACATCACTTGCATACGTTATAGCGGGTGCTAGAGAGAGAATACCTATACCACTCAGAGTATACTGGTGAGGAAAAGTGCTCGACATATTATTAATAGCTATACTTAGTGGTGCAGGGTTAGCATGGATTTACAGAAACACTGTTAATTCGAACATCTCGAAAATACTCACAGTAAATACGCGTCACAAGAAAAGTCTGGATAAAGTGACAGTATTTGTGAAAAAACATAGCGGTCAGAGATATATCTTGTGCAATAACGAAGGGAGCTCTAAAGTTTATGCGGCAGGACTACTAATAGTACCGCTATACGAAAGCATACTTGATACAAATATACATGACCTACAAGCCAAGCTTACAGGATTTTATAAGATGCTTAGCGAAATTGATGCAGAAGTCGAGCTCCGATTATTTATGACTAAAGTTACTGCTAGGGACTTCATAAAGAAGATTGGTAACGAATTGCAAAAACTCTCATTATATGAGTACGACAAGGACCTGCCTGGGATTAGGGCAAAGCAGGAGTATAGAGTTCTCCACGACATCTATACAAAGATAATGTACGAGAAAAGAGTACCGTTTATATCATATGTACTAATATTAAGACGCAAAGCTAATAACAACAGCGATGCAGAAAGACTACTCGCAGAGCTAAATCTTGTAAAAGCGTATTTTGATGTAAATAAGAACATAGAGACAAGAATACTCACCGTAGCAGAATTAGATGCGTTAGGCGTATGTTCCAATAGTCCTGATAGATACTCCATTATGGTTAAACCAGTTTCTCTAATACCGTATCCACTACAATATGCCAGAATCAACCCTATCGATGATCTCAACGTCTACTTAGGCTACGATTTAGATACGGGATACCCTGTCTATATACCATTAGCTAAAATGACTGAGAAACACCACTTAGTGATAGGACCTACGGGTTCCGGCAAGACAACATATCTGGCAACACTCCTGCTAAGAAGCATTGAGCAGAGAGAATTCTTTAACACCTTCCGGTTAAGTGTATGTATTGATCCTAAGGGAGATTTTGTAGAGATGATAAAAAAGTATAGTAGCAAGTTAGGAGACGATTCCCTGGCTCTAAGATGCAATATTACAGACTCTATAAGTGAGGAGGGGAAAAACCAGAGTCTTGTAGAAGCCATAATCAATGATTGCATAGAAAGGTATAATGCTTCAACAAGGAATCTTGTTGTGTACGACATCTCAGAACTCAGTGACACCTATAAGAACAATGTGCTAGACCTTATACTAAAACACATATACGAAGAAGCACCAGAGATCCTCGGGGGTAAAAGACTCCTACTAATAATTGATGAGGGCTGGAGAGTTTTAGAATCTAAGAGCTATTATTTTAAGAGAATGGTTAGAGAAGGACGTAGTTTAGGAATAAACCTTGTGCTAGCAACTCAGTCCCCAGAGGACATTCCCTTAGGAGTAGCGGTTAACATGCACTCCTACGGTATTTTCGGGTCCTCTAATATAGAGTATCTAGAGGCTGTGAAAGAATTACTAGGATTAGGCGATAAATACCTAGAAAAACTTTCTACTATGAGCGTAGGCGAATTCTTGTTAAGAATCCCTGGTAGACAGGCTCCTGTGCCCTTGAGAATAATTCCTATAACAACTCTTTCGTGAAACGCCTCTTGGCAGGTAAAAAGGTATATTAAGTCCTTAGTGATACTAACAGTAGGCAGAATTACCTAGTAATCATTCACTATAGAATACAGGTGTAGCAGGGTTGGGTAAGCGGATATTAGTACAGAGAATGGGCAGAGGCTCTCCGACATTTAGATCACCTACTAAGGGTAGGAAAGGTCCTGCCAAGTATCCACCCTATCTTGAGGGCACACATAAGGGTATAGTGAAAGCTTTAGTTCACGACTCGGGAAGGTATATGCCTTTAGCAGTTATACAGTTAGATAATGGTATAGAATTTAAGATACTGTCGGCAGAGGGCATGTATGTTGGCCAGGTAGTAGAAATTGGCGCTGAAGCTTCTATCAAGAATGGCAACATACTACCCCTAGGAAGCATACCTGAGGGTACACAGATATTTAACATAGAGCTAAGGCCGGGTGACGGTGGAAAACTCGCGAGACAGCCCGGCTCTTATGCAATGTTGATAGGAAGAGCTGGCGATAAGAGCATAGTTCAGTTGCCCAGTGGTAAGAAGAAAGAGATAGACAATAGGTGCAGAGCAACTATAGGCGTACCAGCAGGTGGCGGAAGAATAGAAAAACCATTACTCAAGGCGGGAGCAGCATATCACAAGTGGTCTAAGAAGGCAAGAAAATGGCCTAGAGTACGTGGTGTAGCGATGAACGCAGTCTCTCACCCCCATGGTGGTGGCAGTCATCAATCAGAGTCGTTCCCGACAACAGTTGCTAGAGAGACCCCACCTGGCAGAAAAGTAGGACATATAGCAGCTAGGAGAACAGGGCGTAGAAAGCGCTAGTCAGCTACGACCGCATTCATCATGAGTGTAAGTGCAGCATCTTATAAGCCCGCCTTTCATCACCCTTCTATAGATAATGCTTATTTAAGGGGGCTAAATTAATTAATCCCTGCACTAGACAGAGATAACGCGTTAGAGTAATGATATACAGGTGTCTCTAGAGAAAGTGGTGTAAGCACATGGGTGCTAGGAAAAAACACGCACCACGACGCGGAAGCCTGGGTGTAAGACCTAGGAAGAGAGCATCAGATATACTACCCAGGGTTAAAAGCTGGCCCGAAATAGACCCTAGTCAAGGCCCTCTTCTACTAGCTTTCATAGGTTACAAAGCTGGGATGACTCACGCTCTCATAATAGATGATAGAGAAAATTCTCTCACAGCTGGAAGAGAGATATTTGCACCTATAACCGTAATTGAGACTCCACCTATAATACCACTAGCTATCAGAGCATACAGATACAAGTACGGATACGGGTTACTCACGTTCACAGAGGCGTGGATTGACCCGCCTAGAGAACTCGAGATTGAGAGGGCAATAAGCACGTTCTCGGCAGGAGACTTTGATAAAAGGATAGATAGGATAAAAGAGAATCTTGACAAGATAGCTGACATAAGGGTAATCATTGCTTCGCAACCGAAGAAAGCAGGCGGGTTAGAAAAAAAGAAGCCGGACTTGTTAGAAGTAAAAATTGGCGGTAGCTCAATAGAAGACAGGCTTAATTATGCTCTAGGAATCATAGGTAAGGAGGTTACCATAGACCAGGTATTCAGACCAGGCCAGTTCATTGATGTTATAGGCGTTACTAAAGGCAAAGGGTTTGGAAGTGTTATAAAGCGTTTTGGAGTAAAAGAGCTGCCCAGATGGCATAAGCATAGGAAAGGAAGTAGAAAAATAGGAGCTAGAAGCCCAGGCATAGGAACCGTAAGCGAGGCTCCTCAGCCAGGCCAGCTGGGCTATCATAGAAGAACAGAGTATAACAAGAGAATAATATTAATGGGGAGTGATGGCTATACGATCACACCTTCTGGAGGCTTCCCCCATTACGGCATAGTAAGATCACACTTTATAGGCGTTCTAGGCTCTGTAATGGGTCCACCTAAGAGACCCCTAGTATTAAGACACCCTATTAGACCACCAGAGTGGAGACCCACTAGTGCTCCGGAAATAGTGTATCTGAGTTTAACAAGTAAACAATAATGAGGTGTATGAAGAATGCCTGTCTTATATACTTACCTGCAACTATATTGCAAGGAGCCTCCTGAAGTCCCAGTGTACGATGCACATGGAGAGATAGTTAAGAAGATGAAACTGCCATGGTTCTTCGGATTCCCGATAAGAAAGGATCTTATAAGGAGAGCGTTTCTCGCAGCCTTTACATCGAGAATACAGCCTCAAGGAAGAGACCCCCATGCAGGTAAGCGGACTACTGCACGAAGCTTTGGGGTAGGATTAGGAATAGCTAGAGTACCTAGAATACCGGGTATAGGCAGAGCAGCGTTTATAAACTCTGCTGTGGGGGGCATGGCTGCACACCCGCCGCGAGTGGAGAAGCGTACTAAAGAAGAGATAAACAAGAAAGAAAAGAGAATAGCTCTTCTAAGTGCTCTTGCTTCTACATCTATACCAGAAATGGTTCGAGCCCGTGGTCATAGGTTCTCGGTAGAGCACCTACCAGTTATACTGAGTAACGGCGTTGAGGATGACATACTATACACTACTAATGCTCGCGAGCTCCTCAAAAAGATAGGATTATGGGAGGATGTTGAGAGGTCCAAGAAGGGAACCCGTATAAGGGCAGGGAAAGGTAAAATGCGGGGGAGACGTTACAAGGAGCCTAAAAGCATACTATTCATACTAAGTGACGCATCATCTAATCTTGCACTGGCTGTTAGGAACTTACCGGGAGTAGATATAATGACTCCTAAGACACTCAACATACTACTTCTAGCACCCGGCGGCGTACCTGGCAGACTAACCGTAATTACCGAGAATGCTCTTGAAATGCTTACAAAAATGTTTAGCGAGGGAGCGTCGCCTTGACAGGAGTTGATCCTTTCAAAATACTTCTAAGACCATTACACACCGAAAAAGCCATACTAATGATAGAGAGGGAAAACACACTAACATTCATAGTTGATAGAAGGGCTACAAAGAAACAGATTAAAGAAGCTGTTGAACAGTATTTTAAGGTCAAGGTGGAAAAAGTACGTACACTCATAACTCCTCGTGGCGAGAAAAAAGCATACATAAAGCTAGCAGAAGGCTATAATGCGTCGGAGATCGCTACAAGACTAGGTATAGTGTAAAGCATACTAATTTCTTCTACTCGGACTATTCTCTATCCTGCCTTAACACTTGTTATACTCAGTGCATAGTCTAGGATAGCTAGTGTTATTAGAATAGCTTCTTCGGTCCTAATGGTTTTTGTAAATTGATGATACACTACATTAACCACATAGTCTGCTTTATTATCCAAATTAAGATTATGATATGAAGCTATCTCGTATAATCCCTCAAAGGGTCCGCCGAATAGCAGCAAAAGCTTCTTTTTACGATTAACTGCCTCTTTAAGCTCCTCTATGATGTCTCTCACATATACACCTTTTCGACTAGTAGCTAAAATCACATAGTTCTTCTCATAGTCACTTATTAGAGATACTATATCCGGATAAACCTTAACTCTATAGCCTCGATAAATATTGTTACAAACGCTAGGATCTTTTACTATCTCTCCCAGAACTCTCTCCCTAGTTCTCACTATCTTTACTAAATGCAATCCTTCTCTAACTTTTTTATCAATATTAGGTTCATGCATCAGCTCTATCGGCTTCTCTAAACCAACATACGCGTAAAACTTATTCTTCTTCCTAAAAACTAAGGCCTCTCTGCATTCTCCCTCCTCTAATTCGCTGGTTACAGTATGAGTTGGTATTTGTAGTGGATACAATGCACCAACACTGCTTAGAGTATCTTTTTTCCCGTACACCATTTTCTTTAAGTATGGTGGTACAACAGCGTATCCGAGTACGTCGGCAACAAGCTCAAGAGAATCTTTACGTGTATACCTATCAGCGTATACAATTAGCTCGTCTACGCCAAAAATTACAGCGCTCCTCGCTATTAGTCCTAGTTTTAGAGTCTTCCTGAGAGGGCCTGGCTCAACCTCGACTATGCTTCCAGGAAAAGCTATTGCGATAGAATAAAAACTCATATCTTCACCTAGAACATGGAGTAGAGGAGGGTCGAAAAGCTCCTCTACTTTTTCTTCTTACCTTTCTTGCTAGTTTTTTCCTCTTCTTCTTTAGACTCTTTCCCTATACCCATGAATATTGTTGTTCTCTGTCTGCCACCCACTACGTCTTCACCGGGTATACTAAGTTGCTAATCAAGCCAAAATAGTTTTACCATGCCGAGATAATAATATACTAATGGTTGCGTAGAGATAGTAAGCAGCTTTCTGGCCCAGTGAAGAATTTGCCGAGTACTGAGACAGAAAACGGTGATGATAACTAGTTGCTGAGGGATAATGATTTTGGTGTTATTCAAGCTTCTCTACTCATCACAAAACAGCTACTTGTCAGCGTTTGCACCCTTCTTCATCCATATAGTCAGGTATAGATATTTTAATAAGGGTTACTTAAGACTTCTTCGTAGTGACAGCTGATATATTCTGGTGCTAGACGTTATGAGCAGAAAGAACACGGAGACTAAATACAGGGTGTATTTCACGTTATACGATGAAGAGTTATTTAAGAAAATCCTTAAAGAACTCGATAACACTCTTGACGTGAATATTATCATTCATAAGTCTATTTTCCCAGAATTTAGATATATTGAAATAATTCCCTCGCGAGGCAAAACTCATATTGATAAAAGTATTCTCTTCAATCTTCTTTCTAAGTATAGTGAAGAAGTATCTGGTCTTAGAATTGATGAGATAAAGATAGAGTAAAGAGATGAATAGCCATGGATAAACGTTCACTTATCTTCAAAGAACACTATGTACCTCATGATGTTGAAGAAGCTATATTCAGGTACTGGGATAACATAGGTCTACGCAAATTAATTGAGGATTCTATAAAAAGTGCTAAGAAGAAATTCTATTTCTTAGACGGCCCACCATACGTCTCAGCACCAAGTATACACATAGGTACTGCTTGGAATAAGGTTATCAAGGACTCAGTACTGAGATACAAGAGAATGCAAGGCTACAACGTATGGGATAAGCCGGGTTTCGATTGTCATGGATTACCTATAGAGGTACAGATGGAAAAACAACTTGGTATAAAGAATAAGCGTGAAATCATCGAGAAGATAGGTATAAAGGAGTTTGTCGAGAAATGCAAAGAGCTCGCACTAAGTAATATGGAGGGTATGAAAGAGAAGTTTAAAGATCTAGGCGTGGAGATGGATTGGAATAATCCGTATCTCACGTTAGATCCGGAGTACATAGAGTCGGGCTGGTGGCTGATAAAAAGAGCGTATGAGAAGGGTCTTCTAGAAGAAGACGTGAGTGTACTGCACTGGTGTCCGAGATGCGAGACTACACTAGCTGACTATGAAGTATCAGAGTATAGGATTATGCGTGACCCATCAATATATGTGCTTTTCCCACTTATAGGAGAGAATGAGAAGTACATTGTTATCTGGACTACCACACCATGGACGCTTCCCGCTAATACCATGGTAATGGTGCACCCGGACCTAGACTACGCAGAAGTAGAGGCTGTTGTGAATGATAAGAGGATAGTACTGGTCCTTCTAGAAAACAGGGTAAAAGAGGTATTAGAAAAAGAGGCTGGCATAACACATTATAGTATAAAAAAGAAGTTCAAGGGCAAAGAACTAGTGGGAAAGAAATATGCTCATCCACTCAGAGATTTAGTTGACGCTCAGAAAAAGCTTGATGAGTACCACAAGATAGTTGCAGCGCCTGAGGCGGTATCTCCCTATGAAGGTACAGGCTTGGTGCATGCGGCACCTGGTCACGGAACAATAGATTTTGAGATAGCTAAGAAGCTTGGTTTCCCAATAGTATCACTCATAGACGATCAAGGAAGATTCGTGGCTGAGGCTGGCAAGTATAGAGGATTGTACTTCAAAGATGCTAATAATGTAATAATAAGAGATCTCAAAGAGAAGAATGCTCTTCTGGCATCATCTACCATAGAGCATCGTTACCCAGTTTGCTGGAGATGCAAAACACCACTTATATTGAGAGCTACAAAACAATGGTTCATACGAGTCTCAAGGCTGTATAAGAAGCTTATTGAAGAAGCTGATAAAGTCAAATGGATACCAGATTGGGCTAAAGAGAGGTTTATGAACTGGATTAGAGACGTTAGGGACTGGGTTATATCCAGGCAGAGGTACTGGGGGATACCGCTACCTATATGGCGGTGCAATAACTGTGGACAAACCATTGTTATAGGCAGTAAAGAAGAGCTGAGAAAATTCGGTGCTTCATACATACCCGAGGATCCGCACAGGCCAGACATAGACGAGGTAGTGCTTAAATGCCCACGATGCGGGGGAGAAATGTATAGAATACCGGATGTGCTAGACGTATGGTTTGATAGCGGCGTCTCCTTCTACGCGAGTCTCGGGTATCCTAAGAGCAAACTATGGGACGATCTTAAACCAGTAGACTTCATAGTTGAAGGCCATGATCAGACTAGAGGATGGTTCTTTAGTTTGTTAAGAAGCGGAGTAATAGGTTTTGGCGAGGCCCCTTACACTACTGTCCTTGTCCACGGCTTCATGCTTGACGAGCATGGTAGGGAGATGCACAAGAGCCTGGGCAACTACGTGGAGCCTGATGAAGTTATAGATAGGTATGGACGTGACATATTTAGGCTCTGGGTACTAGGGAATACTACCTGGGAAGATATAAGGTTCTCCTGGAAACGAATAGAGTTAGCTAAGAAAACCCTATCTATAGCATGGAACGTATTCAGATTCGCGTACACCTATATGAAACTAGACAAGTTCTCGCCTTCCAAGTCATCGGTAGAACAACTACTAGAGTCTAATGCTTTGGGACCTGAAGATAAGTGGCTCCTGAACAAGACTAACAAGCTTGTAAAAGAAGTTACCAAGGCTTTTGAAGAGTACAGGATACATGAGGCGGTCAGACACTTAGTAGACTTCATAGTGGATGATGTAAGCCACTGGTATATACGATTAGTACGTAGGAAAGCTTGGGAAGAAGAGTTATCTCCGCAAAAACTAGCATCATATACAGTACTATACAATGCTCTCAGAACATGGCTTCTACTAATATCTCCTATAACGCCGTTCATAAGCGAGTACCTATACCAGGTATTCATAAGAGAGTTCGAAGACAAAGCTAAAACAAGTATACATCTAGAGAACTGGCCTAGTTATCGCGAAGAGTACATCGATGACAATCTTGAAGAAAAAATGAGTATAGTGAGAGAAGTTATCGAGAATACTCTTGTCGCGAGAATGAAAGCTGGTATAAAGCTAAGACAACCCGTGGCAAGACTAATTATCTCGTCTACTAATCAAAAAGTACTCGACGCCGTAAACTTCTTCAAGAAGATACTACTGGAACAAGCAAACGCCAAGAATCTTGAGATATTAAGTGTTGAAGACTTTAAAGCTATGAGAAAGATAAGAGTAGAACCTGTACTTAGCATCATTGGTAAAGAATTCAAGTCTAACACGCCCTTTGTAATTAAAACAATAGAAGAGAAGAACAAAGAGATAGCTGGAAGCATAGCTACTAAAGGATACTACGAGATAACTCTCGAGAATGGCAAAAAACTCGTCCTACGCAAAGAGCATGTGCGGCTAGTAAGTGATTACCCCGACTGGTTGTCCGTGAAAGAAACCGACTGGGGATTCATTGCTATAGACACTAGGTTATCAAAACAAGAGATACTTGAGGGTCTTGCGAGAGATCTTGTTAGAAGAATACAGTTTATGAGAAAAAAACTACAGCTACCAGTAGACACATACATAGTCACATCTATATACACTAAGGATGCTGACATGCTTGAAGCTGTGAAATTGTACAATGACTACCTTAAAGAAGAGACGAGAAGTATAGAGATAAGGACAGGTGCTGTAGCAAGCGAACAAGTAGGGGAGGATGAGTTAAGAGAGTCTTGGGACATCGATGGACGTGAGGTAGTAATAATAATTAAGCCTGTGAAATAAAATTACCTTCATCTAAACACGTAGCTTAATTAACAATATTTAATTTTATAGAGTAATACGTGTTAAAGAACAGTCTGCTGAAAATAACTAGCAGACCAAGCCCAATAGGTATCATATTATGAGGAATAATGTTAACAGTGAATACTTAAAGATAACACCTAGTGAAGTGAGAACTTATACTTATTGTCCCCGGCTCTTCTTCTATGAGACGTACATGAGTAGAGAAAAGAGCTTCTCCGAGAAACTGAGACTTGCTCTTGGTAGACTTTATCACTTTATCTTGGAGAGCCTAATACGTATCAGGAGGAGAGGAGCACTTGTAGAAAAAAGTATTGAAAGACCACTAGGGAACATACTATTAGTAGGGCGTCCAGACGCGATTCTTCCTGGTAAAGATCATCTTCAAATAGTAGAGATAAAAAGTGGTAAAGCCCCAGCCAATGGGAGACCCTGGCATTCTGATAAGATGCAACTAGTTGCATATTACATGTTGTTATCAGGTGTGGTACAGAAAGAGATAAGGACTCTGCTACGGTACCGTGATAGAGAATTCTTTGTGAAGATAACATCTAATGATGTTACGCGTTTTCATAAAATATTAGAAGAAATATATTACGTGAAAGCATATGGTATATTCCCGGCAGCCAAATATAGTCCAGGAAAATGTCAAAGATGTCCTTATCTAACGTACTGCATGATTGTAGGCTTTCCCTAGCCTCTTCCTCAACAATACTCAAATGCTAAAATAAATTAGTCCCTAAGGATATATCATGTTGTACTAGAGGCTGCTATAAGAGGAAATAACGTAATGTACGATAAGGCTCAAGAAGAGTTCGAGGAACTTTCAAAGAAAGTATGGGAGATCTATGGAGGCTCACTAGTCACCCGGGAGCCTATTAGAGACCCTGAGCTAGCTGTTAAGATCTTGAGACAGGAGTATAAACTAGTTGTAGACAAAGAGCTGGTAACACTAGTGTTCGCATCCTTCTATAATAACAAACCAGTCTTATTTGAAGGCCCTCCAGGTACGGGTAAGACCGAGATAGGTCAAGCACTACTAGAGCTATGGTCTGGTAAGTCAGCTTTTATCCTGCCTTGTAGCGAGAACTATGATGAATACAGAGTGATAGGTGATTTCCACCCATTAATGGCTATAAGGTATGGTTTTAACGAGAAAAGCTTCATACCAAGAACATTACTAGCGGCAGTCATCATAGATGCTGGTGTACTAATAGACGAGATAAGGAGATCTAGCGAGGAGTTCCAGAACCTACTACTCGACATCATAGATAAGCGTAGGATAATAATCCCAGAGCTTAAGAAAACTATTTATGCTAAGGGAGATGGGTTCCAGGTTATACTAACATCGAATCCTGAGGACATAGCACAAGGAGAGCTCAGCGATGCTTTTCTCAGACGCGTCACTAGGATAGAGTTTAACTACCCGGACGAGGATACAGAGATAGAGATAATAAAAATAAGGCTCTTATCAGGCCTACCTCCTTTACCAGCGGAAAAGATGCACTTGATAGTTGATACATTAAACGAGCTTAGAGATAAAGGCATGGAGTATAAGCCTGGGCCTAGTGAAGCAGTGTCATGGGCACAATTAGCTCAGAGAGTAGCGATGATTAGGGGTAGGAAGAGAGTAGATGATATAGATCTTCTTGATGCTGGTAGAAGCGTTCTAGGCAAGAAGTACGATGATAAAGACATTGTCGAGGAGGTATTGAGGAAAAGGTTTCGGGTATAACTATATGGTAGACATTTTCAAAGAGGCTTATACTAGTATGGAAGACAAGCAAATAGCTGAAAGCCTAGGTAATGCTACAAAGCTATTGCTAAGTATAGCATTTGAGCTCAAAGAACGAGGCGCTAAAATATCTGTGTCGGAGATTATCGATTCTCTTAGACTCATGTACACGTACGCTTTTCTCAATAAAAACATCACACTAAATGATTTATACAAAATCATAAGGGCCTCACTAGTTAAGAAACCAGAGTATCAAGACCTATACGACAAGATATGGGAGAAGAAGACAAGCCTGGCTAGAGCTGTTCCAGAAGAAGTATTTAGAAACCTGTGGCATGAAGTGCTTCAACGTTTACATACTTTACACACGGATTTCGGCAAAAAAGTCTCTCTCAGCAGAGTAGAAGATGCGAAAAATAGGCAAGAGTATATGAAGAAAATTTCTTCGTACATAGAGTTGAGAAAAGCAGGCTTGATAGAGAAATATGGTTCTAGAGAATACATTGTGTCGCGTAAAAAAGCATTGATGCATCTGAAAAGGGTTGCAAGAGAATATAATGCCCACATAACAAGCTTGGCAAGCTTAGCCGATAAGCTATGGATTAATGAGCCAAAGGGTAAGTGGGATCGTGATTTTCTAAGAATAGTCCTAAGATATAGCGAGCTAAATCCTGATACTCTTAAAAATATGAGTGATACTCAGCTGGATAGGTTGTTATCTGTATCAAATTCTGCTACAAGCCGTAATAAGAGGATAATAGACAAGGAAATAGCTAGCAGGCTAAGTAACGGTAGACTTGAGAATAGTAGGAATATTGAGAACATAATTGACGATTTAATATCGCATAATAGGCTTTCTCTAAGTATGGAAGAGTTGTCTTTCCTATTGTCTAGGAAGCCTGAGCTCATAGAAAAAATAATGAATACCAGTTTTATGAATTATGAAAAGCTTAGAAGTCTTCTTGATAAATTACCTTCTCAAGAATCTAGGGAGATTATACGTAGACTACTCAGAAAGCAGCCTGGCTATATTAATTTATTACTAAAAGATATTTTGAGAGGCAACTTGTCTCCCGAGATTTTGCCAGAAAAACAATCGCTTAAAAAGATAAGCCGTGAAGCAGACTTACTAATGCTTGTTGCATCCATAATGCATAATGTTGACAACTATATTAGTACAGGGAATGCCGGATATTTAGACATGATTCAAGACCAGTTATTCAAACTTCAGAATAAGATGAGAAAAGAAGCATTAAGCGGTAAGGGAATACAAGGCTTAGACAAGCTTAGAGAGGCACTGTACATACTTGGTACAGAAGCTGATCGAGAAATAGGGATTGCGAAATTCCTGGTGAAAACGCAACCAATACATAAGGCTTTCACCAATATATCAAGACTATACTCCACGGCAACCAGTATTGAGACTAGGAAGAGACTTATACGAATAGCTCTTCGCGCCTGGAGATTGTCGTTAGTGAAGTACAGAGGAGGACATCTGGTTTACAAAAAGACTAGAGTCTCTTACAGGACTCCAAGACTTGACTACCGAAGTAGTATATATAACATGATTAGGCTTACACATGTCTACAAGTATATTGCTAGGCATAAGCAACGGAGAATAGTCTTAGTAGTAGACTATAGTGGTAGTATGCAAAAGTACTCTATCTACGCTCTCCTCATGGCATCAGCTCTCTTGCCTAGAGTAAAACGGATAACGCTCTTTTCGCAGCACCCTGAAAACTTTGATGTGAGGGGGAGGAGCAGAAGCATATCCCGACTCGTCGAGATACTGATCTCTAAAAAGTTTGAAGGATTGACAGACATAGTAGCAGCCTTAAAGAGCAGTACTAGAAGAACTCGCCCTGGTATACTGGTTCTAGTATCAGATCTCAAACAAACGGTTAAGAGAAGTATAGGTGTCGAGGAAATCGTTAAGCAGCTCATCTTAAGAGGCTGGAGAATTAAGGTGGTGGTACCCCCAGACTATAATGTTGAGGCTAGTGAGAGACTCAAGAGTTATGGAGCAAAGATATATGTGCTAAGCGATGTGTCTAGGATAAAACCTATTGCTCAAAAGATATTTTCTTAGAGAATTACGAGTCTTGGGGAAAATTTAATATTCCCATATAGTTAATCCGTGTAACAAAGAAGATGCTGGTAGGGGTAACCGGTAGTAAATGCTGAAGAAAATGGTGGGGATAGCGTGGCTATAAGCATAGAAGAGATCCCGGTCGAATGGAGAAAATTTAGGTATAGAGGACGTAGCATAGAGGAATTACTAAACCTGCCGATGGACGAGTTCATTAAACTTCTCCCTGCTCGTCAAAGAAGGAGCATTCTCAGAGGGTTTACGCCTGCACAAAGAAAGCTTATAGAAAAGATAAGGCGTGTCAGAAATATCCTTAAGAAAGACCCCAATAGGAAAATCGTTATACGTACCCATGTAAGAGACATGATCATACTACCTGAGATGGTAGGATTAACTATTGCTGTTTACAATGGCAAAGAGTTCATACCCGTAAGGATCACACCAGAGATGATAGGTCATTACTTAGGAGAGTTCGCGCCTACGTGTAAACAAGTACAGCACGGCGAGCCTGGTCTGAAAGCCACTCGTTCAAGCATGTTCGTAGGACTAAAGTAATAGAGAGGTGCAGAACACAGTGCCGAGTTGGGATTATAGTGTTAAGTTCCGCGATGAAACCCTCATAGCTAAGGCATCAGCTAGAGACGTACCTATTTCCTACCGTAAAATGGTTGACCTAGTAGCACTACTTAGGGGTAAGAAGCTAAGCGAAGCACGAGAGATTCTTCAGCGCGTGATAGAGAAAAAAGAGGCTGTACCGATTAGGCGTTATCATGGTAAACAAGCTCATCGCAGAGGCTTAGCAGACAAAGCTGGCTGGCCTGTAGGTAGATACCCTGTCAAAGCAGCAAAGTACTTGTTAAAACTGCTCGATAACGTGGAGAATAACGCGATAGATAAAGGTCTAGATGTTGATAGACTCAAGATAATACACATGGCTGTGCATAAAGCAATTACTCTTAAGAGATACATGCCTAGAGCATTCGGTCGTTCTACTCCTAGGTTTAAGCATTATAGCCATGTAGAAATAGTTGTGAAAGAGGTCTAGCGGCAATGGTGAACATAAAGAGGTACTTTGTACAAAGAGGCCTTCAGAAAACAAGAGTAGACGAGTACCTTGCAAGAATGTTTACCAGAGCAGGCTACGCAGGGGTTAATATACAGCGCACACCGCTTGGTACACACATTGTAATATACGCTGAGAGACCAGCAATGATTATAGGCAGAAGAGGCCAGACTATAAGAGAA
The DNA here is from genome assembly GCA_964496855.1 of uncultured Desulfurococcales archaeon. Taxonomy (GTDB): domain Archaea; phylum Thermoproteota; class Thermoprotei_A; order Sulfolobales; family CAZCAU01; genus CAZCAU01. Next base: position 22,140 of record CAZCAU010000002.1, read on the forward strand.
CTAGCAAGGATATTTGAGAAGGTATTTGGCCTCGAGAACCCCCAGATAACAGTAATGCCTGTTGAGAACCCTGATCTAAATGCAAGGGTAATGGCTTCTAGACTGGCACAGGCTTTGGAGAGAGGATTCCACTTTAGAAGAGCAGCATTTATAGCACTTAGAAGAATAATGGCTGCCGGAGCTGTGGGAGCAGAGATAAAGATAAGCGGTAAACTAACTAGCGAAAGAGCTAGGTATGAAAAGTACAGAATGGGTAGAATATACAAGGCTGGCGAGCAAGTAGACCTACTAGTTGACCATGCCATAGCACACGCGCTTCTAAAACCAGGAATCTACGGTGTAGAAGTCTTAATAGTTAAGCCTGGATCACCTGTTGATAGCATAAAGATAAAGACACCAGAGGCTGCTGAGACATGAGTCTAAAACCCGAGGACATAAGAAAAATGAGTCCTGAAGAGAGGCGTAAGAAGCTCATGGAACTTCGAGAAGAACTTCTAAGACTTAGACTACAAGCAGAGATAGGTACCTTGGAGAATCCTGGGAAAATAAGGAGTATAAAGAAGTCTATTGCCAGAATACTTACAATAGAGAACGAGGAGAGAAAACACAAAAGCTAGAATAAACGTCCAAATGGTTCTAAGTTTTGAGACATACTCCGCGAAACATATTCTTTCATGAGTTAATAGGCTTGAAGGTCTACGTAGCAGATCATTTATCTCCTTCTTACATAGGTAAGAAGGGAACCGTATACTGGGAGACTAGGAACCTTCTAATAATAAGGGATGAGGAGAGTGGTGAACTAAAGAAAATTCTTAAAAAGGGAGGTGTATTCATATTTCAGTTGCCGGACTCGACGCAAGTCGTGGTTCGAGGAGAAGAAATATTAGCAAGACCCGAAGATAGGCTCAGAAAATTAAAGACGAGGAGATAGAATTTGAGCGCTAAACTAGCTAGAAAACCAGTCAAGAACGTTGGAGTACCCGGTATAAAGCCACCTACGGCTACTTGTAAGGATCCAAACTGCCCGTTTCACGGTACATTAAGGGTCAGAGGCTTAATACTGAGAGGAGTTGTTGAGAAAGCTAAGATGAAAAACACTGTTACTGTGCGTTACGATTACCTCTACTACGATCGCAAGTACAGGAGATACGAGAAGAGACATTCAAAAATACATGCACATAACCCGCCATGCCTTAATGCAAAAGAAGGTGATATAGTAATTATTGGCGAGACTAGACCTATCTCAAAAACGGTTTCATTCGTTGTAATAGGTGTTGTTGGTAAAAACGTTGAGAGGTAATGCTAGATGCCAGGCAAAGTAGGCAAAATAAGTAGTGCTGCATCTAGAAGGCGTATAAATACGGGTCTACAGGTAGGTAGCTGGGTTAAGGTAGCTGATAATAGTGGTGCTAAAGAAGTCCTCATAATAGGAGTACCTGGTTACAAAGGTAGACTCAGAAGAATACCACCTGCTGGCGTTGGTGATTTAGTAATAGTATCAGTCAAAAAGGGAACACCAGAGATGAGAAGACAAATAGTGCCAGCAGTGATAGTTCGCCAACGGAGACCTTTTAGACGTCCAGACGGGACATGGGTAGCTTTTGAAGATAACGCTGTTGTCATTATTACCCAGGATGGATCACCAAAAGGAAGTGAGATAAGAGGCCCAATAGCGAAAGAGGCTGCAGAACGCTGGCCTAGAATAGCAAACATTGCATCAACAGTTGTGTAGGTGAATAAAGGATGACCTCAAAAACCACGCAACCCAGAAAGCAGAGGAAGAGACTGTTTAATGCGCCTCTTCACAAAAGATACAAGATGATGGCAGCACCTCTAAGTCCGGAACTCGTTGAAAAGTATAATGTGAAGAGACTCCCAGTTAGAAAAGGAGATGTCGTAAGAATACTTAGAGGTAGCTGGGCTGGTCACGAAGGCAAAGTGCTTAGGGTTAGCCTTAGAGATATGAGAATATATGTTGAAGGAGTAACTATACAGAAGGCTGACGGTACACCTCGTTTCTATCCTATTCATCCATCAAAAGTAATGATAGTGAAGCTAGACACTAGTGACAAGCTTAGAATGAAGATTATCGAGGAGAGACATAAGCGAGAAAAAGAATAGTCTTCTTAAGGCAAAAATAAATTTAATAAGCTTCCAAGTAATCATGGGTTCTAGCAGACTACCTGATAGTATGTGTCACAATACAAATCCTAGGAGGGTCACTGAGAGTAATGGGCAAATTAGGTGGAAGCAGACACCTTAGAAGCTTTGCAGCACCAGGTTTCTGGCCTATTCTTAGAAAGGAGTATCACTGGGCGCCTAAACCTTCCCCAGGCCCACATCCAATAGAGAGATCTCTACCTCTTCTACTCATAGTACGCAATGTACTAGGTTATGCCGAGACTTCTAGAGAGGCAAGGAAGATAATAAGTGAGGGACACATAAAGATAGATGGGAGAGTGAGAAAAGACTATAAGTACCCCGTAGGCTTCATGGATGTAATCGAAATCACTACCACTGGTGAAAAGTATAGGTTCATACCTTATCCCGTAAAGCATTTCAAGCTCCACCCTGTCTCGGAGGATGAAGCTTCCTTTAAACCCGTCAGAATAGAGAATAAAACAACTGTTAAAGGCGGGCATATCCAGTTAAACTTCCATGATGGCAGGAATCACCTAATCAAGGTATCAGACCCGCGTAACCCTGTGGAGGATAGATACGAGACTCTCGGTACAATAAAGCTAGGAATACCTGAACAAGAAATCTTGGATTACACCCCCCTTGAAATAGGGAAGCTAGCCATTATTGTTGGTGGCAGAAACATAGGCAGAGTAGGCAAGATAGTTGACATAAAAAGAGGTATGGGCAGGCATAGGAGTATAGTTACATTAGAGAGAAAGAATGGTGAAAAAGTACAGACAAGTCTTAATTACGTGTTCGTAATCGGCGATGAAGAGCCATTGATATCATTGCCTGAGGAGGTGTATTGAGCAGGATGTCGTTGTCTCCAGAGCTTGTTGACGATATCTTGAAGAAATGGAGCGAGAACCCTATGAGAAAACCTAGAATAGCCAAGGTCACGGTGAATATAGGTGTCGGCCAAAGCGGGGAGCGTTTACAGAAAGCAGCTACATTACTTGAGCAACTAACTGGTCAAAAACCGGTTTTTAGGAGAGCAAAGAAGACAATAAGGGGTTTTGGCATACGTAAGGGCGAAAACATAGCTGTGATGGTTACTCTTAGAGGCCAACATGCTATAGAATTCTTAAAGAGAGCACTTGAGGCTGTCGGTTGGAGAATAAAGGCTAGCAGTTTTGACGATTATGGGAATGTATCTTTCGGAATAACAGAGCATATCCTTATCCCAGGCACTACGTACGATCCGGAAATGGGAGTCTTTGGAATGGATATAGCAATAACTTTAGAACGGCCAGGTTACAGAATTATGAGAAGAAGGCGTTGCCGCAAGAAACGCGTGCCTAGAAGGCATAGGGTATCTAAGGAAGAGGGAATAGTCTTTCTATCTAAAGAACTAGGTGTACAGATAGTCTAAGGTGGGGTAGATGGGCAAGTATAGGCCTATTAAGGTGAGAAAATACGGGAAGGGCTCGCGTGCATGCATTAGATGTGGATCTCGAGATGCTATCATCAGGAAGTATGGCCTATACCTCTGCAGGCAATGCTTCCGAGAAGTAGCGTATAGCATAGGATTTAGAAAATACAACTAGGGTGGGATTAAGCAATGGTCATGCTGGATACACTAGCCAACGCCCTGGCTACAATATACAATTGCGAGATGCGAGCTAAGAAAGAAGCCATAATTATGCCTGCTTCTAAACTCATAATAGCGGTATTAAGAGTGTTCCAGAAGGAGGGGTACATAGGAGAGTTCGAGTACATAGATGATGGGAGATGGGGTAAGATCAAAGTACAGCTACTAGGAAGGATAAATAAGACTGGCGTCATTAAACCAAGATTCTCTGTAAGCTATAGAGAACTAGCAGAGATGCCCCACTGGCTAAGAAAGTACTTGCCTTCACGAGAGTTCGGGATACTGGTTGTAAGCACTCCTAAAGGCATGATGTCGCACAAGGAGGCAATACAGCACAGAACAGGTGGTGTTCTACTAGCATATGTATACTAATAACATGATAAACGAGGCGATAGCAATGGCCAAGGTTGTTCATGTCGCTGAAGAAGTTGAAATCCCGGAAGGAGTCAATGTGGAAATTAATGGTTTAAAAGTCAGGGTTAGTGGACCCAAGGGTACGCTTGAGAGGGATTTCTCTCACGCTAGAGGAATTATTGTAAGAAAAGAAGACAATAAAGTAGTGGTTGAAACCTTTTTCGCGAATAGGCGTAAAAAAGCACTTGTAGGATCAATTGCATCTCATATTTCTAACATGATAACAGGTGTGACAAAAGGATATAGGTACAAGCTTAAGATAATATACTCGCACTTCCCAATAAGCGTTAAAGTCGAAGGAAAGAAGATACTCATAGAGAACTTCCTTGGCGAAAGAGCACCAAGAGTAGCAGAGATTTATGGCGACGATGTACGTGTCAGAGTTGAAGGAACTGATGTCATTGTTGAGGGTATAAATATCGAAAACGTGGGCCAGACAGCAGCCAACATCGAGAGAGCCACGAAAATAAGCGATTTGGATAGACGTGTCTTCATGGACGGTATATACATCTACGAGAAAGGGGTGATGGAGTAATGGGGTCAACACAGCCTCCACGCAAGAGTCTTGAGAGATTACTCAGGCTGAGAAATGAGTTAAGAAGACGTTTACCAGACTTCTACAGACACCAGTACTGGAAGTTTAAGAAATTTAGCAGAGACCCGTGCTGGCGCAAGCCTAAAGGTAATGATAATAAGATGAGGCTTAAACTCAAGGGATACCCGCCTGTTGTAAGCATAGGTTACCGCAAGCCAACTGAGATAAGAGGCTTGCATCCGTCAGGTTTATACCCGGTAACAGTGTCATCTCTTAGAGATCTCGACGCCTTCGATCCGTCTGAGCATATAATATATATCTCCTCCACTGTTGGTTATAGGAAGAGGCAAGAGATAATTAAGGCGGCTCTAGAGAAAGGGTTTAAGATAGCTAATATGTAGGTGCAGAGTGATGGATCTAAGCTTGCAGAAAAGACTGGCGGCAGAGATACTAGGAGTCGGTGTAAGCAGGGTTAAGATAAAACCCGAGGAAGCTGAGAGAGTAAGCGAGGCGTTGACTAGAGAGGATGTAAAGAAACTCATTAAGGAAGGAATAATATATGTCGAGCCAGTACATGGCAATGCTCATAGATGGCTTGAGAGGAGGAGGAAGAGACAAAAGGGCCATAGGAGAGGGTGTGGTAAGAGGAAGGGTAAGAAAACTGCTAGGCTACCTGAGAAAGAGGCTTGGATGCATAGGATTAGAAAGATGAGGCGGCATCTCAGGTACCTTAGGGATAACAAGAGAATTGATGCGAGAACTTATAGGCGGCTCTACATGCTCGCTAAAGGCGGAATGTTTAAGAGCTTGTCTGCTTTGCAGAGTTACATCACTGAACATAGTCTACTCAAGAAGAAATAACAGGTAGGGTAAGAAGACAATGGCTAGAGGGCCTAGATACAAAGTCCCTAGAAGAAGGAGAAGAGAGGGGAAGACGAACTACTATAAGAGATACACAATGGTACTGTCTAAGAGGCTCAGGCTAGTCATTAGGAAGTCGCTAAAGTACATCCAGGCACAGATAATAAAAGCTGAGCCCCAGGGCGATGTAACATTAGTGGCCGCTCATAGCAGGGAATTGGTTAAAAAATATGGTTGGAAAGCAGGGACTTGCAATACCCCAGCAGCATACCTCACAGGATACCTCTTGGGGCTCCGTGCACTAGAGAAGGGGATAAAAGAAGCAATAGCTGATATAGGTCTCCATAAGCCTGTTAAAGGTGCAAGAGTTTTCGCCGTTGTTAAAGGAGCGCTTGATGCAGGTCTAAAAATACCTGTATCTGAAGAAGTGTTGCCCTCCGAGGATAGGATTCGTGGTGTCCATATAGCAGAATATGCTAAGAAACTCGAAGAAGAGGATCCTGAACGCTTCTCACGCTTATTCTCTGCGTTATTATCGCGCGGGTTTAACCCCGTTGATACGCCTAAGCATTTTGATGAGGTAAAGACACGAATAAGTGAAGATTACAAGGGTGTAAAGGCATGAGCCAGCAGCAAAGCTTGGAAGAATGGGTCCCTAGGACTAGAGCAGGCCGTATGGTAAAAGAGGGTAGAATAGCCTCCCTAAAAGAGATATTTGAGCGCAACCTTCCTCTACTAGAACCCGAGATAGTAGATTATCTCATGCCTGATCTTAAACACGAGGTGCTCGACGTCTCGCTCGTGCAAAAAGTAACTGATGCTGGTCGTGATACAAAGTTCAGAGTAGTAGTCGTTGTCGGTAATGAAGACGGCTTTGTGGGATTAGGGGCTGGTAAAGCCAAACAGTTACGTTTCGCAATAGAGAAGGCGATAATTAATGCTAAGCTCAATATCACGCCAGTTAGAAGAGGATGTGGTAGCTGGGAGTGTACCTGCGGCGAGCCTCACTCAGTGCCTTTCACTGTCAGAGGTAAGAGTGGTAGCGTAATAGTAGAGTTAAAGCCAGCTCCTAAAGGCACTGGATTAGTAGCGGGGGATGTGGCAAAAACTGTTCTTCGATTAGCTGGGATAAGAGATGTATGGTCATCAACACTAGGCGAGACGAGAACTACTTACAACTTCGCTCGTGCCACATACAATGCACTAAAAGCAACCTATCGCGTCGTAACCCCAGCAGACTGGGCACGCTCCACCTAAGACTAAGTCACTAACTATTAAGAAGCAGGTGCCATGTTATGACAGCATTATATGCTATCATAAGGATCAGAGGGATACCTGATACTCCCCCAGATGTAGAGCATACTCTTAAGCTACTTAGATTACACAGAAAGTATCATGCAGTATTATATCCAGACACCTTACCTGGGATAAGAGAGATGCTTAGAAAAGCTCAGGGATGGATAACATGGGGCGAGATAGACGAGGAGACACTTATAGAGTTGCTAAAGAAACGGGGAAGAGCACCAGGTAATAAGAAACTTGACGAGAAATACTTAGAGGAAAAGCTAGGTGTCAAAAGCTTCTCGGAGCTGGCTAAAAAGCTTCTCTCTGGAGAAATAATGCTTCACAAACTTGAGGATAAAATAAAACCCGTATTTAGGCTTCATCCACCTAAAGGCGGCTTTAAAGGAAGTATAAAGAAAATGTACGGCAATGACGGAGAGCTTGGCTATAGGGGTAAAGCAATAAATGATTTACTTAAAAGAATGATCTAAGACTGGTGACCCCATAATGGTTAGGAGAAAGAGGAGGAAATCTAGAAAATTAAGAGGAAGGACTCGAACAATGGGCTGGGGACGAATAGGCCAGCACAGAAAAAGTGGTTCTAAGGGAGGATACGGAGCAGCTGGTATGCATAAGCATAGGTGGACATGGGTCGTAAAATACGCTCCTAACTGGTTCGGGAAGCACGGCTTCACACATCCAGTCTCGCATAAGATAGAGATTAAAGAGATAAATGTAGGTGAGTTAGACGAGATGGCCGAATACTTATTAAAGACAAGCGTGGCTACCCGCGAAGACGAGGCTATAAAGATTGACTTGGGCAAGCTAGGCGTAAACAAGCTCCTTGGTAGAGGCAAGGTATCCAAAGCTCTCATAGTAGTAGTTAACGAAGCTTCTGAGAAAGCGATAGAGAAGATAGAGAATGCTGGCGGCAAGGTAATCATAGCCGGGGAGAAGAGTACATTTTAAATTTATTCAATTACTAGAAAGTTTTAGTGATAACCTCTTAGTAGCTAGAAGGGATGCATTATAATGGGACTGCTTGATGCCATAGCTAATGCATCTAGATATCTTCCATCAGTCAAGAAGCCGAAACGTAAACAATCGTTATATAGACGTCTTCTTGTCACAGGCCTAGTGTTAGTTCTCTATTTCGTAATGGCTAACATTCCTCTCTACGGAGTCAAGGTTACCGGTGGCAGCGTAGGTTTAATGCAGATAATATTTGCCTCAAATATAGGTACATTAATGGAACTCGGGATAGGGCCTATAGTTACTGCCAGCCTTGTTCTACAGGTTTTAGCGGGTGCTAAGATTATAGATCTAGACCTAAGCGATCCCGAGTCTAGGAAGAAATTCACAGCGGCACAGAAAACACTTGCAATAGTATTTGCTGTGTTTGAGGCCTCGGCCTATGTATTAAGCTGTAGGTATTGGGGGCCTGTAACAGGTAATCCCATAACAGCTTGTCCCGTATCTATAGGTGTCCGTGTAATAGACATACTACTACTCACCACAGCTACATTTATGGTTGTTCTATTTGATGAAATGCTTCAAAAAGGATGGGGAGTAGGTAGCGCGATAAGCCTGTTCATACTAGGCGGCGTAGCCTATCATATGTTCTGGGCTTTGTTCGGCTTATCTCCCGGAGGTCAACAGCACTACGGATTCATACCATACCTAATACAGGGTGGGCGGCAAGCCATACTCAGAGAGCACGGCTATCCAGACCTTATCGGTCTCATAGCTACGATAGCCGCTATACTATTGCTTATATATCTGCAAGGCATGAGGGTGGAGATACCCATCGCATCACAAAAACTTCGTGGTATTAGGAGCAGGGTCCCTCTACAATTCATCTATGTTACTAACATACCCATACTACTAGTAGGAATACTAGTAGCCGATCTTCAGATATTTGCGAATGCTTTTTCAAACTTTATGGGCGACAATGTCTTCACAAGATTCTTGATGGCCAGCTATGAGTATGCCAGACCTCCTAGAGGGTTACTCGATGCTTTATCTGATCCTACTAGGACTGCTGTATACGTGGCAATATGGCTTATACTAGCAGTATTATTCGGCTATATGTGGGTGGAAATAGCAGGTCTTAATCCTCAAGCACAAGCAAAGAATCTTATAAGTTCTGGACTAGACGTACCAGGTATGAGACGGAATCCCAAGGCTTTAGAGAAAAGGCTTGCTAGATATATCTATCCCTTAACCCTTCTTAGCTCTATAATAGTAGCGTTAATAGCTGTTACAGCAGATATTTTCGGGGCTTATGGTAGTGGAACTGGTATACTGTTAGCAGTAGGTATAATCATTCAATATTATCGTCTAATAGCTTATGAAAGAGCATTAGAAGCATATCCATTACTCAAGAGGATATTAGGTGAAGAGTAATGAAACGCCATCCCTTCAAAGTAGTAGTGGTAACTGGAGCACCCGGTGTAGGAAAGACTACAGTATTAGCTCTTCTCTCAAAACTTCTAGAAGAAAGAAAAGCACGTTTTATTATCTCTAATTTCGGAGACTACATGTTGAAGGCTGCTGTGAAAGCAGGTTACGCTAAAACTCGTGATGAAATACGGAAACTCAACCAAAGAGTACAACTAGGGTTACAGGAACTAGCAGCAGAACTCATAATACGTGATGCTGAAGAGAAGATAGGAGAAGACGGTGTGCTTATCGTTGATACACACTCTATCATAAAAACCAGGACTGGGCTATGGCCTGGGCTACCCGAGAATGTTGTGAAAACATTACTTCCAGACGCTATAGTACTAATTGAAGCTAAGCCAGAGGTAATTCTTGAAAGACAGCTTCGTGATAAGACTAGGGATAGAGGCGATGTAGCAGACGTGGAGTTCTTAAGAGAATTCCTTGCACAAGCAAGAATAGCCGCGATAGCCAGTGCCGTGCATACAGCATCAGCTGTTGTAATGGTTGAGAACCCTGAAGGTGAACCTATAAAAGCTGCAGAGACCATTATGAGGATAATTGAGACAATCTAGGTGTCCTGACTTGCCTCATATAAATGCTCTCGCAACCCTAGTTGTAACAGAACTAATAGTCTTAGCGGCCATTCTAGTATCTAAGGCTACACAGGACGAGAGAGTCTTAAGAGCTAGGAGGAGACTAGAAGAACTAAGCGAGTTCATGCGCTTGGCAAAAATAGAGGGATCACCAAAAGCTTTGAAGAAAGCCAGACGCTTAGAGCCCGAGTTTAAGGCATTAAGATCCTTTATCTTTAGACACACACTTATAGACTCCTTTAAGTACATGCTCCTATTCTTCATAGGATTATTCATTATAACTAGTTACTGGCCATACTCTTTATCACCAGTATACATACCTGGCTTAACATACCAAGCCGATAATGGAGTCATTATTATCCCTAGCGCTATCCTAATGCTTTTGATCTACATGTTGAATGTACCATGGATACAGAGCGCTATGGGTGTCAGAATAACAACGAAGGGCATATATTACGTTAAAACCAGAGAGAGAAAGATTTAAGCCTCTTCTTAAAAGAAATTAAAACACGTCCTAAATAACCCAAGCCCCTGTAGAGACAGATAATAGTGTAAAATAGAGAGGAGAAACAAATAATGAGATCACTGGGTGTCCAACAATGGTGAGGCCCTCCCTGAGAACACGTAGTAAGAAGAGAGTCAAAGTCAGGACACCTGGTGGTAGATTAGCACTACACTTTAAGAGGGAGAAACCCGGATACGCAAAATGCGCCATATGCGGTGCTAAACTTAACGGCGTGCCACGTTTACTGCCCTCTAAGCTATCTAAGCTACCAAAGACAAAGAAGAGACCACAGAGACCATATGGTGGACATCTTTGTCCTAGATGTTACTCTAGGCTACTCATAAAGAGTACTAGAAGCGTGATACTATAATTCCTTAGCAGAAGACTCTCTACCTCTTACAATCTTATCCTGAGGAGCAGGTCTTGAGAAAAAACATAGTTATAGCTATTAGCGGTCCACCTGGTAGTGGCAAAACTACTTATGCCAGGAAACTTGCTGAAGATCTGGGACTCAGCTATCATTCTGCAGGATCAATATTTCGTGAAATTGCTAAAGAGAAAGGTATCAGCTTATACGAATTAAGTAAGATCGCAGAGAAGGACCCATCCATAGACTTAGAGATAGATAGACGCACACTAGAGATGAGTTTAAATAAGAACATCGTAATTGAAGGCCACCTTGTAGCCTGGGTACTTAAAGATATCGCGGATATCAAGATATATGTTACAGCACCTTTGCTGGTTAGAGTAAAAAGGATAGCCCTGCGTGAGAATAGGGATATATTAGAGGTCCTCCGTGAAACATCTTATAGAGAGCTGAGCCAGGAAATCAGGTTTTACGAATATTATGGGATAAATATCCGTGATCTCTCAATTTTTGATTTAGTTATAGACACTTCTAGGCTAAGCATTGATGAAGCTTATAGTGTTATAAAACACTTCGTAGAAAACACGCTTTCTGGTAGACGAAAATTAAATTAGGAGTAATAATTAATGCCGTATAGGGTATCATAAGATATAATCCAGCTCTCTGGTGACAAGCACCCATGCCAGCCATAGAAGTTGGAAGACTATGCGTTAAGCTAAGAGGAAGAGAAGCTGGCCGTAAATGCGTTATAGTAGACATCATAGATGAAAACTTTGTCCTCATCACAGGTCCTAAAAGCCTAAGTGGTGTTAAGAGAAGACGGGCAAACATAGCACATATAGAGCCTCTCGAGAAAAAGATAGATATAGAGAAAGGAGCCAGTGATGAAGAAGTCTTAGAGGCTTTGAAGAAAGCTGGCCTAGAAGAATTTATGAGAGAACCAGTGAAGGTACAAGTATCTCCTTTCACTAGATAAGAGAGTTATTTCCTCAATACTACATTCTAGAGTCTTCTAGAAAACCACAGTACTTTTTATACGTGTTTCCTTACTCTTATTACCCAATTCTATTACTAAATAATGATAAGAAAGAAGAAAGAGGGTCTAATCAATATGGATATAACTAGTAGAGGCCTAGCTTTCATAAAGAGCATCGAGGAATTCTGTGAAAAAGGATCCGAGTGGCTCATAAAAGATGAGGAAGAAACAAGTCCGGACTACGGGGTAGTGCCATGGGATAGGAGTATAGAAGACTACATAAAAAACGGAATAATAAACTTGGACAAGCCACCTGGGCCCACGAGTCACGAGGTAGTAGCATGGATTAAGAAAATGTTTGGTCTCAGCAGGGCTGGCCATGGGGGTACCCTAGAGCCCCTGCACTAGCAGGGGCGGGGAGACCCCAAGGTAACCGGTGTACTACCGGTAGCCTTAGAAAACGCGACGAAGGTTATAGGAAACATTGTTTATGCCACAAAAGAGTATATCTGTGTCATGCAGTTACATGGAGATGTAAGTGATGAAGATCTTAGGAAGACTATAGAGATGTTTCAGGGCGTAATATACCAGAGACCTCCTGTTAGGTCAAGTGTAAAGAGGTCTCTTAGAAAGAAGAAAGTATATGAAATAGAGTTCTTAGAGAGAATGGGTAGGCTAGTCCTCCTAAGGATAAGAAGTGAAGCAGGAACTTATATGAGAAAGATATGCCACGATATAGGCGAACTTCTAGGAGTAGGTGCACACATGAGGGAGCTCAGAAGAACAAAGACAGGCCCCTTCTCGGAAGAAAATAATCTTGTTAAACTACAAGATGTTTCGGAGGCACTCTACGTATTTAGGGAGTATGGTAAAGATAAGTTACTGAGAAGAATCATACTTCCCATGGAGTATTCTGTCTGTGAAATGCCTAAGATAGTGATTAGAGATTCGGCGGTAGAGGCATTAACTCATGGTGCTCAACTAGCTGTGCCAGGAATACTAAGGTTCACAAGCGATGTTGAAAGAAGAAAGAGGGTAGCAATACTAACTCTTAAAGGAGAACTAGTAGCATTCGGGCAAGCCTTAATGAGTGCAAAAGAGATCATGGAGAACGAGAAAGGGATAGCTGTCAAGCTCTCAAGAGTAATAATGCCTACTGGGATCTACCCGCGCATGTGGAAGAAAAGTAAGGAATAAAAAGAGGTATAAGAAGGTCTTGGAGCACTACTATTCCAGTAAACAAGGTTCCAGAGGACCACTATCACTAATATCAGACATCGTTAGAGGAGTAAGCATAGAACTGTACACAAGCCCCGGAGTATTTTCAAAGAACAAAATAGATCTTGGAACAAGACTACTCGTAGAAAACGCATGGATACCCGATGAGGGAAGAGTCCTAGATCTAGGATGCGGGTATGGAGTTATAGGTATCGTACTTGCAAAACTCAATCCTCGGCTAGAGGTATACATGGTAGATATAAATCCACAAGCAGTAAAACTAGCAAGGCTGAACGCTAAGAGAAACAATGTAGAAGAGCGTGTAAGGATATATCAAGGCAATCTCTTTGATCCACTCCCAGTAAAGGTGTTTAAAGCAATATATTCGAATCCACCATTGTCAGCCGGGGCGGCAACTCTGGAGAAACTATTACTTGAATCTTTAGAGCGTCTTGAAGAAAACGGAAAACTGCAACTAGTCCTTAAAAAGGGGGGAGAAAAAATAGTTAAAATAGCCCAGGAATCCAACTATAATGTTGAGATAGAGAAGCACAATAAAAAAGGGTATATGCTCTTAACGATAACAAAGAGAAGCCGGGGTGCCCGAGCGGACTAAGGGGCCGGCCTTGAGAGCCGGTGCCCCGTTGGGGGCGCGCGGGTTCGAATCCCGCCCCCGGCGCCACTTATATACCCCTCATATAAGCTCCACCATCGCTCTGAAGAGCTGCAACCTATGTTTCATGACTAACCGTACAAAGCTATGCTCTCCAGAACCGTGCTGGCCCGAATGGTTTGCATACGCTCATTACAAAAAGATAGTGTATCCCGGGATACACTATCTTTTTGTAATGAGCGTATGCAAACCATTCGGGCCAGCACGGTTCTGGAGAGCATAGCTTTGTACGGTTAGTCATGAAACATAGGTTGCAGCTCTTCAGAGCGATGGTGGAGCTTATATGAGGGGTATATAAGTGGCGCCGGGGGCGGGATTCGAACCCGCGCGCCCCCAACGGGGCACCGGCTCTCAAGGCCGGCCCCTTAGTCCGCTCGGGCACCCCGGCTTCTCTTTGTTATCGTTAAGAGCATATACCCTTTTTTATTGTGCTTCTCTATCTCAACATTATAGTTGGATTCCTGGGCTATTTTAACTATTTTTTCTCCCCCCTTTTTAAGGACTAGTTGCAGTTTTCCGTTTTCTTCAAGACGCTCTAAAGATTCAAGTAATAGTTTCTCCAGAGTTGCCGCCCCGGCTGACAATGGTGGATTCGAATATATTGCTTTAAACACCTTTACTGGGAGTGGATCAAAGAGATTGCCTTGATATATCCTTACACGCTCTTCTACATTGTTTCTCTTAGCGTTCAGCCTTGCTAGTTTTACTGCTTGTGGATTTATATCTACCATGTATACCTCTAGCCGAGGATTGAGTTTTGCAAGTACGATACCTATAACTCCATACCCGCATCCTAGATCTAGGACTCTTCCCTCATCGGGTATCCATGCGTTTTCTACGAGTAGTCTTGTTCCAAGATCTATTTTGTTCTTTGAAAATACTCCGGGGCTTGTGTACAGTTCTATGCTTACTCCTCTAACGATGTCTGATATTAGTGATAGTGGTCCTCTGGAACCTTGTTTACTGGAATAGTAGTGCTCCAAGACCTTCTTATACCTCTTTTTATTCCTTACTTTTCTTCCACATGCGCGGGTAGATCCCAGTAGGCATTATTACTCTTGAGAGCTTGACAGCTATCCCTTTCTCGTTCTCCATGATCTCTTTTGCACTCATTAAGGCTTGCCCGAATGCTACTAGTTCTCCTTTAAGAGTTAGTATTGCTACCCTCTTTCTTCTTTCAACATCGCTTGTGAACCTTAGTATTCCTGGCACAGCTAGTTGAGCACCATGAGTTAATGCCTCTACCGCCGAATCTCTAATCACTATCTTAGGCATTTCACAGACAGAATACTCCATGGGAAGTATGATTCTTCTCAGTAACTTATCTTTACCATACTCCCTAAATACGTAGAGTGCCTCCGAAACATCTTGTAGTTTAACAAGATTATTTTCTTCCGAGAAGGGGCCTGTCTTTGTTCTTCTGAGCTCCCTCATGTGTGCACCTACTCCTAGAAGTTCGCCTATATCGTGGCATATCTTTCTCATATAAGTTCCTGCTTCACTTCTTATCCTTAGGAGGACTAGCCTACCCATTCTCTCTAAGAACTCTATTTCATATACTTTCTTCTTTCTAAGAGACCTCTTTACACTTGACCTAACAGGAGGTCTCTGGTATATTACGCCCTGAAACATCTCTATAGTCTTCCTAAGATCTTCATCACTTACATCTCCATGTAACTGCATGACACAGATATACTCTTTTGTGGCATAAACAATGTTTCCTATAACCTTCGTCGCGTTTTCTAAGGCTACCGGTAGTACACCGGTTACCTTGGGGTCTCCCCGCCCCTGCTAGTGCAGGGGCTCTAGGGTACCCCCATGGCCAGCCCTGCTGAGACCAAACATTTTCTTAATCCATGCTACTACCTCGTGACTCGTGGGCCCAGGTGGCTTGTCCAAGTTTATTATTCCGTTTTTTATGTAGTCTTCTATACTCCTATCCCATGGCACTACCCCGTAGTCCGGACTTGTTTCTTCCTCATCTTTTATGAGCCACTCGGATCCTTTTTCACAGAATTCCTCGATGCTCTTTATGAAAGCTAGGCCTCTACTAGTTATATCCATATTGATTAGACCCTCTTTCTTCTTTCTTATCATTATTTAGTAATAGAATTGGGTAATAAGAGTAAGGAAACACGTATAAAAAGTACTGTGGTTTTCTAGAAGACTCTAGAATGTAGTATTGAGGAAATAACTCTCTTATCTAGTGAAAGGAGATACTTGTACCTTCACTGGTTCTCTCATAAATTCTTCTAGGCCAGCTTTCTTCAAAGCCTCTAAGACTTCTTCATCACTGGCTCCTTTCTCTATATCTATCTTTTTCTCGAGAGGCTCTATATGTGCTATGTTTGCCCGTCTTCTCTTAACACCACTTAGGCTTTTAGGACCTGTGATGAGGACAAAGTTTTCATCTATGATGTCTACTATAACGCATTTACGGCCAGCTTCTCTTCCTCTTAGCTTAACGCATAGTCTTCCAACTTCTATGGCTGGCATGGGTGCTTGTCACCAGAGAGCTGGATTATATCTTATGATACCCTATACGGCATTAATTATTACTCCTAATTTAATTTTCGTCTACCAGAAAGCGTGTTTTCTACGAAGTGTTTTATAACACTATAAGCTTCATCAATGCTTAGCCTAGAAGTGTCTATAACTAAATCAAAAATTGAGAGATCACGGATATTTATCCCATAATATTCGTAAAACCTGATTTCCTGGCTCAGCTCTCTATAAGATGTTTCACGGAGGACCTCTAATATATCCCTATTCTCACGCAGGGCTATCCTTTTTACTCTAACCAGCAAAGGTGCTGTAACATATATCTTGATATCCGCGATATCTTTAAGTACCCAGGCTACAAGGTGGCCTTCAATTACGATGTTCTTATTTAAACTCATCTCTAGTGTGCGTCTATCTATCTCTAAGTCTATGGATGGGTCCTTCTCTGCGATCTTACTTAATTCGTATAAGCTGATACCTTTCTCTTTAGCAATTTCACGAAATATTGATCCTGCAGAATGATAGCTGAGTCCCAGATCTTCAGCAAGTTTCCTGGCATAAGTAGTTTTGCCACTACCAGGTGGACCGCTAATAGCTATAACTATGTTTTTTCTCAAGACCTGCTCCTCAGGATAAGATTGTAAGAGGTAGAGAGTCTTCTGCTAAGGAATTATAGTATCACGCTTCTAGTACTCTTTATGAGTAGCCTAGAGTAACATCTAGGACAAAGATGTCCACCATATGGTCTCTGTGGTCTCTTCTTTGTCTTTGGTAGCTTAGATAGCTTAGAGGGCAGTAAACGTGGCACGCCGTTAAGTTTAGCACCGCATATGGCGCATTTTGCGTATCCGGGTTTCTCCCTCTTAAAGTGTAGTGCTAATCTACCACCAGGTGTCCTGACTTTGACTCTCTTCTTACTACGTGTTCTCAGGGAGGGCCTCACCATTGTTGGACACCCAGTGATCTCATTATTTGTTTCTCCTCTCTATTTTACACTATTATCTGTCTCTACAGGGGCTTGGGTTATTTAGGACGTGTTTTAATTTCTTTTAAGAAGAGGCTTAAATCTTTCTCTCTCTGGTTTTAACGTAATATATGCCCTTCGTTGTTATTCTGACACCCATAGCGCTCTGTATCCATGGTACATTCAACATGTAGATCAAAAGCATTAGGATAGCGCTAGGGATAATAATGACTCCATTATCGGCTTGGTATGTTAAGCCAGGTATGTATACTGGTGATAAAGAGTATGGCCAGTAACTAGTTATAATGAATAATCCTATGAAGAATAGGAGCATGTACTTAAAGGAGTCTATAAGTGTGTGTCTAAAGATAAAGGATCTTAATGCCTTAAACTCGGGCTCTAAGCGTCTGGCTTTCTTCAAAGCTTTTGGTGATCCCTCTATTTTTGCCAAGCGCATGAACTCGCTTAGTTCTTCTAGTCTCCTCCTAGCTCTTAAGACTCTCTCGTCCTGTGTAGCCTTAGATACTAGAATGGCCGCTAAGACTATTAGTTCTGTTACAACTAGGGTTGCGAGAGCATTTATATGAGGCAAGTCAGGACACCTAGATTGTCTCAATTATCCTCATAATGGTCTCTGCAGCTTTTATAGGTTCACCTTCAGGGTTCTCAACCATTACAACAGCTGATGCTGTATGCACGGCACTGGCTATCGCGGCTATTCTTGCTTGTGCAAGGAATTCTCTTAAGAACTCCACGTCTGCTACATCGCCTCTATCCCTAGTCTTATCACGAAGCTGTCTTTCAAGAATTACCTCTGGCTTAGCTTCAATTAGTACTATAGCGTCTGGAAGTAATGTTTTCACAACATTCTCGGGTAGCCCAGGCCATAGCCCAGTCCTGGTTTTTATGATAGAGTGTGTATCAACGATAAGCACACCGTCTTCTCCTATCTTCTCTTCAGCATCACGTATTATGAGTTCTGCTGCTAGTTCCTGTAACCCTAGTTGTACTCTTTGGTTGAGTTTCCGTATTTCATCACGAGTTTTAGCGTAACCTGCTTTCACAGCAGCCTTCAACATGTAGTCTCCGAAATTAGAGATAATAAAACGTGCTTTTCTTTCTTCTAGAAGTTTTGAGAGAAGAGCTAATACTGTAGTCTTTCCTACACCGGGTGCTCCAGTTACCACTACTACTTTGAAGGGATGGCGTTTCATTACTCTTCACCTAATATCCTCTTGAGTAATGGATATGCTTCTAATGCTCTTTCATAAGCTATTAGACGATAATATTGAATGATTATACCTACTGCTAACAGTATACCAGTTCCACTACCATAAGCCCCGAAAATATCTGCTGTAACAGCTATTAACGCTACTATTATAGAGCTAAGAAGGGTTAAGGGATAGATATATCTAGCAAGCCTTTTCTCTAAAGCCTTGGGATTCCGTCTCATACCTGGTACGTCTAGTCCAGAACTTATAAGATTCTTTGCTTGTGCTTGAGGATTAAGACCTGCTATTTCCACCCACATATAGCCGAATAATACTGCTAGTATAAGCCATATTGCCACGTATACAGCAGTCCTAGTAGGATCAGATAAAGCATCGAGTAACCCTCTAGGAGGTCTGGCATACTCATAGCTGGCCATCAAGAATCTTGTGAAGACATTGTCGCCCATAAAGTTTGAAAAAGCATTCGCAAATATCTGAAGATCGGCTACTAGTATTCCTACTAGTAGTATGGGTATGTTAGTAACATAGATGAATTGTAGAGGGACCCTGCTCCTAATACCACGAAGTTTTTGTGATGCGATGGGTATCTCCACCCTCATGCCTTGCAGATATATAAGCAATAGTATAGCGGCTATCGTAGCTATGAGACCGATAAGGTCTGGATAGCCGTGCTCTCTGAGTATGGCTTGCCGCCCACCCTGTATTAGGTATGGTATGAATCCGTAGTGCTGTTGACCTCCGGGAGATAAGCCGAACAAAGCCCAGAACATATGATAGGCTACGCCGCCTAGTATGAACAGGCTTATCGCGCTACCTACTCCCCATCCTTTTTGAAGCATTTCATCAAATAGAACAACCATAAATGTAGCTGTGGTGAGTAGTAGTATGTCTATTACACGGACACCTATAGATACGGGACAAGCTGTTATGGGATTACCTGTTACAGGCCCCCAATACCTACAGCTTAATACATAGGCCGAGGCCTCAAACACAGCAAATACTATTGCAAGTGTTTTCTGTGCCGCTGTGAATTTCTTCCTAGACTCGGGATCGCTTAGGTCTAGATCTATAATCTTAGCACCCGCTAAAACCTGTAGAACAAGGCTGGCAGTAACTATAGGCCCTATCCCGAGTTCCATTAATGTACCTATATTTGAGGCAAATATTATCTGCATTAAACCTACGCTGCCACCGGTAACCTTGACTCCGTAGAGAGGAATGTTAGCCATTACGAAATAGAGAACTAACACTAGGCCTGTGACAAGAAGACGTCTATATAACGATTGTTTACGTTTCGGCTTCTTGACTGATGGAAGATATCTAGATGCATTAGCTATGGCATCAAGCAGTCCCATTATAATGCATCCCTTCTAGCTACTAAGAGGTTATCACTAAAACTTTCTAGTAATTGAATAAATTTAAAATGTACTCTTCTCCCCGGCTATGATTACCTTGCCGCCAGCATTCTCTATCTTCTCTATCGCTTTCTCAGAAGCTTCGTTAACTACTACTATGAGAGCTTTGGATACCTTGCCTCTACCAAGGAGCTTGTTTACGCCTAGCTTGCCCAAGTCAATCTTTATAGCCTCGTCTTCGCGGGTAGCCACGCTTGTCTTTAATAAGTATTCGGCCATCTCGTCTAACTCACCTACATTTATCTCTTTAATCTCTATCTTATGCGAGACTGGATGTGTGAAGCCGTGCTTCCCGAACCAGTTAGGAGCGTATTTTACGACCCATGTCCACCTATGCTTATGCATACCAGCTGCTCCGTATCCTCCCTTAGAACCACTTTTTCTGTGCTGGCCTATTCGTCCCCAGCCCATTGTTCGAGTCCTTCCTCTTAATTTTCTAGATTTCCTCCTCTTTCTCCTAACCATTATGGGGTCACCAGTCTTAGATCATTCTTTTAAGTAAATCATTTATTGCTTTACCCCTATAGCCAAGCTCTCCGTCATTGCCGTACATTTTCTTTATACTTCCTTTAAAGCCGCCTTTAGGTGGATGAAGCCTAAATACGGGTTTTATTTTATCCTCAAGTTTGTGAAGCATTATTTCTCCAGAGAGAAGCTTTTTAGCCAGCTCCGAGAAGCTTTTGACACCTAGCTTTTCCTCTAAGTATTTCTCGTCAAGTTTCTTATTACCTGGTGCTCTTCCCCGTTTCTTTAGCAACTCTATAAGTGTCTCCTCGTCTATCTCGCCCCATGTTATCCATCCCTGAGCTTTTCTAAGCATCTCTCTTATCCCAGGTAAGGTGTCTGGATATAATACTGCATGATACTTTCTGTGTAATCTAAGTAGCTTAAGAGTATGCTCTACATCTGGGGGAGTATCAGGTATCCCTCTGATCCTTATGATAGCATATAATGCTGTCATAACATGGCACCTGCTTCTTAATAGTTAGTGACTTAGTCTTAGGTGGAGCGTGCCCAGTCTGCTGGGGTTACGACGCGATAGGTTGCTTTTAGTGCATTGTATGTGGCACGAGCGAAGTTGTAAGTAGTTCTCGTCTCGCCTAGTGTTGATGACCATACATCTCTTATCCCAGCTAATCGAAGAACAGTTTTTGCCACATCCCCCGCTACTAATCCAGTGCCTTTAGGAGCTGGCTTTAACTCTACTATTACGCTACCACTCTTACCTCTGACAGTGAAAGGCACTGAGTGAGGCTCGCCGCAGGTACACTCCCAGCTACCACATCCTCTTCTAACTGGCGTGATATTGAGCTTAGCATTAATTATCGCCTTCTCTATTGCGAAACGTAACTGTTTGGCTTTACCAGCCCCTAATCCCACAAAGCCGTCTTCATTACCGACAACGACTACTACTCTGAACTTTGTATCACGACCAGCATCAGTTACTTTTTGCACGAGCGAGACGTCGAGCACCTCGTGTTTAAGATCAGGCATGAGATAATCTACTATCTCGGGTTCTAGTAGAGGAAGGTTGCGCTCAAATATCTCTTTTAGGGAGGCTATTCTACCCTCTTTTACCATACGGCCTGCTCTAGTCCTAGGGACCCATTCTTCCAAGCTTTGCTGCTGGCTCATGCCTTTACACCCTTGTAATCTTCACTTATTCGTGTCTTTACCTCATCAAAATGCTTAGGCGTATCAACGGGGTTAAACCCGCGCGATAATAACGCAGAGAATAAGCGTGAGAAGCGTTCAGGATCCTCTTCTTCGAGTTTCTTAGCATATTCTGCTATATGGACACCACGAATCCTATCCTCGGAGGGCAACACTTCTTCAGATACAGGTATTTTTAGACCTGCATCAAGCGCTCCTTTAACAACGGCGAAAACTCTTGCACCTTTAACAGGCTTATGGAGACCTATATCAGCTATTGCTTCTTTTATCCCCTTCTCTAGTGCACGGAGCCCCAAGAGGTATCCTGTGAGGTATGCTGCTGGGGTATTGCAAGTCCCTGCTTTCCAACCATATTTTTTAACCAATTCCCTGCTATGAGCGGCCACTAATGTTACATCGCCCTGGGGCTCAGCTTTTATTATCTGTGCCTGGATGTACTTTAGCGACTTCCTAATGACTAGCCTGAGCCTCTTAGACAGTACCATTGTGTATCTCTTATAGTAGTTCGTCTTCCCCTCTCTTCTCCTTCTTCTAGGGACTTTGTATCTAGGCCCTCTAGCCATTGTCTTCTTACCCTACCTGTTATTTCTTCTTGAGTAGACTATGTTCAGTGATGTAACTCTGCAAAGCAGACAAGCTCTTAAACATTCCGCCTTTAGCGAGCATGTAGAGCCGCCTATAAGTTCTCGCATCAATTCTCTTGTTATCCCTAAGGTACCTGAGATGCCGCCTCATCTTTCTAATCCTATGCATCCAAGCCTCTTTCTCAGGTAGCCTAGCAGTTTTCTTACCCTTCCTCTTACCACACCCTCTCCTATGGCCCTTTTGTCTCTTCCTCCTCCTCTCAAGCCATCTATGAGCATTGCCATGTACTGGCTCGACATATATTATTCCTTCCTTAATGAGTTTCTTTACATCCTCTCTAGTCAACGCCTCGCTTACTCTCTCAGCTTCCTCGGGTTTTATCTTAACCCTGCTTACACCGACTCCTAGTATCTCTGCCGCCAGTCTTTTCTGCAAGCTTAGATCCATCACTCTGCACCTACATATTAGCTATCTTAAACCCTTTCTCTAGAGCCGCCTTAATTATCTCTTGCCTCTTCCTATAACCAACAGTGGAGGAGATATATATTATATGCTCAGACGGATCGAAGGCGTCGAGATCTCTAAGAGATGACACTGTTACCGGGTATAAACCTGACGGATGCAAGCCTCTTATCTCAGTTGGCTTGCGGTAACCTATGCTTACAACAGGCGGGTATCCCTTGAGTTTAAGCCTCATCTTATTATCATTACCTTTAGGCTTGCGCCAGCACGGGTCTCTGCTAAATTTCTTAAACTTCCAGTACTGGTGTCTGTAGAAGTCTGGTAAACGTCTTCTTAACTCATTTCTCAGCCTGAGTAATCTCTCAAGACTCTTGCGTGGAGGCTGTGTTGACCCCATTACTCCATCACCCCTTTCTCGTAGATGTATATACCGTCCATGAAGACACGTCTATCCAAATCGCTTATTTTCGTGGCTCTCTCGATGTTGGCTGCTGTCTGGCCCACGTTTTCGATATTTATACCCTCAACAATGACATCAGTTCCTTCAACTCTGACACGTACATCGTCGCCATAAATCTCTGCTACTCTTGGTGCTCTTTCGCCAAGGAAGTTCTCTATGAGTATCTTCTTTCCTTCGACTTTAACGCTTATTGGGAAGTGCGAGTATATTATCTTAAGCTTGTACCTATATCCTTTTGTCACACCTGTTATCATGTTAGAAATATGAGATGCAATTGATCCTACAAGTGCTTTTTTACGCCTATTCGCGAAAAAGGTTTCAACCACTACTTTATTGTCTTCTTTTCTTACAATAATTCCTCTAGCGTGAGAGAAATCCCTCTCAAGCGTACCCTTGGGTCCACTAACCCTGACTTTTAAACCATTAATTTCCACATTGACTCCTTCCGGGATTTCAACTTCTTCAGCGACATGAACAACCTTGGCCATTGCTATCGCCTCGTTTATCATGTTATTAGTATACATATGCTAGTAGAACACCACCTGTTCTGTGCTGTATTGCCTCCTTGTGCGACATCATGCCTTTAGGAGTGCTTACAACCAGTATCCCGAACTCTCGTGAAGGCAAGTACTTTCTTAGCCAGTGGGGCATCTCTGCTAGTTCTCTATAGCTTACAGAGAATCTTGGTTTAATGACGCCAGTCTTATTTATCCTTCCTAGTAGCTGTACTTTGATCTTACCCCATCTCCCATCATCTATGTACTCGAACTCTCCTATGTACCCCTCCTTCTGGAACACTCTTAATACCGCTATTATGAGTTTAGAAGCAGGCATAATTATGGCTTCTTTCTTAGCTCGCATCTCGCAATTGTATATTGTAGCCAGGGCGTTGGCTAGTGTATCCAGCATGACCATTGCTTAATCCCACCCTAGTTGTATTTTCTAAATCCTATGCTATACGCTACTTCTCGGAAGCATTGCCTGCAGAGGTATAGGCCATACTTCCTGATGATAGCATCTCGAGATCCACATCTAATGCATGCACGCGAGCCCTTCCCGTATTTTCTCACCTTAATAGGCCTATACTTGCCCATCTACCCCACCTTAGACTATCTGTACACCTAGTTCTTTAGATAGAAAGACTATTCCCTCTTCCTTAGATACCCTATGCCTTCTAGGCACGCGTTTCTTGCGGCAACGCCTTCTTCTCATAATTCTGTAACCTGGCCGTTCTAAAGTTATTGCTATATCCATTCCAAAGACTCCCATTTCCGGATCGTACGTAGTGCCTGGGATAAGGATATGCTCTGTTATTCCGAAAGATACATTCCCATAATCGTCAAAACTGCTAGCCTTTATTCTCCAACCGACAGCCTCAAGTGCTCTCTTTAAGAATTCTATAGCATGTTGGCCTCTAAGAGTAACCATCACAGCTATGTTTTCGCCCTTACGTATGCCAAAACCCCTTATTGTCTTCTTTGCTCTCCTAAAAACCGGTTTTTGACCAGTTAGTTGCTCAAGTAATGTAGCTGCTTTCTGTAAACGCTCCCCGCTTTGGCCGACACCTATATTCACCGTGACCTTGGCTATTCTAGGTTTTCTCATAGGGTTCTCGCTCCATTTCTTCAAGATATCGTCAACAAGCTCTGGAGACAACGACATCCTGCTCAATACACCTCCTCAGGCAATGATATCAATGGCTCTTCATCGCCGATTACGAACACGTAATTAAGACTTGTCTGTACTTTTTCACCATTCTTTCTCTCTAATGTAACTATACTCCTATGCCTGCCCATACCTCTTTTTATGTCAACTATCTTGCCTACTCTGCCTATGTTTCTGCCACCAACAATAATGGCTAGCTTCCCTATTTCAAGGGGGGTGTAATCCAAGATTTCTTGTTCAGGTATTCCTAGCTTTATTGTACCGAGAGTCTCGTATCTATCCTCCACAGGGTTACGCGGGTCTGATACCTTGATTAGGTGATTCCTGCCATCATGGAAGTTTAACTGGATATGCCCGCCTTTAACAGTTGTTTTATTCTCTATTCTGACGGGTTTAAAGGAAGCTTCATCCTCCGAGACAGGGTGGAGCTTGAAATGCTTTACGGGATAAGGTATGAACCTATACTTTTCACCAGTGGTAGTGATTTCGATTACATCCATGAAGCCTACGGGGTACTTATAGTCTTTTCTCACTCTCCCATCTATCTTTATGTGTCCCTCACTTATTATCTTCCTTGCCTCTCTAGAAGTCTCGGCATAACCTAGTACATTGCGTACTATGAGTAGAAGAGGTAGAGATCTCTCTATTGGATGTGGGCCTGGGGAAGGTTTAGGCGCCCAGTGATACTCCTTTCTAAGAATAGGCCAGAAACCTGGTGCTGCAAAGCTTCTAAGGTGTCTGCTTCCACCTAATTTGCCCATTACTCTCAGTGACCCTCCTAGGATTTGTATTGTGACACATACTATCAGGTAGTCTGCTAGAACCCATGATTACTTGGAAGCTTATTAAATTTATTTTTGCCTTAAGAAGACTATTCTTTTTCTCGCTTATGTCTCTCCTCGATAATCTTCATTCTAAGCTTGTCACTAGTGTCTAGCTTCACTATCATTACTTTTGATGGATGAATAGGATAGAAACGAGGTGTACCGTCAGCCTTCTGTATAGTTACTCCTTCAACATATATTCTCATATCTCTAAGGCTAACCCTAAGCACTTTGCCTTCGTGACCAGCCCAGCTACCTCTAAGTATTCTTACGACATCTCCTTTTCTAACTGGGAGTCTCTTCACATTATACTTTTCAACGAGTTCCGGACTTAGAGGTGCTGCCATCATCTTGTATCTTTTGTGAAGAGGCGCATTAAACAGTCTCTTCCTCTGCTTTCTGGGTTGCGTGGTTTTTGAGGTCATCCTTTATTCACCTACACAACTGTTGATGCAATGTTTGCTATTCTAGGCCAGCGTTCTGCAGCCTCTTTCGCTATTGGGCCTCTTATCTCACTTCCTTTTGGTGATCCATCCTGGGTAATAATGACAACAGCGTTATCTTCAAAAGCTACCCATGTCCCGTCTGGACGTCTAAAAGGTCTCCGTTGGCGAACTATCACTGCTGGCACTATTTGTCTTCTCATCTCTGGTGTTCCCTTTTTGACTGATACTATTACTAAATCACCAACGCCAGCAGGTGGTATTCTTCTGAGTCTACCTTTGTAACCAGGTACTCCTATTATGAGGACTTCTTTAGCACCACTATTATCAGCTACCTTAACCCAGCTACCTACCTGTAGACCCGTATTTATACGCCTTCTAGATGCAGCACTACTTATTTTGCCTACTTTGCCTGGCATCTAGCATTACCTCTCAACGTTTTTACCAACAACACCTATTACAACGAATGAAACCGTTTTTGAGATAGGTCTAGTCTCGCCAATAATTACTATATCACCTTCTTTTGCATTAAGGCATGGCGGGTTATGTGCATGTATTTTTGAATGTCTCTTCTCGTATCTCCTGTACTTGCGATCGTAGTAGAGGTAATCGTAACGCACAGTAACAGTGTTTTTCATCTTAGCTTTCTCAACAACTCCTCTCAGTATTAAGCCTCTGACCCTTAATGTACCGTGAAACGGGCAGTTTGGATCCTTACAAGTAGCCGTAGGTGGCTTTATACCGGGTACTCCAACGTTCTTGACTGGTTTTCTAGCTAGTTTAGCGCTCAAATTCTATCTCCTCGTCTTTAATTTTCTGAGCCTATCTTCGGGTCTTGCTAATATTTCTTCTCCTCGAACCACGACTTGCGTCGAGTCCGGCAACTGAAATATGAATACACCTCCCTTTTTAAGAATTTTCTTTAGTTCACCACTCTCCTCATCCCTTATTATTAGAAGGTTCCTAGTCTCCCAGTATACGGTTCCCTTCTTACCTATGTAAGAAGGAGATAAATGATCTGCTACGTAGACCTTCAAGCCTATTAACTCATGAAAGAATATGTTTCGCGGAGTATGTCTCAAAACTTAGAACCATTTGGACGTTTATTCTAGCTTTTGTGTTTTCTCTCCTCGTTCTCTATTGTAAGTATTCTGGCAATAGACTTCTTTATACTCCTTATTTTCCCAGGATTCTCCAAGGTACCTATCTCTGCTTGTAGTCTAAGTCTTAGAAGTTCTTCTCGAAGTTCCATGAGCTTCTTACGCCTCTCTTCAGGACTCATTTTTCTTATGTCCTCGGGTTTTAGACTCATGTCTCAGCAGCCTCTGGTGTCTTTATCTTTATGCTATCAACAGGTGATCCAGGCTTAACTATTAAGACTTCTACACCGTAGATTCCTGGTTTTAGAAGCGCGTGTGCTATGGCATGGTCAACTAGTAGGTCTACTTGCTCGCCAGCCTTGTATATTCTACCCATTCTGTACTTTTCATACCTAGCTCTTTCGCTAGTTAGTTTACCGCTTATCTTTATCTCTGCTCCCACAGCTCCGGCAGCCATTATTCTTCTAAGTGCTATAAATGCTGCTCTTCTAAAGTGGAATCCTCTCTCCAAAGCCTGTGCCAGTCTAGAAGCCATTACCCTTGCATTTAGATCAGGGTTCTCAACAGGCATTACTGTTATCTGGGGGTTCTCGAGGCCAAATACCTTCTCAAATATCCTTGCTAGTTCTCTTATAGTCTGGCCTCTTCTGCCTATAATCATTGCTGGTCTCTCAGCGTATATTACAATGTGTGTACCAAGCGGTGTGCGCTGTATATTAACCCCTGCGTAGCCTGCTCTGGTAAACATTCTTGCAAGGTACTCGTCTACTCTTGTTTTCTGAAGGCCTCTTTGTACAAAGTACCTCTTTATGTTCACCATTGCCGCTAGACCTCTTTCACAACTATTTCTACATGGCTATAATGCTTAAACCTAGGAGTAGAACGACCGAATGCTCTAGGCATGTATCTCTTAAGAGTAATTGCTTTATGCACAGCCATGTGTATTATCTTGAGTCTATCAACATCTAGACCTTTATCTATCGCGTTATTCTCCACGTTATCGAGCAGTTTTAACAAGTACTTTGCTGCTTTGACAGGGTATCTACCTACAGGCCAGCCAGCTTTGTCTGCTAAGCCTCTGCGATGAGCTTGTTTACCATGATAACGCCTAATCGGTACAGCCTCTTTTTTCTCTATCACGCGCTGAAGAATCTCTCGTGCTTCGCTTAGCTTCTTACCCCTAAGTAGTGCTACTAGGTCAACCATTTTACGGTAGGAAATAGGTACGTCTCTAGCTGATGCCTTAGCTATGAGGGTTTCATCGCGGAACTTAACACTATAATCCCAACTCGGCACTGTGTTCTGCACCTCTCTATTACTTTAGTCCTACGAACATGCTTGAACGAGTGGCTTTCAGACCAGGCTCGCCGTGCTGTACTTGTTTACACGTAGGCGCGAACTCTCCTAAGTAATGACCTATCATCTCTGGTGTGATCCTTACGGGTATGAACTCTTTGCCATTGTAAACAGCAATAGTTAATCCTACCATCTCAGGTAGTATGATCATGTCTCTTACATGGGTACGTATAACGATTTTCCTATTGGGGTCTTTCTTAAGGATATTTCTGACACGCCTTATCTTTTCTATAAGCTTTCTTTGTGCAGGCGTAAACCCTCTGAGAATGCTCCTTCTTTGACGAGCAGGGAGAAGTTTAATGAACTCGTCCATCGGCAGGTTTAGTAATTCCTCTATGCTACGTCCTCTATACCTAAATTTTCTCCATTCGACCGGGATCTCTTCTATGCTTATAGCCACGCTATCCCCACCATTTTCTTCAGCATTTACTACCGGTTACCCCTACCAGCATCTTCTTTGTTACACGGATTAACTATATGGGAATATTAAATTTTCCCCAAGACTCGTAATTCTCTAAGAAAATATCTTTTGAGCAATAGGTTTTATCCTAGACACATCGCTTAGCACATATATCTTTGCTCCATAACTCTTGAGTCTCTCACTAGCCTCAACATTATAGTCTGGGGGTACCACCACCTTAATTCTCCAGCCTCTTAAGATGAGCTGCTTAACGATTTCCTCGACACCTATACTTCTCTTAACCGTTTGTTTGAGATCTGATACTAGAACCAGTATACCAGGGCGAGTTCTTCTAGTACTGCTCTTTAAGGCTGCTACTATGTCTGTCAATCCTTCAAACTTTTTAGAGATCAGTATCTCGACGAGTCGGGATATGCTTCTGCTCCTCCCCCTCACATCAAAGTTTTCAGGGTGCTGCGAAAAGAGCGTTATCCGTTTTACTCTAGGCAAGAGAGCTGATGCCATGAGGAGAGCGTAGATAGAGTACTTTTGCATACTACCACTATAGTCTACTACTAAGACTATTCTCCGTTGCTTATGCCTAGCAATATACTTGTAGACATGTGTAAGCCTAATCATGTTATATATACTACTTCGGTAGTCAAGTCTTGGAGTCCTGTAAGAGACTCTAGTCTTTTTGTAAACCAGATGTCCTCCTCTGTACTTCACTAACGACAATCTCCAGGCGCGAAGAGCTATTCGTATAAGTCTCTTCCTAGTCTCAATACTGGTTGCCGTGGAGTATAGTCTTGATATATTGGTGAAAGCCTTATGTATTGGTTGCGTTTTCACCAGGAATTTCGCAATCCCTATTTCTCGATCAGCTTCTGTACCAAGTATGTACAGTGCCTCTCTAAGCTTGTCTAAGCCTTGTATTCCCTTACCGCTTAATGCTTCTTTTCTCATCTTATTCTGAAGTTTGAATAACTGGTCTTGAATCATGTCTAAATATCCGGCATTCCCTGTACTAATATAGTTGTCAACATTATGCATTATGGATGCAACAAGCATTAGTAAGTCTGCTTCACGGCTTATCTTTTTAAGCGATTGTTTTTCTGGCAAAATCTCGGGAGACAAGTTGCCTCTCAAAATATCTTTTAGTAATAAATTAATATAGCCAGGCTGCTTTCTGAGTAGTCTACGTATAATCTCCCTAGATTCTTGAGAAGGTAATTTATCAAGAAGACTTCTAAGCTTTTCATAATTCATAAAACTGGTATTCATTATTTTTTCTATGAGCTCAGGCTTCCTAGACAATAGGAAAGACAACTCTTCCATACTTAGAGAAAGCCTATTATGCGATATTAAATCGTCAATTATGTTCTCAATATTCCTACTATTCTCAAGTCTACCGTTACTTAGCCTGCTAGCTATTTCCTTGTCTATTATCCTCTTATTACGGCTTGTAGCAGAATTTGATACAGATAACAACCTATCCAGCTGAGTATCACTCATATTTTTAAGAGTATCAGGATTTAGCTCGCTATATCTTAGGACTATTCTTAGAAAATCACGATCCCACTTACCCTTTGGCTCATTAATCCATAGCTTATCGGCTAAGCTTGCCAAGCTTGTTATGTGGGCATTATATTCTCTTGCAACCCTTTTCAGATGCATCAATGCTTTTTTACGCGACACAATGTATTCTCTAGAACCATATTTCTCTATCAAGCCTGCTTTTCTCAACTCTATGTACGAAGAAATTTTCTTCATATACTCTTGCCTATTTTTCGCATCTTCTACTCTGCTGAGAGAGACTTTTTTGCCGAAATCCGTGTGTAAAGTATGTAAACGTTGAAGCACTTCATGCCACAGGTTTCTAAATACTTCTTCTGGAACAGCTCTAGCCAGGCTTGTCTTCTTCTCCCATATCTTGTCGTATAGGTCTTGATACTCTGGTTTCTTAACTAGTGAGGCCCTTATGATTTTGTATAAATCATTTAGTGTGATGTTTTTATTGAGAAAAGCGTACGTGTACATGAGTCTAAGAGAATCGATAATCTCCGACACAGATATTTTAGCGCCTCGTTCTTTGAGCTCAAATGCTATACTTAGCAATAGCTTTGTAGCATTACCTAGGCTTTCAGCTATTTGCTTGTCTTCCATACTAGTATAAGCCTCTTTGAAAATGTCTACCATATAGTTATACCCGAAACCTTTTCCTCAATACCTCCTCGACAATGTCTTTATCATCGTACTTCTTGCCTAGAACGCTTCTACCAGCATCAAGAAGATCTATATCATCTACTCTCTTCCTACCCCTAATCATCGCTACTCTCTGAGCTAATTGTGCCCATGACACTGCTTCACTAGGCCCAGGCTTATACTCCATGCCTTTATCTCTAAGCTCGTTTAATGTATCAACTATCAAGTGCATCTTTTCCGCTGGTAAAGGAGGTAGGCCTGATAAGAGCCTTATTTTTATTATCTCTATCTCTGTATCCTCGTCCGGGTAGTTAAACTCTATCCTAGTGACGCGTCTGAGAAAAGCATCGCTGAGCTCTCCTTGTGCTATGTCCTCAGGATTCGATGTTAGTATAACCTGGAACCCATCTCCCTTAGCATAAATAGTTTTCTTAAGCTCTGGGATTATTATCCTACGCTTATCTATGATGTCGAGTAGTAGGTTCTGGAACTCCTCGCTAGATCTCCTTATCTCGTCTATTAGTACACCAGCATCTATGATGACTGCCGCTAGTAATGTTCTTGGTATGAAGCTTTTCTCGTTAAAACCATACCTTATAGCCATTAATGGGTGGAAATCACCTATCACTCTGTATTCATCATAGTTCTCGCTACAAGGCAGGATAAAAGCTGACTTACCAGACCATAGCTCTAGTAGTGCTTGACCTATCTCGGTCTTACCCGTACCTGGAGGGCCTTCAAATAAGACTGGTTTGTTATTATAGAAGGATGCGAACACTAGTGTTACCAGCTCTTTGTCTACAACTAGTTTATACTCCTGTCTCAAGATCTTAACAGCTAGCTCAGGGTCTCTAATAGGCTCCCGGGTGACTAGTGAGCCTCCATAGATCTCCCATACTTTCTTTGAAAGTTCCTCGAACTCTTCTTGAGCCTTATCGTACATTACGTTATTTCCTCTTATAGCAGCCTCTAGTACAACATGATATATCCTTAGGGACTAATTTATTTTAGCATTTGAGTATTGTTGAGGAAGAGGCTAGGGAAAGCCTACAATCATGCAGTACGTTAGATAAGGACATCTTTGACATTTTCCTGGACTATATTTGGCTGCCGGGAATATACCATATGCTTTCACGTAATATATTTCTTCTAATATTTTATGAAAACGCGTAACATCATTAGATGTTATCTTCACAAAGAATTCTCTATCACGGTACCGTAGCAGAGTCCTTATCTCTTTCTGTACCACACCTGATAACAACATGTAATATGCAACTAGTTGCATCTTATCAGAATGCCAGGGTCTCCCATTGGCTGGGGCTTTACCACTTTTTATCTCTACTATTTGAAGATGATCTTTACCAGGAAGAATCGCGTCTGGACGCCCTACTAATAGTATGTTCCCTAGTGGTCTTTCAATACTTTTTTCTACAAGTGCTCCTCTCCTCCTGATACGTATTAGGCTCTCCAAGATAAAGTGATAAAGTCTACCAAGAGCAAGTCTCAGTTTCTCGGAGAAGCTCTTTTCTCTACTCATGTACGTCTCATAGAAGAAGAGCCGGGGACAATAAGTATAAGTTCTCACTTCACTAGGTGTTATCTTTAAGTATTCACTGTTAACATTATTCCTCATAATATGATACCTATTGGGCTTGGTCTGCTAGTTATTTTCAGCAGACTGTTCTTTAACACGTATTACTCTATAAAATTAAATATTGTTAATTAAGCTACGTGTTTAGATGAAGGTAATTTTATTTCACAGGCTTAATTATTATTACTACCTCACGTCCATCGATGTCCCAAGACTCTCTTAACTCATCCTCCCCTACTTGTTCGCTTGCTACAGCACCTGTCCTTATCTCTATACTTCTCGTCTCTTCTTTAAGGTAGTCATTGTACAATTTCACAGCTTCAAGCATGTCAGCATCCTTAGTGTATATAGATGTGACTATGTATGTGTCTACTGGTAGCTGTAGTTTTTTTCTCATAAACTGTATTCTTCTAACAAGATCTCTCGCAAGACCCTCAAGTATCTCTTGTTTTGATAACCTAGTGTCTATAGCAATGAATCCCCAGTCGGTTTCTTTCACGGACAACCAGTCGGGGTAATCACTTACTAGCCGCACATGCTCTTTGCGTAGGACGAGTTTTTTGCCATTCTCGAGAGTTATCTCGTAGTATCCTTTAGTAGCTATGCTTCCAGCTATCTCTTTGTTCTTCTCTTCTATTGTTTTAATTACAAAGGGCGTGTTAGACTTGAATTCTTTACCAATGATGCTAAGTACAGGTTCTACTCTTATCTTTCTCATAGCTTTAAAGTCTTCAACACTTAATATCTCAAGATTCTTGGCGTTTGCTTGTTCCAGTAGTATCTTCTTGAAGAAGTTTACGGCGTCGAGTACTTTTTGATTAGTAGACGAGATAATTAGTCTTGCCACGGGTTGTCTTAGCTTTATACCAGCTTTCATTCTCGCGACAAGAGTATTCTCGATAACTTCTCTCACTATACTCATTTTTTCTTCAAGATTGTCATCGATGTACTCTTCGCGATAACTAGGCCAGTTCTCTAGATGTATACTTGTTTTAGCTTTGTCTTCGAACTCTCTTATGAATACCTGGTATAGGTACTCGCTTATGAACGGCGTTATAGGAGATATTAGTAGAAGCCATGTTCTGAGAGCATTGTATAGTACTGTATATGATGCTAGTTTTTGCGGAGATAACTCTTCTTCCCAAGCTTTCCTACGTACTAATCGTATATACCAGTGGCTTACATCATCCACTATGAAGTCTACTAAGTGTCTGACCGCCTCATGTATCCTGTACTCTTCAAAAGCCTTGGTAACTTCTTTTACAAGCTTGTTAGTCTTGTTCAGGAGCCACTTATCTTCAGGTCCCAAAGCATTAGACTCTAGTAGTTGTTCTACCGATGACTTGGAAGGCGAGAACTTGTCTAGTTTCATATAGGTGTACGCGAATCTGAATACGTTCCATGCTATAGATAGGGTTTTCTTAGCTAACTCTATTCGTTTCCAGGAGAACCTTATATCTTCCCAGGTAGTATTCCCTAGTACCCAGAGCCTAAATATGTCACGTCCATACCTATCTATAACTTCATCAGGCTCCACGTAGTTGCCCAGGCTCTTGTGCATCTCCCTACCATGCTCGTCAAGCATGAAGCCGTGGACAAGGACAGTAGTGTAAGGGGCCTCGCCAAAACCTATTACTCCGCTTCTTAACAAACTAAAGAACCATCCTCTAGTCTGATCATGGCCTTCAACTATGAAGTCTACTGGTTTAAGATCGTCCCATAGTTTGCTCTTAGGATACCCGAGACTCGCGTAGAAGGAGACGCCGCTATCAAACCATACGTCTAGCACATCCGGTATTCTATACATTTCTCCCCCGCATCGTGGGCATTTAAGCACTACCTCGTCTATGTCTGGCCTGTGCGGATCCTCGGGTATGTATGAAGCACCGAATTTTCTCAGCTCTTCTTTACTGCCTATAACAATGGTTTGTCCACAGTTATTGCACCGCCATATAGGTAGCGGTATCCCCCAGTACCTCTGCCTGGATATAACCCAGTCCCTAACGTCTCTAATCCAGTTCATAAACCTCTCTTTAGCCCAATCTGGTATCCATTTGACTTTATCAGCTTCTTCAATAAGCTTCTTATACAGCCTTGAGACTCGTATGAACCATTGTTTTGTAGCTCTCAATATAAGTGGT
This sequence comes from uncultured Desulfurococcales archaeon, assembly GCA_964496855.1. Taxonomy (GTDB): domain Archaea; phylum Thermoproteota; class Thermoprotei_A; order Sulfolobales; family CAZCAU01; genus CAZCAU01. The sequence goes on from CAZCAU010000002.1 coordinate 56,802, forward strand.
GTTTTGCATCTCCAGCAAACTGGGTAACGATGCTCTATGGTAGATGATGCCAGAAGAGCATTCTTCTCTTTGAGATCTCTTATTATTACATTATTAGCATCTTTGAAGTACAATCCTCTATACTTGCCAGCCTCAGCCACGAATCTTCCTTGATCGTCTATGAGTGATACTATTGGGAAACCAAGCTTCTTAGCTATCTCAAAATCTATTGTTCCGTGACCAGGTGCCGCATGCACCAAGCCTGTACCTTCATAGGGAGATACCGCCTCAGGCGCTGCAACTATCTTGTGGTACTCATCAAGCTTTTTCTGAGCGTCAACTAAATCTCTGAGTGGATGAGCATATTTCTTTCCCACTAGTTCTTTGCCCTTGAACTTCTTTTTTATACTATAATGTGTTATGCCAGCCTCTTTTTCTAATACCTCTTTTACCCTGTTTTCTAGAAGGACCAGTACTATCCTCTTATCATTCACAACAGCCTCTACTTCTGCGTAGTCTAGGTCCGGGTGCACCATTACCATGGTATTAGCGGGAAGCGTCCATGGTGTGGTAGTCCAGATAACAATGTACTTCTCATTCTCTCCTATAAGTGGGAAAAGCACATATATTGATGGGTCACGCATAATCCTATACTCTGATACTTCATAGTCAGCTAGTGTAGTCTCGCATCTCGGACACCAGTGCAGTACACTCACGTCTTCTTCTAGAAGACCCTTCTCATACGCTCTTTTTATCAGCCACCAGCCCGACTCTATGTACTCCGGATCTAACGTGAGATACGGATTATTCCAATCCATCTCCACGCCTAGATCTTTAAACTTCTCTTTCATACCCTCCATATTACTTAGTGCGAGCTCTTTGCATTTCTCGACAAACTCCTTTATACCTATCTTCTCGATGATTTCACGCTTATTCTTTATACCAAGTTGTTTTTCCATCTGTACCTCTATAGGTAATCCATGACAATCGAAACCCGGCTTATCCCATACGTTGTAGCCTTGCATTCTCTTGTATCTCAGTACTGAGTCCTTGATAACCTTATTCCAAGCAGTACCTATGTGTATACTTGGTGCTGAGACGTATGGTGGGCCGTCTAAGAAATAGAATTTCTTCTTAGCACTTTTTATAGAATCCTCAATTAATTTGCGTAGACCTATGTTATCCCAGTACCTGAATATAGCTTCTTCAACATCATGAGGTACATAGTGTTCTTTGAAGATAAGTGAACGTTTATCCATGGCTATTCATCTCTTTACTCTATCTTTATCTCATCAATTCTAAGACCAGATACTTCTTCACTATACTTAGAAAGAAGATTGAAGAGAATACTTTTATCAATATGAGTTTTGCCTCGCGAGGGAATTATTTCAATATATCTAAATTCTGGGAAAATAGACTTATGAATGATAATATTCACGTCAAGAGTGTTATCGAGTTCTTTAAGGATTTTCTTAAATAACTCTTCATCGTATAACGTGAAATACACCCTGTATTTAGTCTCCGTGTTCTTTCTGCTCATAACGTCTAGCACCAGAATATATCAGCTGTCACTACGAAGAAGTCTTAAGTAACCCTTATTAAAATATCTATACCTGACTATATGGATGAAGAAGGGTGCAAACGCTGACAAGTAGCTGTTTTGTGATGAGTAGAGAAGCTTGAATAACACCAAAATCATTATCCCTCAGCAACTAGTTATCATCACCGTTTTCTGTCTCAGTACTCGGCAAATTCTTCACTGGGCCAGAAAGCTGCTTACTATCTCTACGCAACCATTAGTATATTATTATCTCGGCATGGTAAAACTATTTTGGCTTGATTAGCAACTTAGTATACCCGGTGAAGACGTAGTGGGTGGCAGACAGAGAACAACAATATTCATGGGTATAGGGAAAGAGTCTAAAGAAGAAGAGGAAAAAACTAGCAAGAAAGGTAAGAAGAAAAAGTAGAGGAGCTTTTCGACCCTCCTCTACTCCATGTTCTAGGTGAAGATATGAGTTTTTATTCTATCGCAATAGCTTTTCCTGGAAGCATAGTCGAGGTTGAGCCAGGCCCTCTCAGGAAGACTCTAAAACTAGGACTAATAGCGAGGAGCGCTGTAATTTTTGGCGTAGACGAGCTAATTGTATACGCTGATAGGTATACACGTAAAGATTCTCTTGAGCTTGTTGCCGACGTACTCGGATACGCTGTTGTACCACCATACTTAAAGAAAATGGTGTACGGGAAAAAAGATACTCTAAGCAGTGTTGGTGCATTGTATCCACTACAAATACCAACTCATACTGTAACCAGCGAATTAGAGGAGGGAGAATGCAGAGAGGCCTTAGTTTTTAGGAAGAAGAATAAGTTTTACGCGTATGTTGGTTTAGAGAAGCCGATAGAGCTGATGCATGAACCTAATATTGATAAAAAAGTTAGAGAAGGATTGCATTTAGTAAAGATAGTGAGAACTAGGGAGAGAGTTCTGGGAGAGATAGTAAAAGATCCTAGCGTTTGTAACAATATTTATCGAGGCTATAGAGTTAAGGTTTATCCGGATATAGTATCTCTAATAAGTGACTATGAGAAGAACTATGTGATTTTAGCTACTAGTCGAAAAGGTGTATATGTGAGAGACATCATAGAGGAGCTTAAAGAGGCAGTTAATCGTAAAAAGAAGCTTTTGCTGCTATTCGGCGGACCCTTTGAGGGATTATACGAGATAGCTTCATATCATAATCTTAATTTGGATAATAAAGCAGACTATGTGGTTAATGTAGTGTATCATCAATTTACAAAAACCATTAGGACCGAAGAAGCTATTCTAATAACACTAGCTATCCTAGACTATGCACTGAGTATAACAAGTGTTAAGGCAGGATAGAGAATAGTCCGAGTAGAAGAAATTAGTATGCTTTACACTATACCTAGTCTTGTAGCGATCTCCGACGCATTATAGCCTTCTGCTAGCTTTATGTATGCTTTTTTCTCGCCACGAGGAGTTATGAGTGTACGTACTTTTTCCACCTTGACCTTAAAATACTGTTCAACAGCTTCTTTAATCTGTTTCTTTGTAGCCCTTCTATCAACTATGAATGTTAGTGTGTTTTCCCTCTCTATCATTAGTATGGCTTTTTCGGTGTGTAATGGTCTTAGAAGTATTTTGAAAGGATCAACTCCTGTCAAGGCGACGCTCCCTCGCTAAACATTTTTGTAAGCATTTCAAGAGCATTCTCGGTAATTACGGTTAGTCTGCCAGGTACGCCGCCGGGTGCTAGAAGTAGTATGTTGAGTGTCTTAGGAGTCATTATATCTACTCCCGGTAAGTTCCTAACAGCCAGTGCAAGATTAGATGATGCGTCACTTAGTATGAATAGTATGCTTTTAGGCTCCTTGTAACGTCTCCCCCGCATTTTACCTTTCCCTGCCCTTATACGGGTTCCCTTCTTGGACCTCTCAACATCCTCCCATAATCCTATCTTTTTGAGGAGCTCGCGAGCATTAGTAGTGTATAGTATGTCATCCTCAACGCCGTTACTCAGTATAACTGGTAGGTGCTCTACCGAGAACCTATGACCACGGGCTCGAACCATTTCTGGTATAGATGTAGAAGCAAGAGCACTTAGAAGAGCTATTCTCTTTTCTTTCTTGTTTATCTCTTCTTTAGTACGCTTCTCCACTCGCGGCGGGTGTGCAGCCATGCCCCCCACAGCAGAGTTTATAAACGCTGCTCTGCCTATACCCGGTATTCTAGGTACTCTAGCTATTCCTAATCCTACCCCAAAGCTTCGTGCAGTAGTCCGCTTACCTGCATGGGGGTCTCTTCCTTGAGGCTGTATTCTCGATGTAAAGGCTGCGAGAAACGCTCTCCTTATAAGATCCTTTCTTATCGGGAATCCGAAGAACCATGGCAGTTTCATCTTCTTAACTATCTCTCCATGTGCATCGTACACTGGGACTTCAGGAGGCTCCTTGCAATATAGTTGCAGGTAAGTATATAAGACAGGCATTCTTCATACACCTCATTATTGTTTACTTGTTAAACTCAGATACACTATTTCCGGAGCACTAGTGGGTCTCCACTCTGGTGGTCTAATAGGGTGTCTTAATACTAGGGGTCTCTTAGGTGGACCCATTACAGAGCCTAGAACGCCTATAAAGTGTGATCTTACTATGCCGTAATGGGGGAAGCCTCCAGAAGGTGTGATCGTATAGCCATCACTCCCCATTAATATTATTCTCTTGTTATACTCTGTTCTTCTATGATAGCCCAGCTGGCCTGGCTGAGGAGCCTCGCTTACGGTTCCTATGCCTGGGCTTCTAGCTCCTATTTTTCTACTTCCTTTCCTATGCTTATGCCATCTGGGCAGCTCTTTTACTCCAAAACGCTTTATAACACTTCCAAACCCTTTGCCTTTAGTAACGCCTATAACATCAATGAACTGGCCTGGTCTGAATACCTGGTCTATGGTAACCTCCTTACCTATGATTCCTAGAGCATAATTAAGCCTGTCTTCTATTGAGCTACCGCCAATTTTTACTTCTAACAAGTCCGGCTTCTTTTTTTCTAACCCGCCTGCTTTCTTCGGTTGCGAAGCAATGATTACCCTTATGTCAGCTATCTTGTCAAGATTCTCTTTTATCCTATCTATCCTTTTATCAAAGTCTCCTGCCGAGAACGTGCTTATTGCCCTCTCAATCTCGAGTTCTCTAGGCGGGTCAATCCACGCCTCTGTGAACGTGAGTAACCCGTATCCGTACTTGTATCTGTATGCTCTGATAGCTAGTGGTATTATAGGTGGAGTCTCAATTACGGTTATAGGTGCAAATATCTCTCTTCCAGCTGTGAGAGAATTTTCTCTATCATCTATTATGAGAGCGTGAGTCATCCCAGCTTTGTAACCTATGAAAGCTAGTAGAAGAGGGCCTTGACTAGGGTCTATTTCGGGCCAGCTTTTAACCCTGGGTAGTATATCTGATGCTCTCTTCCTAGGTCTTACACCCAGGCTTCCGCGTCGTGGTGCGTGTTTTTTCCTAGCACCCATGTGCTTACACCACTTTCTCTAGAGACACCTGTATATCATTACTCTAACGCGTTATCTCTGTCTAGTGCAGGGATTAATTAATTTAGCCCCCTTAAATAAGCATTATCTATAGAAGGGTGATGAAAGGCGGGCTTATAAGATGCTGCACTTACACTCATGATGAATGCGGTCGTAGCTGACTAGCGCTTTCTACGCCCTGTTCTCCTAGCTGCTATATGTCCTACTTTTCTGCCAGGTGGGGTCTCTCTAGCAACTGTTGTCGGGAACGACTCTGATTGATGACTGCCACCACCATGGGGGTGAGAGACTGCGTTCATCGCTACACCACGTACTCTAGGCCATTTTCTTGCCTTCTTAGACCACTTGTGATATGCTGCTCCCGCCTTGAGTAATGGTTTTTCTATTCTTCCGCCACCTGCTGGTACGCCTATAGTTGCTCTGCACCTATTGTCTATCTCTTTCTTCTTACCACTGGGCAACTGAACTATGCTCTTATCGCCAGCTCTTCCTATCAACATTGCATAAGAGCCGGGCTGTCTCGCGAGTTTTCCACCGTCACCCGGCCTTAGCTCTATGTTAAATATCTGTGTACCCTCAGGTATGCTTCCTAGGGGTAGTATGTTGCCATTCTTGATAGAAGCTTCAGCGCCAATTTCTACTACCTGGCCAACATACATGCCCTCTGCCGACAGTATCTTAAATTCTATACCATTATCTAACTGTATAACTGCTAAAGGCATATACCTTCCCGAGTCGTGAACTAAAGCTTTCACTATACCCTTATGTGTGCCCTCAAGATAGGGTGGATACTTGGCAGGACCTTTCCTACCCTTAGTAGGTGATCTAAATGTCGGAGAGCCTCTGCCCATTCTCTGTACTAATATCCGCTTACCCAACCCTGCTACACCTGTATTCTATAGTGAATGATTACTAGGTAATTCTGCCTACTGTTAGTATCACTAAGGACTTAATATACCTTTTTACCTGCCAAGAGGCGTTTCACGAAAGAGTTGTTATAGGAATTATTCTCAAGGGCACAGGAGCCTGTCTACCAGGGATTCTTAACAAGAATTCGCCTACGCTCATAGTAGAAAGTTTTTCTAGGTATTTATCGCCTAATCCTAGTAATTCTTTCACAGCCTCTAGATACTCTATATTAGAGGACCCGAAAATACCGTAGGAGTGCATGTTAACCGCTACTCCTAAGGGAATGTCCTCTGGGGACTGAGTTGCTAGCACAAGGTTTATTCCTAAACTACGTCCTTCTCTAACCATTCTCTTAAAATAATAGCTCTTAGATTCTAAAACTCTCCAGCCCTCATCAATTATTAGTAGGAGTCTTTTACCCCCGAGGATCTCTGGTGCTTCTTCGTATATGTGTTTTAGTATAAGGTCTAGCACATTGTTCTTATAGGTGTCACTGAGTTCTGAGATGTCGTACACAACAAGATTCCTTGTTGAAGCATTATACCTTTCTATGCAATCATTGATTATGGCTTCTACAAGACTCTGGTTTTTCCCCTCCTCACTTATAGAGTCTGTAATATTGCATCTTAGAGCCAGGGAATCGTCTCCTAACTTGCTACTATACTTTTTTATCATCTCTACAAAATCTCCCTTAGGATCAATACATACACTTAACCGGAAGGTGTTAAAGAATTCTCTCTGCTCAATGCTTCTTAGCAGGAGTGTTGCCAGATATGTTGTCTTGCCGGAACCCGTAGGTCCTATCACTAAGTGGTGTTTCTCAGTCATTTTAGCTAATGGTATATAGACAGGGTATCCCGTATCTAAATCGTAGCCTAAGTAGACGTTGAGATCATCGATAGGGTTGATTCTGGCATATTGTAGTGGATACGGTATTAGAGAAACTGGTTTAACCATAATGGAGTATCTATCAGGACTATTGGAACATACGCCTAACGCATCTAATTCTGCTACGGTGAGTATTCTTGTCTCTATGTTCTTATTTACATCAAAATACGCTTTTACAAGATTTAGCTCTGCGAGTAGTCTTTCTGCATCGCTGTTGTTATTAGCTTTGCGTCTTAATATTAGTACATATGATATAAACGGTACTCTTTTCTCGTACATTATCTTTGTATAGATGTCGTGGAGAACTCTATACTCCTGCTTTGCCCTAATCCCAGGCAGGTCCTTGTCGTACTCATATAATGAGAGTTTTTGCAATTCGTTACCAATCTTCTTTATGAAGTCCCTAGCAGTAACTTTAGTCATAAATAATCGGAGCTCGACTTCTGCATCAATTTCGCTAAGCATCTTATAAAATCCTGTAAGCTTGGCTTGTAGGTCATGTATATTTGTATCAAGTATGCTTTCGTATAGCGGTACTATTAGTAGTCCTGCCGCATAAACTTTAGAGCTCCCTTCGTTATTGCACAAGATATATCTCTGACCGCTATGTTTTTTCACAAATACTGTCACTTTATCCAGACTTTTCTTGTGACGCGTATTTACTGTGAGTATTTTCGAGATGTTCGAATTAACAGTGTTTCTGTAAATCCATGCTAACCCTGCACCACTAAGTATAGCTATTAATAATATGTCGAGCACTTTTCCTCACCAGTATACTCTGAGTGGTATAGGTATTCTCTCTCTAGCACCCGCTATAACGTATGCAAGTGATGTAGTAATGCTTATCAATAATATATAGTAAGAGATGGGGAGTATAATCCATGATACTAGGAAGTTAGCTAATATGATGTCTAGTCTACGGAGATCCAGTGCTCCTCCGAGATATTTCTCCATGTAGCCTTTACTAGGCACTTGAACGTCTAGTTCTCTAGGATACTTGCTAATGCTTACATGCAAGTAATAACTCTCGTTACTTTTTAACACGAACTTTATTACTCTGAATTCCTGGCCTCCCCAAGTGCTAGTAGTGTTAAGAACAGGCGTGACTACAGTCTTGTTCATATACATGTGTACTTTTACCAAAGAATTTTCTGGATAAGCGATTAGGAGCGGGCAACTGATAGTAGGGTGTATTGACGCATTAAAGATGCTTGGAGCCTGGGTATTCACGTGTGTTTCCGCACACTTATTCTCTAGTACAATAACCGTATATGGTTTAGGACTCCACACAACATCTACTGCTGTGAAAGTTAGTTTGACAATACTAGTGGTGTATTGCGCTCTTCCTCCCAGAGACGATAACGAGGGTCTTATGAGTGTTTGAAGCTTTATACCATCTACTATAATGTATGAATCCACTTCTCTATTAAGAGGGATACCTCCTTCAGGGGGTAGAGCTTTAACAGTGCCGTCTAGATCTATAATGTATGATGCTAGTTCTCTGCCCTCCTTATCTGTAAAAACTAGCTGACCACCTCTTAGTGGTTCTCCATACCTATTGACGACCCGCCCCTCAAAGAATACGATGTGCTCTTCTTCTTGAAGTGAATATGGTATTGTATCAATATTAGAGGGAGAAAAAGTGCTTACGAACAATGGCAGTGACGGCATGCCCACAAAGAATACAAGTGCGAAAGCTATAAAGAAGGCACCAGCCCATCGTGCAAGTCTAAATGGTATGGCAAATAACAATATTCCAAGTAATAGTATTTTCAAATGGTATAGTTGTATTATTTTTGATAAAAGATAGAATGCTTGAAAAGCAACTATTATGTATGATAACAAATGTGATATTGGGGATACAAATACATCTATAAATGACCGTACACCTACGCTACTTGAGGCAACACTTACTGTTGCTACCAATAGTTTCAGATTTATTAGAAAGGCTAGCCTCTCTAGAAGCCAAGATGTCAGAGAAGCCCAGTCATGACCCAGCATGCTATAGAGATAGTACATTATGGATACAATAGTGTGATACGATAATACGAGTATGAGCGAGTAAATACCGTCTCTTAGAAGTATTGGAGCCCATTTCTTTACACCATAAATCGGGATAGGTAATGAGTACATGAATACGCCTAGATAATACGTTAGTAGGGAAAAAGCGTATGCCATTAATAAGACGTCGTCCAAGGTACCGCACCTAGTGTGCTAACCGGGCTATGATGGTGGAGGAGGGGCCTCAAAAGCGAATTGTGCGGCAAGATAAGAGACTATGGCGAATATCGTTGAACCCATGGCTAACCAGAATGCTGCCCATACAGAGTCTTCTATTAAGTCCTGCCCTGTTCTCTTAAGTCTGAGAAATGGTACTGGTGATCCTCTCAGAGCCCAGCCTAGGCTCCATGTTAATAAGAATAGGCTCCAAGATAGGGACACTATTTTCATTGTCAAATCGTGAACAAAATTCACTATATTCATCTTCTTATCCCCCACTATCCTATTATAGGGGTTTTAAACTGATCACCCCATGCTAAGACTTCAAGAATAATAGCACAACGTCATGGACGCCGTTGCCTAGACATAGTCTTAAAACCCTGGAACTACTATAGACTAGTATATCGTAATTATTTATCATAGCGTTATCTACACTTACATTTGCTGGTTCTTTATCTATCGGGATGTATAGGCATGAGGGGCCTATAACACTTTTAACTACTAGTCTGTAGCCAAACCAATTCTCTTCTCTAATAACATCATAGTATTCTACACTATTATTACTGAACGCCACCGCGTTTGGGATTATTATCTCTAATGAATCGGGCACAGAGTAGCCTATTGAGATGTTGACCTCTCCAGAGGCATCAACAATCTCAGCAATGTCTACATCTGAAGAATTCATCTTTACTACAGCACCGGGAGGAAGGCCTTCAACTACGAGTTTATTAGATAAGTACACTTCGTAAAAACAAGCATTACTATTTTGTATAACTTGTACACTCGTATTAAAACCGTTTAAACTTATCATGTCACTAGGATCAGTGCTTCGAGCAAACATTATGCCTCCATAGTATGGTCTCGTGATATACTCGGCTCCTTCTTCTAATAGCATAAAAGTATGTGTAGAAAGATCTGTTTTGATCCTCACTATTTGTGGGAATAATATAGTCATAGGCGTAGAGCCGCTGGGTATATTGATTACATAGTAGATTCTATTGTTACCAAAATTTAGTAGACTACCCTTACCAATATAGGAGAGAGTTGATGAAGAGTTAAACCAAGTTATTGAATTATTTATCTTTACACCTACTAGCTTTATAGGTAAAGAAGAGAGGTTCAGGTAGGCATTACCAGAAATAAATTCTTCTTTTAATATATCTAGGTACACGGTATAAACAGGATAGTATGTTTCTATCTTGATGCTTTTTAGAATACTGTTGTAACTTGCGTATTGTAGAATCGTGCCACTAGTATCATATGCCTCAGCTACTGCGGTCTTGTTTTCAAAATACTCTAATATGCGTATTCTCAGAGGACGGATATAACTAGATTCGTAGAATACTACGTAGCCACTGTTGGTCTCAAAGCTTATTTTGAAAGAAGTTGCGCGTACACTTGTGTATGTTTTAAGAGTTATAGTTATATTGATAATTGACACCTCGTCATCAAGTATTGGTAAGCTTAGAATCTTATACCTATACTTATCCGCATATGCAAGCATTGTTGTAAGGCTCTCAGAGTATTTGAATACGTACTGTTTTTTCGTTTCCGAAGAGTATCTTTCTATACTTGCTTTTTCAATGTTAAGCGTATAAGGGTATCCTTTTTCTATAAAACCAGTATATTGTGTAGGATATAATGCATACATAACTAGTCGCGCGTATTGGTTTCTGCTAAATAACCAGTTAAGCACTCTTTTAACTACGTTCTCGTCTCTAATCATGTATCCGTTGCCTTCATTATTGAGAGTTATTCTTAGACCGCCGTGGAAGAATCCTTTGAGGATAAGTGTTGTATTCTTCAGAGGCTTTGCAGCTAGTGTAGCGTCTTGATAAAATCGTAGGGTATCTATGGGTATGATGCCAGAATCTTCTGTGATAAGAGCTATGGGTCTCAGATTGTTGCCTGGAATAATATTAGATATGCTCTTTAAATCTACTAACATGGTGTCCCCAGGCGGTAAGTATAGCTTGTTGTCTAGAGGTGCGATTATTGTAGCATTGCTAGTCTGATTCTCGTATATTATTGCACTAATAACTGCTGGTTTTGACGCTTGGTTGCCTATGTAGAGATGAGTCGAATTTATGGACGAGGCTAGGATAGGTAAGTGCATGGATTCTACTCCTTCTATAATATACCTAGATGCAAGCGTTACTCTTGTTGCCTCATTGCTCATATACTCGGTAATCATGATAGAAGTTATGAGCAGGGCTGGTAGGATTATTGCTAATCCGATTATGCTACTAATAGCCTTGTGTCTAGTAGATGATCTTGTATACATACGTATCACCATTAGAGAATACAAGCTCTATTGCTAGGGGTAGATTATCCTTATCTACGAGGCGGAGAACAGCTACTATCTTACCATTACCAGGCGTGTAAGTAGCTAAGGCAGCATCTCTCAAAGAAGTAATGGTGCCATTACTGTATATGAGGTTTAAGGCGGCTTTCTCAAGGATACTGGACTCCGAACTTATAGTAATTACTAGCTTGTCGTCAATAAGTCTGCCATAAGCAAAGACTAGTGGTGGGCTACTAGATGTTATAAATGGTGTTATGCTTGCTTCCAGCTTGTCTACAAGTATAAAAGCTAGTGGTATCGTAGCTACAACTAGTATTGCCATAGCTATTATATTACTTAGTGCTATGCTTCGTCTATGCATTTTCATAGAGCTACTGCCAATAATTCTGTATATCAGAACAGTGTTCTTGTGATTTCTAGCTGTAAATATTATTAAACAAAGACAGTGGGTTAACCGGAAATAATCGTGCTTATTGTTAGAAGTATAGAAAAAGGAAAGTATAAGAAGAAAAGCTAAGACAAGTCGTGGTAAAAAAGAGTTTATTTAATTATATTCCTTAAAATCGGGTTAACCTTTTCTTGCGAAGACGCTGTATGCTAGTAGTCCTAGTATTATGACTGCTAGTATGACACTTGCTGCTCCATACATTGTTACGCTGCCGCCTAGGCTCTCAACCTTACTGGCTACTTGCGAGACATCATCCTTTGTTGCTAGCTCTGATATCTGCGTCTTTAAGCCGTTTATCTCGCTGCTTAGTGAGCTCTGTACAGAGGATAGGCTTGAGGATAGGCTGGATTCTACGCTGCTTATCTTGCTAGATAGGCTAGACTCTAGTGTGCTTATCTGGCCCGATAGGTTGCTCTCTGCAGTGCTTATAGCCTGGCTTACGCCCTCTATTATCTTCTCAGCTGTCTGGCTTGCTAGCTCGTCGAGGTTCATCACGCTTACTGCTGCTACTGCCGAGTAGCTTCTCTTAGCGAACTGGAATAGTGTAGCCTCACCAGATACCTCTACTACTAGTGCTTTGCCTACTGCTGCCTCAGGTATATCTACCATGACGTGTAGGAGCCCTGTATCAGGATCTATCGTGTATTCTGCAATGTTGTCGCTTGTTATCACTATAGTCTTGTATAGCTCTGCTAGAGCGCTCTCACCGCTCTTTACGAATACCTTTACTACTATCTTGTCCAGGGTGCCAACGCCCTCTTGTGCCTCTGCGAATGGCGCGCCGTCAAGTCTTGGCAGTATGAATATGTCTAGTACCTCGCCGGGCTTAACCTTTGGTGTGCTCACCGATACTACTACGTCGAATGTTGGTAATCTTAGCACGTTAACGGTTACGTACTCCTTAAAGCCTGTGAGAGCCTGCTCGAAGTACACTCTTACACTGTAGGTTGTTGGCGATAATCTAGCTACGGGTATGTCTTCTATTAGGAACTTGCCTTGTGATAATTCATCAGTATTTATCACGTATACTACAGAACCCGCCACTGTTATGTCTATAGTCTTGTTGCCCCATCCAAAGCCCATGAAGTCTACGGTGTCCTCTAAGCTGACGCTTACGCTCTTAGCCCATGTATCAGCCGGGAACCTGCCCAGGGCAGCTACTGTTGGCATCACTGTTACGTGTGTAAAGCTTGAGGAGTCTACTGACCATGTGGTATCAGTCTCGTTCTTAACGACTACAGTGTAGTTGCCAGCCCATAGTGCTTCTGGCATGTTTACAGTTAGTTTAGCATAACCGTAGCTTGTAGCTACATTCTGGGCTACTAGATATGATTGCTCGCTCGTTAAGCCGAAGTTACTAGCCATTGTAGAGTCCATGAAGAGCGTTATGTTGAATGCTTCATCTGACTGTTTTGCACCTATTATTTCTACGAATAATGTTCTTGTAGCTGTCGGCTCCCAAGTGGCGTTGTAAGCGTATCTTATAGTTGCATCTTCAGGTATTATACCACTTATAGTTACCTTGAAGCCACCTATGAATACTTTAGCTACGCTTCCATCAATGTATGCTAGGAATCTTAGTGTAGTACCAGCTAGTGCATCCTTTGAGTCTACTGCTGTGAAGTTGAAGTAGCCCTTGTCTACGACAGCCATGGGTACACGAATTACTGCTGTGAAGTTACCTATGCTGTCTGTGGTGAGCGAGCCGTCCTCTGCGACTTGTGTTGTTATTGTTGCTAGTAGTGTTGTATCATTGAATATCTTGATTGCTACAGGTGAACCTGCATGGAATCCAACACCCTTGATTAGTACATAGTCGTATGGAGCTACATTGTCTGTTGCTACAAAGGTTCCGCTAGCATCCGCTACTCCTATCGCTATTTCTGGTTCTACTACTATTGGTTCATCTGAGGGTAGTGAGGAGAACTTGGTATCACTCTGGTTAACGACAAGTGTCACATAGACATCCTCGCCACCGTAGGGTGCGAACGGTAGTTCTACTCCTGTGAGAGTTATGGTTCCGTCATTACCAACTGTTGCTTGCATGCTTACGTTTATTGCTGTTAGCTGGGAGAATGCTGTGTCTGTGCTTAGATATAGGTATATGAAGTCAGATGTGGTGTCTGCCGGGAACTGGTGGCCAACTATGTCTATAGTGCCTAGATCTAGATCCTCGCTGCTAGCACTTGGGTTGTAGGTGACCTCTATGCTTGGGTAGAATCTTAGTGTCTCCTGCTCAGTGTAGAACTTTCTGAACTTAGCAGTGTAGTTTGCGATGCTCTCTTCCCAGTAAGCGTCTATGCTTGCAAGAATGTCCTCAGGAATCGTTGTTAATAGCCAGTCATAGAGGAATGCTGATGTGACCCCCATAGTTGTTGGGTCGCCCCATACGTCTGTTAAGTTGTAGTAGTCGGCGCTACTGAACTCTAAGTAGCCTTCAAGCTTGAAATCAGCGAATGGCACCGATATTCCGCCAACACTCTCTGTCCCGGTACCTGTAAGGTTTAGAGCAAAGTCTTTTAGATGAGCATTGGTTATATTGAGTACTTCTGGGTGTGTGGTCACATCTATTGCTGCTTCATCTACAACATCGGATGTTAGAGTAGTGTGATTGCCGCATGCTAGGCATAGCTCTTGACCGGTAACAGTGTTGACAAGCTTTAGTGACGTAGAGTTTGACTTTGTAAGGTCTATGCTTTCATCGAATAGTGCTGTGAAGTTGAGCGTGAAGTTCATTGCCTCGCTGCTACCAACCCAGTGGTTAGCCACGTAGCTGAACTTGTAGTTGTTTATCTCAGTATATGCATCAGCTGCTTTCTCGACAGTTGCTCTGCCAGGTGTTATTATGAAGCTGTTTGAGACAGCTATTAGACCAGGACCTCCATAAGCTTTAACGAAGAACTTTCCATCAGAATCGCTCTCAACCCATGCATTGAAGTCCTCTGTGTCGGGTAATCTTATTCTTAAGAATACGAGGTTCTCGCCCTCGAGGCTAACGCTTCCAACATATATTGTTCTGTCAGATGTTGGGCCTAGCAATATCCATGCCGAGGAGCTTAGCTCTGCAAGGCCATGCGTGTCTAAGTATAGGTATATCTCTTGTACCATCCATTGTTTTGCTTGTAGTGATGTCACGTTTACTATTAGGTCCATGTAGCCTCCTAGTGTGGTATTATCTGTTATTACTACTATGTCTCCTGATACTGGTGCTGCTGCTGCAGGTGTAGCCCATATTATTATTACGGCTAGTATAGCG
>CAZCAU010000003.1:0-55486 GCA_964496855.1 uncultured Desulfurococcales archaeon
CGCTTATAATACTCCTAGGACTTGATGTTCTGGGTAAAGAGGTGTATACATTCGCTAAGTACAAGGATCTTATAGTAGGGGGTTTTGGCCATAAGCTCACCAGGAATGCTAGGATATTAGGGCTTAACACGATGATTGCTAATGAGTCTTCTAGTGGTAAGTTATTAGTATTGCAGAGTAATCAAGGCGTAGTGATTGCTAAACCGTATGAGCACATACTCTGCGAGTACGAGATAAGCAATATTGAAAAAGAAGCTATAAATGCTTTGAGAGAATACATGATAGAGTTTGGCGCCCTGGGGGCAACGGATATCATAAATGTACTTACAGCAAGACTAGGTGTGACACGCAATGAAGCTAGAGAGATTATCATGAGCCTTCTTGATAAGAAGCTTTTAAGAAAAATAGGAAATAAGTTTCTACTCGAGATACCATTAGAGTAGTCTTATCAGCTCTTAATTCCCCTTAGCTAATCTATGTGGATGATGGGTTTAAATGGAAGCGGCTCTTCTTTCTTGACAGGTTTTTCAATGCCTGGTGCTCCATACTCGTATACTTTGATAGTTTTTGCTCCTAGCAGTCTTTTGAGAAACTCTATGTTTTCCTCAATGATACTTCTCTCATCGAGAGCGCCTACACTAGTTATGAGTTTACGTGTTTTTGACGATAGTCTTACAGCTAGTTCAAACACTCTTTTTGCAAGCTTCATTCGTTGTTGTCCATACTTTTCTGCTACTGTTCGCATGTATTCAGAGAGACGCTTTGATTCCTCTATGTGGTCAATAGCCTCTGTTAGTAATGAATATAGTTCGCGTGGTGCAGTATAGATACTAATGGTATTAGGAGTCTTCCTTGTAACTCTTAGAATACTCTTAATGTCTTCAAGGAGATTAACTATGTAGTCATTCGATAACTCTAGGTAGTCATCAATGTACTTCTCATCGGCTGTTGGCCAAGCATGCTCTTCTATAAATCCTTGCTTTCCTAGCCTAGTCCAGAGTTCCTGAGCTGTGAAAGGTGCTAGTGGGCTCATGATCCTTGCCAGCATCGAGAATAAGTATTTGAATAAGACACCATTAGAGTTATCAGTAAGTGCATCTTCTATACTGCTGTAGCCTTCTCGCTGTAAATACCATTTTATATCCTCCTCTATTTCGTAGAATATTATTGTAGCTGCTTCTCTGAACCTAAAGTTCTCCATTGCATTTTCTATTTGTTTAAGTCTTCTATGGAACCTGTTTATAAGCCATAGCTGATTCTTATTCCAGTTTCTTGTTTCCATATCATCACTGTATCCGGAGAGCTTATTCGCAAGATCAAGTAGTCGGACTAGTAGCTCAGCAAAGGATTTAGCAACAGAGTCTTTGAAGTCAGCGTCTTGTCCGAGCTCTGCCCCACTTATGAGTGCTAATCTCACAGGGTCGGGTCCGTATTTCGTGATAGCGTGTTTGAGAGGAACAATATTTCTTAGGCTTTTACTCATCTTGCTTCCTTCATAGAGGACGAAGCCGTTAACTACAATTTGTTTGGGCCATTTCTCCTCGGGAAATATTGCTGCGTGGTTGAATATGAAGAATGTGAGATGATTCTGTACTAGATCCTTACCACTATGTCTGCTATCGAGTGGATACCAGTAGTCAAATTCTGAGCGGAGTTCTTCCAGAATCTCCTTTTTAATACCAATGGTTCTAGCAAGTTTTTCTGGACTACCTTTTCCAAGCATTACATAGTCCCAGAACTCTATAGTTAGTTTATCTGCTGGTATCTTATACTTCCTGATTTTATGTACTATCGTGTAGAAGGCCATATATATTGTAGAATCGCTAAGGCTCTCAATAACCCATTCTGGGTTCCAAGGTAGACGTGTTCCCAGACCTCTAGTTCTCGCACAAGCACGCCTTCGGAGCCATTCAACTGTGTATTCGAAGTCTTTCCTTAATTCTTTCGGGATTATCTTCATTCTCGACAGAAGAGTTCTAGCAAGGCTTTTCCAGCCTGGATCGCCATAGTTAATAAACCACTGGTCCTCCAGGATCTTAACCACTATTTCGTTGCCACACCTACAATAAACAGGTTTGTTTGCGATCTCGTACATAGGCTTAGCTAGGCGGCTTCCGTAAAGCCACTTCTTTATATTCTCACGAGCTTCTGATACCTGTTTGTTTACAATCCACTCGGTGAGAAAGCCCTGGATTAGTCTTTTAACATAGCTGTTGGAGAAAACTACTTGTGATACTATGTCTTTACGCATAACGCCGCTCCTATACTCGACAGAGTATACCTGTTTTGTGGCTTCCTCTAGTTTCTCCCTCTCTCCCTGGGATTTAATACCCATACGTGAGACTACATCACGGGCTGGAATATCACTATAGCCCTCCACCTTTATCAGTGGTATGGGTACGAGTTCCTCCTCTTTTACCCCTAATTTATTTAGAAGCGCTTTGCCCTCGTTGTTTCCTATTAACTCGTTGAGAGCAACATAATCGAAGGGGGCATGTGCTGGGACGCTCATTACTACTCCGCTACCTGTGTCTGGGTCGACGAATGAGGCTGGGAGTACCGGTACTTCCCTACCTGTTATTGGGTTAAGTGCTCGTAGTCCTATGAGTTCTATCCCCTTTATCTTTACTCCTGTATCTCTTAGATTCTTATATTGAAATGAAAGCTTCCAGAAAGCCCGCTTACTAAGAACCAGTTTGACACCGTCGAGTTCCGCTACTATATATTCCGTCTCAGGGTTTACCCAGATATTTGTTACACCAAATACCGTTTCCGGTCTAAGCGTAGCTGTCGGAAGCACTATTTTATCGTTGTTAAAAGAGGTTTCAAAGAATATCAAGGTAAACTCCGTAATCTCGGGCTCCACGTCTCCTTTAGTATCATGCATACCCACAGGCATGTTGTGCGCAGGACACCAACCTACAGGATGTGTTCCTTGCTCAATATAACCCTTCTTACGTAGTGTCTCAAATTGCCAACGGATAAAGCTGCTGAATTCTGGGTCGATACTTACAAACTCACGGCGCCAATCAATACTTATACCTAGCATTGTTAAGGCTTCTTTGAATTCTTTATGAAAATATCTTGCCATACCGAGAGGAGTCTTAAGCTTCTCTATATCCTCTCTGGGGACGCCATAAACGTTTATGAAAAGATCTATTAATTCCTCATCGTTATTTGCTACAGCCTCAGCCATTGTTAGTATGGGTGTCCCCGTATAGTGGAAACCTAGTGGAAATAGTACATTATAGCCTCTTAAACGCATGTATCTCGCATAGATGTCTGCAACAGTATATGTCCTCCCATGGCCTATATGAGGCGGGCTATTAGGGTAAGGGAAAGCTGCTGTGATAAAGAATTTTGGTCTCCCAGGTTCTGGATCTGCCTCGTATAATCTTGCCTCGCTCCACTTAGAAATCCATTTTTCCGATATAGTTATTAGAGACTTCTCCTCCGCAACAATAAGCATCACACAGCTTCACATTATTATAGTGTGGGGTTCAAAAATTTTTCCTACACGTCTTAATTAGGTTACAAGTACATTAAAAATAATGAGGAGGGAGAGGCACTTGAATCACGTTGTTGCTGATGCACATTGTCATACAAACCCGGTGAGAGGCACAGGGGCTAGAGTTATAGCTGAGAAGTTTAAGAAGTCTGGTGGCTGGTTCATAGCTATAGTTAGTCTGCCACCATGGAGTTATGGGTTGGGAGGGAGTCTTCTGGATGATTATAAGAAGGTCGTCGAGATACTATTACACGAATGCGAGAATGCCAAAGAAGCTGGTCTTGAGGTTTCATGTATAGGGGGGTTTCATCCAGCAATCATAGATAGGCTTGCTGACCAAGGAATGGAGTTAGAAAAAGTGAGAGAGCTTGGACTTAAAGTCATAGATTATGTAGCAACACTTTGTAGACAAGGTGTTCTTGATGGTATTGGAGAAGTAGGCAGACAACATTATAAGACAATGCCTGAACGAGTAGTTCTAGCTGAGGAGCTTTTGGAATACACACTGGAAGTAGCTAGGGATAACAACTGTATAGTCCACTTACACCTGGAAAACGCTGGTACATATACTGTTAGCAGTGTTTCCAGAACAATGAGAAAGATTGGTCTACGCAACCCTACTAGGATAATATTTCACCATGTTACTACACGTATGTTAGCATATATTGTGGACAACAACCTGAGTAGCACAGTGCCAGGATTAGAGGGAGTTTTACTCAAGATTGCTGAGCAAAAAATAGAGCCTAGGTATATGATTGAATCTGATTACATTGATGACCCGAAAAGACCTGGCGTAGTAACTTATCCATGGAACCTATCCATGGTCCAGAAAAGACTGTTCGAAAAAGGGCTTTTTGATGAAGACTACTTGTTCAAAATTAACGTAGACATGATAGAAAAGGTCTATGATAAAAGATATAAGTGATCTTCTATTGGCTTAGCGGCCTTTTCTTATCTTGAAATAGTACTTTACAAGCTGGGAATACGCATATACTGCACGTTCAGGTATACTAAAGGTTGGTATATGGTTCTTCTCGAGCATCATCATAGCATCCATAGCTTCTTTTCCACCGATCATTGATACAAGTACTGGCTTGCTGAAGCCCTTCTCCTTGGCATCTTTTACGACTTTTAGTATGGCTTCAGCTAGCTTTTTAAAGTCGAGTACAGCTGTTTGGCATACTAAGATTATTACTCCACCTACTCTGTCATCTTGTAAAGCCTCCATTAGACTACCGCTGTACTCTACATCTGTTGCCTGGCCAGTTATGTCTACAGGGTTATGTGGTGATCCGAACCATGGCATGTGTTTACGGAATCGTTCTTTAAGATCCTCTGGTACCTCTAATAGCTCTACACCATACTTCTCTGTTGCATCTGTGGCCATAACGCCTGCTCCGCCACCGTTTGTTATGATCAGTAGTTTATCGTTGAGAGGTGGTGGAGAATATGCTAGAGCTCTGGCTACGTCGAATAGCTCCTCGATAGTGTCAACACGTATAACTCCTGCTCTGCGGAACGCTGCATCATATACTACATCAGCGCCTGCAAGGGATCCTGTATGTGAGGCAATTGCTCTTTGCCCTCTCCTAGACCTACCCGCCTTTATTATCACAACAGGTTTCTTCTTAGTTATCATGCTCATTTTTTCGAGGAATTCTTTGCCACGACCCTCTTTTAAGCCCTCTAGGTATATGGTTATAACCGCCGTATTAGGATCCTCTGCTAGGAATTCTGAAATCTCTATAGCGTCTAGATCCGACATGTTACCTATACTAACTATCGTTGACAAGCCTATGCCCATAGTGACGGTCCAGCCCATTAATGCTATGCCTAGAGCACCACTCTGTGTTATGAAGCCTATCTTACCTGGCAATAACTCTGGTGGACCAAATGTTGCATTAAGATTCGCGGGTGCGTATGCTATACCGAAGATGTTGGGACCCAGTATCCTCATACCATACTTGCGTGCCGTCTCCACTAGCTTTTTCTCAAGTTCTACATTACCGACTTCAGAGAAACCTGAGGTTATCACGACTAAGAATTTCGCGCCTTTTTCACCAGCCTCTTCTGCAACACTTATAGTTTTGTCTGCTGGAACAGCCACAATTACTACATTAGGCGCTTCTGGTAATTCTTTTAGTGAAGGATAACACCTCACACCTAGAATCTCTTCAGCATGTGGGTTTACTGGGTATATCCGACCCTTATAACCACTCTCTAGTAGGTTCTGTAAGATTACATAGCCTATCTTGCCCGGCTTTCTCGAAGCCCCCACTATCGCTATGCTCTCAGGCATAAATAATTTAACCATTTTATCATACGCAGATGTCAAATCTCGAATACCTCGACAAGATGTTTTCAAAAAGAGGTCTCCGCTTTTACTGTAGTTTACAATAGTTATAAAAGTATTGCTTGAAAATAATAATTTCATAAGCATAGTAAATTATTTTTACCACTGTATAACTTTAATCGCTTCTTTCTCATCAAGGTTTACTACTCTAAAATAAGTATCAGAGATCCTCTTTAAGTCAGGATTAGAGCCCTGAACCATTACTGTGTGAAGCTTTGCTTTACTACTAAGCAAAGATCTTCTCGTAGCTTCTATTGCTATACGGTCTTCGCCATCAGTTATCAATATTATATCACTAACGCCTTTCACTAATCTTCTCTTAATATCCTCTGAGGCTATGATGATTGCTCTAGTTATATCTGTCCCACCGACAGCTGATGTCTTTGCGATGTAGTTCAAGAGTTTAATCACGTCCTTATGCTTTACGCGTCTACTAATGCTAACCGGTGGATACGGTATGCTATCAAAAAATCTCGCTATAAATAATCTATGCTCTTTGACCGCCTTCTTAGCAAGAGCCAGTGCTACAGCTTTGGCCCACAATATCTTCTTCCCAACCATGCTACCGCTCTTGTCTAAGAGTACGTAAAGCGAGCCTGGCTCTTCGAATATTCTCTTATCATACAAGAGAAGACTGCCTTCCACATATTGTATCATAAATAGTAGCTTAGGTAGCGAGTACTGGTAGGGTACTACCTCCTCTATATCTCTTCCTACGGTATATCCGTGTATTTCTCCCCTGGAGACAGGGTAGGACTTTTTCTTCATGGGGAATTTAAATCCTTCTATTCTCGACAAATACTCTAGTATAGCTTGCACATTAGTGTTCTCAGCCAATTTTAACACATGAAAAGCTGTATCCTCACTAGCATACACAGATGACGTACCTGCGGATAAGCCCGATACAAAATATTCTATCTCCTTAGTTCTCTCAGTAGTGTTTAATGTTTCTCTAAGAGCCTCCTCTATAAGCTGCTTATTTATTACGCGCTTCGTCTCTTGTGTTACTTCATGCAAGAAGTTTCTTGTCTGATTCTGTTCGTTCTCTCTTCCTCCAGGTTTCCGTTTTTGAATGCTTGCATAGAGTTTGTAAAGAAATGTTGCAGATGCAACACTGCTGGTAGTTATATCTACTATAGTGTGTTTCCTTATAGAATCAAGTGTGCTTGAAGACATTAAGTTACTTATAAACATGTATCTTTCTTTCTCGCTCTCGGTTTTCATCTCTTCATGGTTTCTTAGAACAGGGTATGGCAAATAGAATGCGTAGAATATATCAATGATGGTTAACAAGTCAAAACTATTTACAGCATTTTTATCTATACGCTCGAGGAGACTTAGTGTTCTCTCGCCCCGGTATCTTATATGTGGTTTGCTTACATCAATATTCTTAAAAGAGCTTTTCTCGCTAGGTGTCTTCATTGCCTACATACCTAGCTTACTGCTTATACGCGCGAGTAGCTTGTCTATTTGCACAAGTATGTCATTTATGAGAATCATGATATTCTCGTTTTCAACATCTCTTTGCATACCGAGTACTCTGTTTCGTGTTATTTTGAGACTACGGTATATCTCTATAAGTCTTGGATCATAGTTCTTCATATCTTCAATAAGGCTAGCAACGTCTCTGAGATTGTTCTCGATCTCGTTTAACTCTCTTATTATCCTCTCAGTAGTCTTTAGCTCTTCTGAGAGAATTATGTTAACACGTTCAAAATCATCAGGATCGCTTGGCGCAACGTATTTGAGAGCCATTAGATCTTCTTCTATTGCTTCAAGCCTTCCGTTTAAGAGCGCGTGCGCGGCTATTATCTTTAAGGCTTTTCCTTTTCTTCTATCACTTAAATGAAGCCCTTTGTCTTCTAACACTGCTAGTATTTTAAATAATTTGTTTTTAATGTTCTCAATGTTTACTTTGAATAACATGTGATGAATTCTCTCTATATCTTTAAGTGTCGTAATTGCAGGTACATTCATGTAGTCGATGATTTCAAGCTTCCAAGATGCTTCTAAAAGCTTATCCCATTTGTTCTCTGGGACCGGGGAAACTTTATGCCTTAGTGTAAATCTATCATATAGAGCATCTAATTCTGGGTCATCTGGCACCCTATTCGTTGCTGCAAATAAGCACCAGAGGGGAACTCTTAGCTCGGTGTACCCATCGTATATTATACGCTCTTGTAACAGTGTGAGTAATGTATTGAGTATGGCGGAGTTTGCATTAAAGATCTCATCTAAGAATGCTATTTCGGCCTCGGGTAGTTTATTTGCTGTTATCCTCTTGTATTCTCCCTGCTGTAGAGCAACAATATCGAGTGGACCAAATAACTCGCTTGGCTCGGTATATCTCGTTAAAAGGTACTTGAAGAAACGTGCTTTTATTAAAGAAGAAGCTCTTCTAACAAGTGCACTTTTAGCTGTACCAGGTTCCCCGATTAGGAGAAGATGTTCTCGGCTCAACAGGGCTAGTACTATGGTTTTAGCTTCTTCTTCTCTACCTACGAAGGGATCTGAAATACTTTTCAATAGGTCTCCAGGCAAGCTCAGTAATTTGGAGTTCTCGGTCATTGTCTCCAGCTCGGTAAAATTATATTTGCACTAACTAAACCTTATAATGAATGAAGAAGTAAGCCTCTAAATATTGTTTGCTCTCTTCATAAAGCAGTAATCTATCATATGAGCTATGAAGAACCCCGGTTTTTAGCCGAGAAGGAGAACGTCGATGACGACGAGTTACTCTGCTGAGCATCCCCGCCTTGGAACGATTGTTATCGGGAACTGTGTACCTTTAAGAAAATGCAAGGGACTATACTTGTTAATACTAGATGTTCCACGAGACATCATACTACTTACTAAGCGTAGAAAGTTCATTATTAAGAGAGGAAAATACGTTTATGTAGGATCAGCATTCCAGCAAGGTGGTTTACCTGCGAGAATAAATAGGCATTTACATGATAAGAAGAAGCTTTTTTGGCACATCGATTTCTTGCTTCAATATTCTATCATCAATACAGTGATCTTGATAACCTCTTTTTCTCGTAAAAGAGATCTAGAAGCCAAGATATCGTATTGTATATGGAAGAAAAAGTTCTTCGAGCCGATAAGAGGGTTTGGAGCAAGCGATTTAAAGTCAGTCTTAACAAACCTTTACCGGTATAAAAGAAGTAATAATGACATTACGGAATTAGAAAATTATTTACTAGAGATTCTTCTCACCACAAATCTTGGCAAAGAGCTGAACCAAGCGTTCATTATCCTTGCAAGAATCTTTAAAAGAAGAGATAAACGTAAAACATAGACAAAACCTTAATATAGCTCGGTGTCTCATACCACTCCAGTTAAGTCGTGTGAGTTCGTGTTAAAATGTCTAGTTCTAGAGAAAGAAAAATAATAAGTTTAAGAGAAGACGAGAGTAACATAAGTGTAAAAGGCCTCGTGATAGAGAGTGGGGAACCCCGTGTAGTTGAGACCCGAAAGGGACCACGTACCCTGAGCGAAGCCATAATAGGCGATGAGACAGGCCGTATAAAGGTCACATTATGGGGTAAGCACGCTGGTACACTAAAAGAAGGACAAGCCGTAAGAATAGAGGGAGGATGGACTACTAGTTTTAAAGGGAAAGTACAATTAAATGTAGGTTCTCGGAGTAACATAGAAGTCTTAGAAGACTCGGATGTACCTTCTAAAGAAGAGATACCGGAGGATATGCCACAGGCTACACGCGCACCAAGAGCAAGTGGTCGATGGCAAGGTAGTGGTCGTGGCCAGAGGTCTCCGGGTAGAAGAAGATCTTGGTACTAATAAGAGAATTATCAATAAAGACTTGACAATAGCGTAAGCGTATTCGAAGTAGTAGTGAAAGTAGATCTTAGCCCAACTTCCTTTATCTAATCTTTAATTATTTTACCTTCAGAGAAGTTTCATCTTAATAACTGTGTATAGTGAATAATAGCCTAGGTTTGAGGAAATGATCAAAGAACTTCAAAGACCCTCAGATGTAGTTAAAAAATTATTAAAGTATACTAGGCTCAAAATAGCGGAGGAAAACATTGACATCACGCTTGCTCTCAACAGAATCTCTAGTAAGGACGTTCTCGCTGAGAGAGATATACCAGAAAGCAACAAGAGCGTTTTAGACGGGTACGCGACATATTATAAGAGTATCATAGGAGCAACATCTTCCTCTCCTGTAAAGCTAAGGGTTACTGGCAAAGCCAGAGTTGATGAGAAAGTAAAAGTGCTCATAAATCCCGGGGAGGCAATAGAAGTCGCCACTGGCACCATGCTTCCAGAGCAACTAGATGTTGTTGTGCCCTTAGAGTACACTATGAGGGAAGGAGACATAATTTACGTTATGAGATCCCTGCCTAAATACTATGGTATATCTATTAAGGGAGAGGATATTAAGAAAGGGGAAAAGATCCTTGAGAAAGGGGAAATAATAAGACCCTGGCACGTAGGATTGTTAGCCGCCCAAGGCTTTAGAGAAGTAAAGGTTTATAAAAGACTAAGAGCCGCGATCTTTGATACTGGCAATGAGCTAGTAGAGCCTGGGCAAAGTCTTCCCGAAGGGAAAATATATGATTCTACACGTTACATTGTTAGGTCCTATCTCGAAGACCTAGGTCTAGAAGTGATCGATTACGGTATTGTAGGAGACGACGAGTATAAGATAAAATCAATGTTTGAGAAAGCACTAGCAGAAGCAGACATAGTATTCAGTATTGGGGGCACATCTGTAGGCAAAAGAGATTACACGGTAAGAGTGCTTAGCGGGCTACAGGGACTAGAGTACTTTGTGCACGGATTATCACTGACTCCGGGGCGGCCAGCAGCTGTGGCTGTTGTGAGCGGGAAACCCGTATTTGCTTTAAGTGGCATGCCTGTTGCCGCATTAAGTGAGTTACATATACTGTTTAGAGATTTTCTCGTAAAGATGCTAGGCATAAAGGGTATTGTTGTACCGAAGGTAAAAGCGCAGTTAACGCGTCGTGTAGTCTCAGAGCCTGGCATGTTGAGCGTCTTTAGAGTAAAGGTGTGCCGAGACAGGAATGGTGCATACTATGCTGAACCTTTAAGACTGACTGGGAGCGGTTTATTGTCGACACTAATTAGAGGGAATGGTTTACTAATTGTAGGAGAAGATGTCACAGGTATCGAAGAAGGAGAACTCATTGAAGTCGAAATAATAGGTGAAATAAAAGAGTGTTAGCTGAGTGCACAATAGGGGGTATTAAGGACTTTTTTATGTCTAGCAGATTCCCGTCGCTTCATTATTTCTCTAACTTTTTCAACAGGGATATTTGTTAGACGGGATATCGTGTTTGGATCTTCAATCTTTCTCTCAACAATGTAGTAGAGTATTTTATCGATATCGTAATAATCCATTCCTAACTCGTCTACCGCTCTGTGTCCAGGCCATAGCCCTGGCGTGCTAGGCTTTAAGGCTATGTCCTCCGGTAAGCCTAGATGTAGTGCTAGCATCCTAACCTGTGTTTTAAATAACCCAAGAATAGGTTGTAGATCAGCTGCTGCATCACCCCACTTAGTGAAATAGCCGAGTTCATATTCGCTCTTATCGCTTGCCCCGATTACGAGCAGAGAGTATTTGTTAGCATGATAGTAGAGGTTAATCATCCTAATTCTAGCTTTTACGTTACCCTTAACAATCTTATCCTCCTCTTCATAACTAGAGCCATTATCCTTAAGCACTTGCTCTACCTGGCTAGTTATGTCAATTAGTGTTTTCCTCACATTGAACATTGACGCTATCCTCATAGCATCTTCTAGATCCCTCTGGCTAGTCTCTTTATCAGGCATTAGCAATACCCTTACACGATCACTACCTAGAGCTTTCACACATAGTGCAAGCACTGTTGAGGAATCGACACCACCACTTAGACCCAGAACTACCCCCTTCGCACCCGTCGAGTCTACATATTCTTTTATACATCTTACAATTTTCTCTTCTACTAACTCTGTATTTATTTTCAAGAAAGATGGTACTGATAGCACGAAGCGTAGCGCCCAGTATTTCTTGAATATATGTACTTAGTTATTTTTCTTTTCTACAGTATAAGGGAAGTATTATTTTTTCCTAGAAGCCGTTTTAGAATACGGAAGGGAGAGTAATGCCGCGCAAAGTATTCAAGACGCTTATAGCGCCTCAGAATGCGATACGCGATCTCTCAAGAAGAGTGCAGGTACCAGATAAATTGGAAGCGGTAAGAATGTCCCTAGTAGATGCACTGGGGTTCTACTCCGCCTCTGAATACCGTAGCGGAATACCTGTACCGCTTTTCCCGAGATCACTGGTAGACGGTTTTGCTGTGCGTAATGTAGATATTAGTGAGGCTAGCGAGGAGAAGCCTGTTAGGCTGAGAATAAAGGGTAGGATAAAGGTGGGCGAGAACGCACTAAACTATAGCGAAATCGGGGAGGATGAAGCATACGAGGTCGATACAGGTGCGATGATTCCACCAGGAGCTGATACAGTAGTGCCTGTAGAGTATACTAAAGAGGAGCAAGATCATGTGCTAGTGTATAAAGGAGTAAGTCTAGGAGCAAACATCGCTTTACCTGGAAGCGATGTAGATGACCGCACATTAATTTTGAGAAAAGGAGAATACATTAGATCACAACACATAGCATCACTCGCAGCAGTAGGCATAGATACTATACTTGTATACAAAAAACTAAGAGTAGGTATTATAAGCACAGGCTCGGAACTGGTTAAGCCTGGAGAAGCTCTTCCTATGGGAAAAGTCTATGATGTAAATACTTACATGTTAATATCGCTACTTAAGGAACACGGGTTGCAGCCTTGTAAGTGGAGTGTAGTTCCAGACGAATATAATCTACTGAGAGAAGTTATTGACGAGTATATAAAAGAATGCGATATTGTCGTAACATCTGGTGGTAGTAGTGCAGGGCCTGAGGATCTAATATACAGGGTTGCTGAAGACCTGGGCGAAATAATTGCTCATGGTTTACAGTTAAAACCTGGAAAACCAACAATGCTTGCTGTTATCAGAGGCAAAGCCCTCTTCGGGTTTCCCGGTAACCCTCAATCATCACTTAACGTCTTTCGAAACGTGTTTCTCCCATACCTAGAATTAAAGTATGGTATATTCCCTCCTAGGATAATCATTGATTCCGAAGCACATATCCTCCTAGGGGTTGGAGGAGAGCGGGGAAGACCTTCGTTTGTACCAGTCCACATATTTAAGGTGGCGGGAAAGAACCAGCTTTATGCCGTGCCTATAGCGACTGAAAGCTATAAAATCGTTAGCTTTCTTAAAAGCAACGGATTCATCATAATACCTAGTAATAGGAGAATCCCTTATAACCCGGGAGAAAAGATACCCGTAAAAATAACAAGCACTGTGAACTCCTACAAGTACATTATAGGTGTATCGAAGACACTGAATAAAAGGATAATCACGGATCTGAACGACACTTACATATTAAAAGCGAGCTCCCACGCTCTTATAACTCTGTTCAAGAAAGGCTTTGTAGACGCGACAATAGTGCCAGAAAGAGCAGGAGCTAGTAGCACAGGAGTTGGAGAAAAAATCGTTATAAAACAAGAAGAACTCTGGCTTTTCGCTCCTTATGCAGACTGCTTATCATCACTAACTTGTAAAATAGCTATACCCCTAGATTATATTGATATACTACGCGAGAGCATCCCTCAATTTCTAGGCAATGCAGAGATATTCCCTACAGATACCGAGGAAGTCGTAGAACTTCTAGTTAAACATAAGATAGTTAATGGAGGAGTAATCAGCGGATTCTCTAAAAAACTATTAGCAAAAACAGGGGCTCACATTAAAAAGCTGGTTGACATACAGCTTGTTGGCTATGTAAGAAAGCAAGAAACCAAGCATATTATACAAAGGTTACTACGCTAATTCGGTCAGCTCCGGTGGAGGACTCTCATCCTAAAAGTCAAAGACGTGCAATCTTCATCATCTGATGAATCAAATAGTTTACAGGGGTTAATGATCTTTGCTACAGGATTAGATGAGTTAAGATTTTATGAATAAGGGTCGTTTTCAAAAAAATAATGATATTCGACTTTATGGTGCAGGATAGTCATCTGGCACCTTTGCTCTGAAGTACTTGCCTGTGTCAGGGCTCTTGAAGAGACCTATTTTTACTCCCTTTCTTCCTCGAGGGGCTAGAACCCATACTTTAACAGGTGTTAGCTCTACTTCTTTACCAGTGGTGGGGTCTTTGACTTTAACGGGCTTTAGGCCTGCCATGGTATAACGCACCCCTAGCTCTTCATGATAATAGTAATGATTATGCGTGATTATAAAGTCTTTTGTTAATCCTTTAGATGCTTTGTCATCAAAAGACGATGTAATATTAAAGGTATTATTAAAGGACTCTAAAAGAATTTATAGAAGTTCTTCAAATAACCCACTGTAAACTCACAATACAATAAATAACCTGAGATCTTAGTGCAATAATCAATGTTTAAGAGCACGTATTTAAGATACAACTATTTAGGAGATTTAAATGCGCAAATACGTGACTATAGTTGGTGCCGGCGCTATAGGCACAATAATAGCTTCTCATATAGCTAGTGTTAGGCCTGTAACTATACTTTGTAGAACAAGTACTTGTGTATCAGAAATAAAAGAAAGAGGCCTAGTTACAAGGATTCTTGATAAAGATGTAATAGAAGTAAAACCTGTAGATGTGATTACAAGTAACGAATGCTATTCTAGATGCATAGATGATTGTGGCTTTGTCATAATAGCTACGAAAGCATACTCTCTCGGTAGTGCGCTTAGAGCCATAAATAACTGTTGTAGAAGAATGACAATGATACTATCTACACAGAACGGTCTAGGTTCTCTCGAGACAATAGAATACTTATACGGAGCTGAGAATTCTGCTGCGATGATTATTTCGTATGGTGCCATTAGAGAAGGTTATGGAAAAGCTGTACTAACAGGTCAGGGCGAGATAATATTAGGACAACGTGAAGGATTAAAGAATCCAAGCCTAGGAGAGTTTTATGATTTACTGAAAGATAGCGGCTTAGAAGCTAAGCTCATTGATAGCGACATTGAACCGTACAGATGGCTAAAATTGGCTATAAATGCAGCCATAAACCCCCTCACGACAATACTAAACGCGCCTAACAGAATAATAATAGACGATATAGATGCTAGAAACATAGCGTTTAAGATTGTTAAGGAAGTAGAACTGGTTGCTAGGGAGAAGAACATAGTATTCCCGCAAGATCCTGCCACCAAACTTGTAGAGGTAGCACGCGCAACAGGGGAAAACTTGTCTTCGATGTTGCAAGATGTTATTAATAAGAGAAAAACAGAAATTGATTTTATTAATGGCGCTGTTGTTGTTCTGGGTAAAAAATATCATATTGAGACTCCGTACAATAAATTGTTATGGAAATTAGTAAAGGTGCTCGAGAAGTGGTGGCTGAGGATATGAAGCTTACTGTACGGGATATTATGAAATTAAAGAGTAGGAGAAAAATCACCATGATAGCTGTCTATGACTACTTTATAGCTAGTATAGCGGATAATGCAGGCATCGATATACTTTTAGTTGGAGACTCTGTAGCAATGAACCTTTACGGTATGGAAAATACTCTTAATGTACCCGTCTCTATAATAGAGAATCATGTACAAGCAGTAGCTAAAGCCGCTAAACGTTCCCTCGTTGTAGGTGATATGCCTTTTATGAGTTACGAAACCGGTGTTGAAGATGCTCTGAGAAATGCTGCTAGACTAGTGAGGGCGGGAGCTGATGCTGTAAAAATAGAGGGTGTATCAGCATTTGAAAAACAAATAAGGAAACTCATAGATAGTGGAATCCCAGTTATGACACATGTAGGGTTAACACCACAACGTTATAGGCTTCTTGGAGGCTACAGACCCCAGGGCAAGAAAGCTGAAGACGCAGCAAAAATAATAAGAGAAGCAGAACTAGCAGATTCCCTAGGTTCTTTTTCCATAGTTATAGAATTCACGGCTGCAGAGGTAGCAGCGGAGATAACGGATAGGATAAGTATACCAACTATATGTATAGGAAGCGGTCCTTACTGTGATGGACAAGTACTGGTAATAACTGATCTTCTCGGGATAACACCCCAGCCACCGTTTTTCGCAAAGAACTATGCTAATCTATCATCAATAATCGAGAAGGCCCTTAATGAATATAAAAACGATGTAATAGAGGGTAAGTTTCCCGCCGAACAACATTATTTCAAGATGAAAGAGAATGAATATGATAAATTGAAGATACTACTGCAGAAGGAGAGACAAGACTAGTTTATTGACTACTAAGATTTTAGAGAAAAGGACGTGGTGCGGCGGCCGGGATTTGAACCCGGGATCACCGGCTTGGAAGGCCGGCGTCCTAGTCCAGGCTAGACGACCGCCGCAACCAATAATACTGAAACTCTACGTGCTATTTTAATTTTTAACTACTACCCTTGACTTAGATATCTCTCTAAGGTATCTTTCATAATCTTTTTTCTTTATTCTTACTATTTTTCCGCAATTACTGCACCTGTATATGACACGATTATCATCCTCGCCAGTTTTATCTTCTTCTCGTAGAGGTCGCCCGCAGTAGCATACAAACCCCTTTAATCTAGCAGGGTTACCGTATACCAAGCCGAAATCTGGTACATCTTTAGTAACTACTGCTCCTGCGCCTATCATTGCATAGCTACCTATGGTGACGCCGCATACAATAGTGGCATTTGCACCTATGCTTGCACCTCTTTTCACTAGTGTAGGCACTATTTTCCAGTCTTTAACAAAAGACCTAGGGAAGAGGTCGTTGGTGAATGTTGCGTGGGGGCCTACGAATACATCGTCTTCTAAAGTTACCCCCCTATATACTGATACAAAGTTTTGTATCTTCACATTATTACCTATGACAACATTGCTATCTATGTAGACTCCCTTCCCAATATTGCAATTTCTTCCTATTCGAGCACCTTTCCTGATGTGTACAAAGTGCCAGATACGTGTACCTTCGCCTATTACGACATCATCTTCTACCACTGCTGTTGGGTGTATGAATTTTTTGCTCTTGTTCATCCTCATCACGCGGGGTTAGACTTCTTTTATCATTCTTTATCTCTATTGTGTCGTATTAGGGTATATTACTCCTAAGACGTCGGCTGAGCTAGTTCTTTTCATGAGAGAAAGCCAGGGGTTACGAGAGAATCTTATACGTGTTGTGCCATCATTTATAAGTGCTAAGCCTATGTCTTCTAATGTCTCTTCCTGTATTTCACCTATCTTTAATATTGAATATGGTTTTGTAAATACAGAAACTGCTAGATCACGATAGTTGATTCTTGTTTTCCTTAACCGTGTCAAATAGACAAGGTCTTGAATAGCTGCCCACAGGTCGAGACCCTGCAAGCCAGCGTTATCAGTACCTATACCTAGAACAATGTTGCTCTCTAACATGTACTTTATATCCGGTATTCTTAATCCAAACCATAGAGTATTTCTTGGACAGATTACTATGTTTATACTGTTCTTGGCTAAAAGATCAATATCTGATCTGCTAAGATAGTTTCCGTGTACAACAAAGTCTGGTTTCAGGTACTTTACTGCTATCTCTAAATCCCCGTTAATCCTAGCTGTTAAAGTTTCTGCTACGTGTGTGACAATTATTTTGCCCCCTGGTTTCTTCTCCCTCATGTATCTCAGTAACTCTATAGAATAGGCTAATGGTGTAGGCAAGCCAAGGCCGTCATAGAACTCATATACATTGTTAATACTCTCTTTATCGTATCCTCTGCCAAGAATTATGTGAACATAGGGTTTTCTACAACGTGCTTTTATAAGATCTTTAGATAGTCTTTCTCTAAATTCCACAAGACCTCCATACCTATAGTGCCTCATAGAGTTACAGGCGACGCTTACTACTGAATCAAGAATCTCTGAGTACTTACTCAAAAGCCTGTGTTTCTCGCTATCAGGCCCTCCTACCGCTTTGTCCACGTCTGCATTTATACTGTACTCTGGTATGATATTATCAAGTACATGAACATGCATGTTCAATGGTAGAGGAACCGCAATACATTCACAATCTATAAAGTCTCCCATACACCTAGAAGCATCTTGTATAAATATCGTATCATCAATAGTCTCTATGCACAAATCTTTTCCAATAAACTCCATGTCCCTGCCTACAAATGCCCCTCTAACCCTTATTCTATAGTGTTTCTTCATGCCCAAACCTTATAACCAACAAACACTGATAGATGTTATCCTGATAAAATAGTATCGGAGAGGAGTGCTTATATGTCTATGCAATACCAAATGGGATGGAAGCAAATATTACTTAGCCAAGCAATGATAATAGTCTTTGCCGTAGTAGCTGGGTTATATAGGCAATACTATATTTACGTCATACTGGCATATTTTGCTATTCTACCTATACTTATATCTAGACAAGGTAGGAAGAGAATAGGGGATACTAAGGTATCTCTAGAAGACCTAGAGGATGCTAGAAAACTTTGGGAAGAAAAAAATGCTATGGATCTCGTAGCTAAGGATACCGAGTACATGGAGGAGATTAGTAAGCAGATGAAATCCACGACATATACTATGATGTCTTTCCCAGTGATCATCGCGTATTTCTATATATATAGATACGCTCTTTCCAGCTATGTCCGCGGTCTTGTAGAAAACCCTAGTGCTGGTGCTTTCCTGGATTTCCTGATA
The DNA here is from genome assembly GCA_964496855.1 of uncultured Desulfurococcales archaeon. GTDB lineage: Archaea > Thermoproteota > Thermoprotei_A > Sulfolobales > CAZCAU01 > CAZCAU01. Next base: position 18,599 of record CAZCAU010000003.1, read on the forward strand.
ATGTTTGAGGGGTCTTTCCTTATATCACAAGCATTTATGCTATACTTTAGGAGAAAAGCCGCGAAGATAACACCGGAGTTCATAATGGTTCCCAAAAGCTATACAGTTACAACGAAAGGTATATTCTCGAGAAGTTTTGGATCATCCTTTGCATTCACGTTTCCTCTAAAGAATATAGAAATGAACTTGAATGAAAGAAGAGGCTTTGTGGAGCTTGTGTTTAGTCAAGAAAGTAAGCCACAAGCCACAAAGACAAAAATAAGGCTTTATAGCAGGAACCCAAGGCGATTATATGAGATATTAAAGCGAAGAATGATGGAAAAATAGGGTCTATCGAGAATTCTTGCCATCTTTTAACATTGTTACAACATAATCAAGTATTCCGCGTGCTATGTACTCCTTTCTAGAATACTCTAGCTTGACTCTTCTTCCATTCCTGAAGAGCAGATGTACTTCATTAAAATCACTAGCAAATCCTATATCACTTCTTGATACATTGTTTGCAATCATAAGATCTACCTTGTATTTATTCAGCTTTGCTAGGGCTAATGATACAAGTTCTTCGTCACTACTAGGTGTTTCTGCTGTGAAACCCACTAATACCCCCTTGAATACCTCTCTAACATCTTTTAGTATCTTTGGCGTCGATACTAGTTCTAATCGAAGATCGCGTACCTCGTGGGAATCTATTTTGCCCTTAATCGCAGCCTTAGGCTTATAATCTATAGGCGCTGCTGCCATTATTACTGCGTCATAAGAGTTGTTACGGAGTTCTTCTAAAACAGCGTCTCTCATCTCCTCGGTAGTGGTTACGCTAATTTTTTTCCGTAGAACGTATGGTGGCTTGCTAGATAAGGGTCCATGGACTAGCATTACCTCAGCGCCTCTAAGCGCTGCTTCTACTGCTAATGCAATACCCATCTTTCCAGTAGATGGATTCGAGATAAACCTCACGCTATCAATATACTCTCTCGTGGGCCCCGCTGTCACTAATATCTTCATGCCTCGGAGATCCTCGCCTGAGTGAAGGACAGCTTCTGTTTTCCAAGCTATTATATCTACTGGCGGGAACTTTGCTTTACCCTCTTCTACTAGGGGGTCAAGTACAAATACGTTCTCGTACTCTTGTAATATTTTCATGCTCCTAGCCATACTAGGCGAGTTTAGGAGAGAAGCATGCATTGAGGGTACTATTAGAACTGGTTTGCTAGCACCCATAAAGGACTGAGCTAATAGTGCCACGCTTGTATCTGCTATCCCGTGGGCTATCTTAGAAATAGTGTTTCCTGTTGCCGGTGCTATTATGAATATATCTAGCATCTCCATGTAACTGATGTGGGTGTGCAAACCTGAGAAATCAGATATTAAGGGGCTTCCGATAGCCCACTCTAGTAGATCGCGTCCTACATATCTAAGTGCTTCTGTACTAGCAATAGCGTATACTTCTGCACCACGTCTTATGAGGGCTCGTGCTAGATCTACGGCTTTATAAGCTGATACACTACCAGTTATACCCAAACCTATCTTCTTGCCCTCAAGTACCCTGCTATATGTACTCTTGATTCCACGAACTTCGCTTGGATCCATTACGTAGGACCTCTCCGTCTATTACTTTTAAGGATTTCAAAATAATAAATAAGTAGCTTACACAAAATTAAGGTCCGGAAAATTGAAGATAAAACAGAGCTATTGAGGGGCAACTACTATTGTATAAATACGAGTCCAAAAAAGGAGGATACTTTATCATAAGAGAAGCCGAGATAAGGGATCTGGAACACATTATATTTATAAATAGGGTGTCTTTGCCTGAAAACTACACACCTGAGTTCTTCAAAGAACATCTAGTCAAATGGAAACACTCCTTTCTAGTAGGTATGTATGAGGACAAGATAGTGGGATATGTAATGTGTAGAGTAGAATGGGGATGGAGCAATTTTTCTCCAAAATTTACTAGAAAGGGGCATGTGATATCTCTTGCTGTGCTACCAGAGTATCGAAGACTAGGTATTGGAGAGAAGCTCATGGTGCATGCCTTGGATGCTCTTAAGACTAGGTATAGTGCTAATGAGGTCTACTTAGAAGTGCGTGTCTCTAATATGCCTGCAATAAAGTTATATGAAAAACTAGGCTTCAAGATAATTCGTGTAGTACCAATGTATTATTCCGATGGCGAAGACGCTTATATAATGGCGAGAAAGTTATGAAGTGAGTTAAACAAACAACATCAGTTTTATACTAAAATGTAGAGAAAATAATGTCTAGGGTATAAAGAGGCTGAATTAATGCATGAAATAATAGTGGTTCGCGTAGAGACAGGGGCTAAAAACGGTATTCTAGGAGAATATTATGGATGGAGAGGAGAGAACCCGCCAGAACCCCAATTTGTAAAACCTGTATTCACGCGTATAGATGGTCAAATAAATTTTGTATGGTATGAAAACCCCTTAGGTCCTGATAGTAAGGACAACTTCATGATAGTATGGAGAGGTTTCTTGAGAGTAGACGATCCTGGTACCTACATTTTCTACTTGGAAACCGATGATGGAGCAATATTAGAGATAAATAATAATGTTCTTATAAACGCATGGCACGATCAACCGCCTACTGTTTATCATAGCCGGCCCGTAAAGATAGAGCAAGGATATCATCGTATAAAGGTTGTGTACTATAACAAGGGCCCCTTTGGATTAATAAGGCTTGGGTGGATAACCCCGAGAGGAGGCTCAGGGATAATACCTGAGGACAAGTATGTGTGTGTAAGAAGTAATAACATAATACTGCGCGGGCTTCCAGAAAACTATAGAGTAGAGCTATGGAGCGGTAAGAAGATAAGTGAGGCAAGAGTGGAAAAAGGGAGAGCTGTACTAGTATTAGGATACGAGCTCATGCCTCTAGCAGGATATTTTAGAATATATGACGAGAAAGAGAGCATGATTGGAGAGACTGTTGTAATAAGAGATATCTGGGGTGGCGACGAATACGAGATAACATTAAAGTAAAGCCGTCTAGTCGTGTGTTAGACAACAAGAATGCCAAACATTAACACTGTTCTATCGAAAATCCTAGCTGGAAGACAGATTTATATAATAGAAACAAGCTTGTAGAAACCGGCGAACATCATGCGCCAATGGACTTTCTAAATGCGTTGAGAGCCCCCAAGATAAGTCTATCCTACCCGACTTCTGGTACAACATAGCACCAGATCTGCCAGAAGACCTGCCTCCGATGTTAAAAACCTAATGGAGAGCCAGTAAAGCCAGAGGACCTAAGACCTTTATTCCCAGAATCATTGATCAGACAAGAGAATTCAAGGGAAAGATACATAGAGATGCCCGTAGAGCTTAGGAGAATGTTCCTGGAACTCGGGCGTCCAACCCCCCCCCCCTTTTAAGAGCAAGACGGTTCGAGGAACTACTTGGAACGCCTGCAAGAATATACTATAAGTACGAAGGAGTTTTACCAACAGGCTCTCACAAGATAAACACTGCCCTAGCGCAAGTTTACTACAACAAGATAGAGGGGGTAAAGAGACTCACAACAGAAACTGGTGCTGGACAATGGGGTTCAGCGCTTAGCTTAGCCTGTGCATTATTCGGTGTAAAATTGAGAGTCTATATGGTAAGAGTAAGCTACGAACAAAAACCTTACAGAAGAATACTCATGCAAGTGTATGGTGCAGAAGTAGTACCAAGTCCTAGTAACCTAACTAATGCAGGAAGGAAAATACTAGAAAAAGATCCAGAAAACCCTGGGAGTCTAGGAATAGCTATTAGTGAGGCGGTTGAAGATGCTGTAACACATGAAGATACGAAATATAGTTTAGGATCTGTCCTCAACCATGTATTGCTTCACCAGACAATGATAGGACTTGAAGCAAAGAAACAGTTAAAAGAGCTCGGCGAGTACCCCGACTTCGTTGTAGGATGTGTTGGTGGGGGAAGTAATTACGCGGGACTAGCATATCCATTCATACACGACAAGCTTCGAGGATCCAGTGATATACTGTTCGTGGCTGCAGAACCCAAAGCTGTTCCAACAATGACGCGGGGAATGAGAAGATACGATCATGGAGACACAGCTGGTTTAACACCATTATTGCTTATGCATACTGTCGGCCATCGCTTTGTGCCTCCACCAATACATGCTGGTGGACTCAGATACCATGGCGTTGCTCCTACTCTTAGCTTATTAGTGTCAAAAGGAATAGTAGAGCCAGTAGCCTATAGCCAAACAGAGATATTCAAAGCCGCTATAGACTTCGCGAGGACAGAAGGTGTAGTACCAGCACCGAATCTGCCCACGCTATAAGAGCTGTAGTCGACCTAGCTCTAAAAGCTAAGCATGAAGGCAAAGAGGTGGTGATATTGTTCAATCTGAGCGGACATGGACTTCTCGATCTAGAGGGATACGAAGACTTCCTATCAGGTATACTAACAGACGAGGAACCCAGAGAGACAGATCTATCATATTTAGAGAATATCGAGGTAAGATAATATTGTGGTCAAAGAAGTTGTATTAATGCCTCTAGATGCACTAGTGCCGCATGAAAAGACCAGTAAGGATAGAGTACAATGGCTAAAGAACAACATACTTGAAGCCTCTATCATAAAACGTCCATTAATAGTCGATGAGAACACATATACAGTAATAGACGGTCATCATAGGCTTGAGGCTTTACGCCAACTCGGAGCTCGTTATGCCCCGGTAGTACTTGCAAATTACAACCAAGACATAAAGAGCATCGAGACATGGGCAATGTTTCTTCGATACAATAATGCCAGGCTTGCAGAGATTATAGACACACATGTAAAACGTGGCCCTTCGACATTAATTATTATAGGAGAAGAGGGCATAGAGAGAATAAAAGTAGACGTTGTGGATGCATACCACGTGCTACATTATCTCTTCTCGGAATATCATGATGAATACTATAACAGCAGAGGAGTTGCTAGTTCGAGATATTTACCAAAGGGCGTCAGTATAGTCTTGAGACCACACTTGACTTCCTACGATATAACACGTATAGCAGTAAGCAAAGAGCCTCTACCACCCAAATCGACAAAGCACATTACATATTTAAAGAAGCTAATTAGCCCTGTTTCTCTAAACTCGCTTTTTTAGCTTCTCCTTGTAACCCTAAAGACTATCGACATGTATACCGGGATAATAAAGGCTATTGTTGCTAGCTCTGGTATAGCTGCGCCAGGAGGAATATCTCTGGAGAAATGCAGGTACCAAGATAGTATACTTATTATTGCTAGAGGGACAAAATAGTACTTCCGCTCAAGCACACCGTACACCAGCAATAGGATCACCAGTATTGTGAAGAATACAAGGGAGACATAGAAGTGTAAACTACCGTATACTTCATCAAAAACACCAATAAGTATTAGATCGTACCCTGCTAGAAACAATAATGCTCTATATAGACGCGAGCAATCAAGCATACAGAAAGCTACGAGAGCTATTAAGAAGCCTCCAGTGACCAAACCTATATTGAATACCGGCGCGACCCTGCTTTTAACACTATGTCCTAAGTCGCTCAGTGCGTTATTTACTATGTCAAACCATGATGATAAGAGTATAGCTAATAAGATAAATACCAACGGGATAGCAATAGACAAGACTGCTAGTAGCTGCGTTATTTTCTTAGATCTAATGCACTGCATTGAATACTTCCTCTAATATTATTGATAGATTAGATCGTGAAGGGTTACCACATTCTAAGTAGCTTAACCTTTTTATTCCTAATGTCTATAAGCACGTAGTTGCCCTCAGCAGCAGGTCCTGCATTAACTATTAACGTGTCACCGATGTAGTCTATACCTCTAGACTCATGTATATGACCACACAGGAATAATTTGGGAGCGTATAGCGTTATAAAATCTCTGAGCTCTGGAAGTCCTGCATGCACATTTCCCCAAGTTATATCGACTTTTGTATCGAATGGCGGGAAATGACTGAGAATTATAAGGTCACTGGCTTGCCTCTGGTATGTTTCTTTAAGAATTTCCGAGAGCTTTTTTAATGAAGCATAAGGTTCGATACCACTTATGCCTCCAATAATGTAATTATTATTGTATACGACAATACTGCCTTCGACAGATAACTGTTTCTCACGTAGGTATCTAGCTACGTATACATCATCCATATTACCTGTTACTGCAAATACTCTCTTGGTCTCACTCCTTAATGCTTCCATTATGGGTTCTAGCACTAGTTCTGGGCATTCTATGTCCCCAGTGATAAATACTCCTAGAAGCTTGTCATAGATGCTAGGAATAATCTCGTTCACCAGTCTCTGCACAGCGCTGTAGCTACAATGTATATCACTTAGATGTAAAATGTACACGTTACATCACCATAATAATGAGATTTAGCAAGCGAGATCATTAAACCCTAGTTTAAAATACCGACTAGTCCTCTACCTCGTATTCACCAATAGTTTTCTCTTCCTCCGGCCTACCCTTCCATCCCCATGGGCAACCCTTTCCGTGTCTTATAGGTTTATCTCTATAACTTAGCAATACTATCCGACTGGGCATGCTCTGGCTCCTTATTGGTACACCCGAGTACTTTGATATTAGTTTGGAGAACTCTACGACATCCTCATGCCTGGGCATATTTTCTGGTCTTAGTCTCTTACGAGATGCCCCCACGTACATGTAAGCTTTTACCTCTATATATGTAGGGTCAGCTAGTTTTATTATTCTCGCAAACTCTTTAGCATCTTCCTCACTCATGTTTATGCCCTTGAGTACTGTTATGCGTAGAACCGTGGGATTCTTGAATGTACTCATAAGCTCGAGACTTTCAAGAGTAAGTTCCCAGGCTCTTGGTACGAGGGGGTTATTGAACCAATTATACATTCTCTTATTGTGTGCTTCTATGGATATGTAGAGCTGAGATGGTTCTTCCTCGAGATTGCTAAGTACGTCAGGTCTTACTCCTCGGGTTACGAGAAATGTCGTCATACCTCTCTTATGGTACTCTTTGATTAAATCCCCTAGCAAGGGGTAAAGTGTTGGTTCTCCCGTAAGGCTTATGGCTACGTGTTTGGGATTCATGGCTTCTTCGAGTTTTGCTAGATCTACTCGTGGATGACCTTTGTAGCCGCTCAGTATGCGTCTCTGCTCTTCGATAGTCTTATCCACTATAAGCTTAGGCTCTTCGTAGAAACTCATACGTGTCTCATCGAGTTCTATGCCTATATCCTGGGGACGTATCCTCCAGCAGTGTAGACAGGCATTCCAACACCAAAATGCTGTCGGACTCATTTGGATACATCTATGGCTTTCAATACCATAAAACTTGCATTTATAACAATACCTATCCTCGACCAGAGCCATGTGTGTCCAATGACACTTCTTAACTACTGTATGTAGTCCCGCGAAGTGGTATCTTTGTTTCTTGAGTATATTAACTAGCTCTGAGTACCTTGAGGGCACTTCTCCCTTAACATGCCTATCTAGTCTCTCTGACACACTATTTCCCATAGGAACAGAATATAGTTCTTAGACATTATTTTATTTACTCAGGTAGATTAGCGTTTTTGGATATCTTAGGACTAAACTATATGTACAACGAATTAATGATAAAAATATGAGTGCCATGATATACGACAGCTACTGGCAGTATATACGACCAGATGCTATTAGTGTGTGGTTTAACACAGAAGTAAGGAGAAGACTGAAATGGTACGCCTCTGTAATGGAGAATAAAAAGCCAGCAAAGTTTCTTATAGCTAAGAGAATAGGTGTTCATGACAAAAACATAGAAGGACTTGATGAGGAAGCATTATGGGAGATACACGATAATCTCGAAAAAGAGTTTTTGAGAATCATGAAAGATATTGTCAGCGACAACTATAGTCTAGACGAGTTAGAAAAACCCAGGTATTCTTTTCTCGATGTAAAGATCCTACTAGCTTACAAGATCCTGGAAAAGTGCCACTTCTGTGAGAGAAAATGCTATGTAGATAGGGCCAGAGGTAAAAGAGGAGCCTGTTGGATGAACAAAGATGTGATAGCACACTCATGGTTCCTCCACGTAGGCGAAGAAGCCCCCTTAGTTCCAAGCGGTACTATTTTCTATGGTGGATGTAATTTTAGATGCGTATACTGTCAAAACTATGATATAAGTCAGACAAATCCTAGAGGAGGAATAAAAGTCTCCCCAAAACAACTAGCAGCAATTCAAAAAGAACTCAGACTCAAAGGTGCTAGAAACATAAACCATGTAGGCGGGGACCCTACACCACACCTGCATGGTATTCTAGAGTCGTTGAGATACTTAGAAATCAATGTACCACAGCTCTGGAATAGTAATCTGTATCTCACAGAGGAGGCTCTCAAACTCTTACTACACGTCATAGATATATGGTTGCCTGACTTCAAGTACGGGAATAATGTCTGTGGTTTTAGACTTTCTACTGTACCGAGGTACTTTGATGTGGTTACACGAAATCTCAAGACTATTGTAGAGCATGGTGACATCATCATAAGACACTTAGTGTTACCAGGACACCTAGAGTGTTGCACGAAGAAGGCGCTTTATTGGATTGCTAAAAACTTGCCAAAGGAAAAAGTACTTGTAAACATTATGGATCAGTACAGGCCAGAGCATCTAGTACTCCGCTATCCAGACAAGTGGCCTGAGATCACCAGAAGACTTTATAGAAAAGAAGTAGAAGAAGCCTACGAGTATGCGCGGAGCCTAGGAATATTATTTGAGCCTGTGAGCTAACCCAATAAGCTCTTCTAAAGTATGTAGCCTGGCGAATTCAAGATACTTGGCTAGTCCTCTAATTATATCTTCAAATACTTGGAAACCCTTCCATATTATCGCACTCCCGATCTGTACTGCTGAGGCACCTGCAAGAAAGAAGCGTATAGCCGATTCATGGTCTACAACACCGCCAACCCCTATAATATCTATTGTCTCGCCGAAGTGTTTGTAGAGATCATATACTACTCTTAACGCTATAGGGTGTATGGCAGGACCTGATAAGCCCCCGTAGATGTTGCTTAGCACAGGCTGTTTCGACCATATATCTATGTATAAGGCTTTGATAGTGTTTATAGCAGCAATAGCACAAGCACCAGCCTTTATCGCTTTCTCTGCCGACTCTAATAGTTTGTCTGCTAGTCCTATTTTTATTATCACAGGCTTTCCCTCCGAAACCTCTGTGACACTCCTTACGACCTTGTAGACCTCTGAGGGATCACTACCTATTTCTAATCCATAGCTTTTTGTATGCGGGCAACTCAGGTTCACTTCTACAGCATCGGCGTTATTCTCGAATGCCTTACTCGCTAGTTGCTGAAATTCTCTAGGAGACGAACCTGCGATGCTTACAATAACTGGTTTCTTATGCTTCTTTACCTCTTGTACAAAATCTTTAATACTACTAATTCCAGGATTCGGCAGACCCATGGCGTTTAAAAAGCCAATGTTGTTGATTTCAACGAGAACTGGTGGTTTGTAGCCCTCACGCGGCTCGATCGTTATCGATTTCGTAACCACTGCACCTATTTCTCTAACACTCGCAACCCTACCCGCTAATGATGGCGATACTGCTAACACCCCACTAGCTATCATTAAAGGTGTTGATAAGCGTATCCCACATATACTGGTAGTTATTTTGCTGTATAACTCTTCATTCATACGGGTCGCCAACCATGCTAATTGTTTTGTTTATTTAGATTTGAGCAACGCTATATTTAGGGATACTGGCTTGGAGAATATCTCTCCATCAGCAAATACTATCCTGCCTCCCACGATAGTGTATTTTATTCGGAGAGGAGTATCTATCCAGTAGAAAAACGTGTTACTAGACTTAGAGAACAATATGCCTGGGTATATCTTGTTTGGACTTATTTCAACAATGGTGAAATTAGCTCTAGAACCTTCTTTTATATATCCTAGATACTTGTCTACACCGAGTATGTGTGCGGGGTTTCTAGATAGTAAATCTACTAGCATTTCAAGGCCTTTCATGCTGACTCCCGTAATTTTGGCTGTTAGGGAAACAAGAGTTTCAAGACCTATAATGCCTGGAGGACATATCGGGAAGGGTAGAGATTTTTCCGCAGAGCTATGGGGAGCATGATCCGAGACTACACTATCGAATACTCTATTTAGGAAAAGACTGACCATGCGCTGCCGCGATACATGGGGTTGCAGAGGCGGATTAATTTTACCTATACACGACCTCCTCTCCTCTATAGCGCTATCTGCTAAAAGATAATGTGGAGCCGTATCTATAGTGAATCCGATATCCTTGGCCTTCATAGCAAGACTGGGAGATTGCACATGAGTTATATGTATTCTTCTTCCATGCAAACTATTCTCTTGCAGCATATCTATGATATCATACATCGCTATTAAACCAGGATCTCTAAACAACCATCTTCTCCCAGGTTTTGCAAAACTATCTCTAATAGCGTAGGGGTGTTCCGAGTGAAGTATAAATAACTCGTCCGGATTCTTTTTCAATAAGTCTATAAGCATATCTCGGCGTAGGACAAGGTCTTCTGGGTATATCTTGTATCCTAGAAACAGGTTCCGGTTTTCTGTAAGCTTGGTATAAGCATCTATAGAATTAGGTATACCAACGTATATGCTATAATCCACATAGCTATTATCTTTCAATGATTCTAGCTTAGAAGTTAACGACTTTTTATCTCTAATAAACGGATGCGTATTCGGCATATCTGCTACGACTGTTATCCCTCCAGCAGCTGCAGCTTTGGTTCCGGTGGCTTCGTCTTCTTTATAGCTTAGGGAGAGTCCCCTCAAATGAACATGCATGTCAATAAATCCCGGCAGTATTATAGTCTTTGTCTCGCTACTTAGATCTAGTAACTCGTTATGAGAAGCAAATGTGAATGTATAGCCCTTATGTATCTCTTTAATAAAACCTGATGATATACATATTGAGGCGTCAACGACATCGTCATTGATAAATGCTTTTCCTTTTAAGATAAACTCGCATGCCATTACCTCTTACCTTAGATATCTTGATACTATTCTATAATCAAACCAGGGGCCATCACGACATACTAGAAGTCCCGAAGAACCTACTTCGCAACTACCGCATACACCTACCCCACACTTCATTTTTCTTTCAAGACCTAGTAAGGTATTAAGATCCAGGTCTCTAGAGATCTCTGCAAGCGTCTTAAGCATAGGTTCTGGGCCGCAGCCTACAACAAGCGTGTCTTTTTCTACTTTCAATGACCTGCTCTTAACCAAGTTGTAGAACAGCTCTGTAGCAGTGCCTTTAAAACCTAGGCTACCATCATCTGTTGAAAAATAAATTGAAATATTGTACTTCCTCAACAAGGATGCTAGTATAAGCTCTCCAGCGGTTCTCGCCCCATAGACTAGAGCAATATTTGAGCTTCTACCATATCGTTGTATAAAGAAATGTATTGGCGCTATGCCAGTACCGCCTGCAATAAACACGTAATTACTATACCCGCCAGGTATGGTGTTTCCCAGAGGGCCCTTGATACCCAGTACTTCTCCAGGCTCAACATCATAGAGTCTTCTCGTTGCCTCACCAACCTTTTTTACAAGAATATACAAATTATCATGATTAAGACCAGCTATGCTCATAGGTATCTCTTTTACTCCTGGAACCCATAACATGACAAACTGTCCCGGACTTGGATTGCTGGGTAGTTGTTTGAGCAGTTTTAGTCTTATCCATGCATGAACTCTGCTTAGCCTCTCATTACTGACTACTACGCTGGGCACAAACATCGCATGTTGTTTTACCAGGCTACTCTGTGTATTTAGCATCGCTTGTGCCTCAGCTTCTAAAAGACTCTAATATATCTTCTTCTTTATGATATGTTCCACAATACTCGCAGCGCAGCTTTAATGGTTTCTTAGAGATAAGTGTGAATACCGTTTGTATAGGTTCTCTAGGCAAGTTAGAGATACAGGTGGGGTTCCTACATTTGATGAGACCTTTAATATACATCGGTATTTCTACTCTTCTTTTCTCTTTTACCATGTAATCTTCTATAATGTTTATAGTAGCTGTAGGCGCTATAAGGGATATCAAGTTCACTTCATCCCAGCTTAATATCCTGTCTTCTATTTTCACAATATCCTTCTTTCCAAGTCTCTTGCTCTCAACATTCATAACCACAGCTACACGTATATTCTCTTTACCAGTAATCCCTAGTATTCTGAGAACATCCAGCGAGCGACCTGCTGGTATATGGTCTATAACAGTCCCTCTTTTTATCTTCCTTACAAGCAACTCTGTCCCATAACTCTTCATACTTCTCACCACTCTACACCTAGTATGTTAAGTAGTAGAGCCATCCGTACTGGAATACCGAGTTTTGCCTGTATGAAATAAGCTGCATGTACTGTAGAGTCTATCTCGGACGGTATTTCATCAACACGAGGCAATGGGTGAAGTATTCTTAAACTCTCTTTAGCGTTTTGCAAAAGTGTCTTGTCTACCCTATAGCTACCCTTCACCTTTTCGTACTCGAGAGGGTCAGGGAACCTCTCTTTTTGTACTCGTGTTACGTATAGTACGTCTACTTCCTCTATAACGTCCTTAGGATCTTCAATTTCTTCTATATTCATGTTGTTATTTATCAGAACATCTTTCACTTCTTCTCTAAGCTTTAGCAAACTAGGAGATGCTAAGTATAGTTTCTTAGGCTTAAATCTTGTAAGTGCCAACGCGAAGCTTGCGGCTGTTCTAGCATATCTCAGGTCTCCGAGAAGCATGTATGTCAGATTATCTACTCTGCCAAATAGTTTGTTAACCGTGTAGAGGTCAAGAATAGCCTGTGTTGGGTGGTGTTGTGCGCCATCGCCAGCATTTATTACCGGGTGTTCTGCTATCTCTGCCGCATATTTTGCCGCACCTTCGTATCTATGTCTTATTATTATTAAGTCCGAATACGAGTCGAGCATTCTTATAGTGTCTGCTAAACTTTCTCCTTTAGCTATTGATATTGCTTCTTCACTAGTAAAACCTATAGTCTTTCCTCCAAGTTTTTTTACAGCTGTCTCAAAGCTTAGTCTTGTACGTGTGGATGGTTCAAAGAATGCTAAGGCAACTATTCTTCCCTCTAGGGGTTTTCCTAGGGTTTCCCCTCGTTTCGCAGCTTCTAGGATTCTATCAGTGTCCTGAAATATTTTTTCGAAATCTGTGCGAGAAAGATCTAGCACGCTAACTACGTCTTTTCCCACTAAACTCAATATTGAGCCCTAAATTATGGTTTGAGGAGATTGTGGTATATAAGATATGATCCACGCGTTTCATCAAAGTATTTAATCAGTATTTTGGCAAGGCTACTTGGAATACGCTAATTTCAACAATTCGGCCGAAGTAAATAACGAGTATAATCTTACTCCCATCTCCTCAAGCTTCTCTCTAGCACCCTCTTGTCTATCAATAACAACGAGCGCAGAATCCACTATGCCTCCCTTGCTTCTTAATACCGATATAGCGTATGCTAGTGTCCCTCCAGTAGTCGCGATATCATCTAGTACTAATACTCTTTTATCCTTCACGCTACCTCCCTCAACCAGCTTGCCTAACCCGTGACCCTTACTCTCTTTCCTTATGTACACCATTGGTGTCCCTGATACGCATGCAAAGTATGTAGCAAGAGGAATGCCAGCTGTTGCTACACCCGCAACAATGTCGAATTTAATGCCTTCTTTTACTGCTTTCTCAAATAACAGTTTAGCGACTTTTCTTGCTAGCTCAGGATAGTAGTATAGTTCACGTAGGTTAATGTAGTACCAGCTAGTCTTACCTGATGATAACTTAAATTGGCCGAATCTTAGGAATCCTTTCCTCACAAACTCTCTTAGTATATCTTCGTTCTCCAACCCAAGCCCCCTAGTACTTTTTTCTGTTCTTCAATAATATTTAGGAGTGCTCTTCTCGGATCAGCAGATCTAGTTATTGCTCTGCCTACGATTTCGATGTCTGCTCCATTTAATAGTGCAATACCAGGTTGCTGACCCTGTGCGCCAATGCCTGGTGCTATTATTGTTCTCTCGGGAAAGGTCTCTCTTAGTGTTTTTATAAAACGTGGACGGGTTGCAGGAGCTACTATGCCTGCATTTTTAGCTCTGTTTATTACGTTGATAGTATTATTTAGGCATTTATCTAAGACGTCTGTAGCGCCTGGATTAGATAGTGTTGCCACCAGAAATACTCCTATGTTCTCTTCCCTGGCTACCCTGTCTATAACCTCCACACCGCCGCTCCAACCCGTAAATGCGTGTGCTATAATAGCGTCAAAACCTGCTTTACTAGCCATTTTTACAATCATTTCATTAATATGCCACACATCGGCAAGCTTGTAATCAGCAATAATTATTGCTTCTGGATCGTATCTTCTAATCTCTCTTACTACTTCAGAAAGACTAGAGAAGCCTAGAAGCATTGCTAGTGGTAGACCAAGTTTGTATCCTAAAGGAATATTATCTAATACGCGGACCAGGTTTATTATCCAGTCTCTGAGCTGGCTTGTCGAATCTTCTATTAATGGAGGATCAAGTGCTACTACTACTCTCTCCTTGCCTCTAGAAACCTTCCTGTCCACAAGATCGCGTGAAATAATCAAAGCTAGGCACCACTTAGTTTTAATCCGTTTCTGCGATGAATATTGGGTAGGGGATGACTAATAATTATATTGAGGCTACAAGCACCATGTGCAAACTCGGTGTATTTAGCACAGTTTATAGTAAGAACCAGGATCTGGTTAGAGTCTTGAGGGATATTTACGGTCAAGACCCTGTACATGGATGGCCTCATATAATAAGAGTACTTTGTATTGAGTCAGAGATTATAGAAAACGAGTTCGGTAGCAAGGGTGTTGATCTAGATACGTTATTTACTGCAACAATCTTCCACGATATAGGTAGAGTCTTCGAAGAGTCTCTCAAGATACATCATGCGAGAATAAGTGCTGAGATAGCCCGTATTTACTTAAGAAAGTCTCATGGAAGAGAAAAGCTTGAGAAAATAACTCATATAATTCTCGCTCATAGCTACTCACTAGGCGTTAAACCTGAAAGTCTCGAAGCAATTATTTTGAGTGATGCCGATAAACTAGACGCTCTAGGTGCTATAGGCTTATACAGAGCAATTGTAGACGGCGAACGCAGAAGGCGAGGACTTGATGGCACTATAAGCCATATAAAAGGGAAATTGTTAAGACTACCAACGATGTTATATACTGAGTACGCGCGAAAAACGGCTACTCACAAAATAAGTATACTTAAAGAATTCATTAGAATGATGGAAGATGAACACCCCATATTGCAGGATCTAGAGAAATAATATAAATCTCAGCTCAATAAGCAATACAGGGATGATCGGGGCCAGGATAGAGGATTAATAAAGATGACTGCTTCACGGACCGGGAGACCACTTCTCAACAAATAGAAACCGTCTTACCACTCTTCTTATTATCGAGATACTGCAAAGAAGTGGTGGCGGGGCCCCGTGGTAGCGGGGGGTGGACTTTCCCGGGGCAGATTACCGCCCCGTTTTGAACCACCGACCTCGGGTGCGACCCCTACTTAGAGGTGTGTCTCCGAGGCGGTTAGCCCCTTATGAGCTTCGCGGGGCGGAGTTTTTCTCCGCGCCTCCCGCGGGCTAACCAGGCTACCCTACCCCGCTACTTCTCCCCGCCAGTAGAAAACAATGTAACACTGGGGGTAATAAAGTTTTGATCAATATTATTTATGTTTGGGATTTCTATTTTTACAATCATAATTTACTGGGTCTAAACCTAGTTTTTTGAGTTGTTGACACAGATTTTTTAATGGTATAACTGCTTTGCCCCCATACTCGTTTTCCAGTATGACAACATCTCCTTTTACAACAACCTTGACTTTCAACGTCGTCACCCATAAGCCTTGTTGCTCTAATATATTGATATTATTAATTAGACTCGTTTAATAGACTTTATAATAAGTATGGAGGTAACAATACTCACGACATAGCTGTGAAGGTGTAGTTATTATTGGATGCTGAAAACACTATTGTAGCTATAAAGCAGTTGTCACTTAAGGTGTTATCTCCTAGAATTAGACTTCTCATAATAGTCTTAGAAAGCCTGTTAAATGAGAAGCAGGACATAAGGGGTATACGTTTAGATTGTATGAGATATGGTTTTTCATGTAGAAATCTCGAGGGAGTACTAAGAGAGCTTGAAGAAGATGGTATAATTACACGTGAGAGAGATGGAAAATACATTTTAACAGACTATGGTCGTGAACTCTCTGAGGTTATGCAAAGTATTTGTAACGAGATACAAGATTTTGTGAAAAAGAGTTACAAAGGAGAAGTAAAAGAAAATGATGTCTATTCCCTACTTTTCACACCCATAGCTGGGATATTAGGTCTTGCTGAAGCAGATCTTGAAGAAAGAGATCTTTTTAGAGCACTGGGCTTAACCACGTATCTGACAACACTAGTGAGCACAGCTTTAGGACTTATATCCTCATCTAATCCTGTTATAAAGAACCTAGTTAAAGAGATCGAGCATGGATTCATAGGAGTACAGTAATTATAATTTTAGAATTCGTTAAGTCGACTTAATTGCTACTTAGCTCGAATACAGAATAGATCTAGTTGCTCTGAGGAAGAGACTTCTTTTTCCTTCTACGAGGACCAAAATACCAATAGAATCTTCTCTTCCTAGCCGCTATTTCTTCGAGATCCCTGGGTGTAACCATCTCTGGCAACGCATATGTATTTCCAGGCAACTCTATTAGTTCTCCCTTCTCTACTAGGTTAAATAGGGCTTTCCTTAGACGATCCTCCCCTGCTATCCCACTAAATATTTCTCTAAGCTCTCTCCAGTGTAGAGGCTTTTTCTTCTCTCTAATAGTATCAATAACCAGTTCTTCCAACTCCTCTTCATGTGGTGCCTTCATTACTATGACTTCGTCGTCCTCGTATAGTACTTTTAATTTCATGTTGTTAATCACCCCTAAAGTTGTATTTATGTGACTTCATATTTATAAGTATTACCTATAAAGATTACTATCTGATTAGATAGGTTATATGTTTTCACATTAATGTAATTAAGAAACAATTACTTAACAATCTCTTAGGAAACTTATTTACCTAGTTTTAAAAACATAATATAAGACCAAGAGGACCAAATAGCGCTTCGTAGCCTGGTGTATGCTGTTTGAGTGATAAAATACTTGGGGGGCCCGGCCTTAGAAGGATACTCTTAGGAAATGAGGCCGTAGCTCGTGGAGCTATAGAGGCTGGTATAGGTCTCGCAACTGGTTACCCAGGTACTCCAAGCACAGAGATCGTGGAGACATTAATCAAAGTCTCAGAAAAAGTAGGTTTCTATGCTGATTGGAGTGTTAATGAGAAAGTAGCGTTTGAAACAGCATACGCTGCCGCAATGAGCGGCGTAAGAAGCATAGTAGCGATGAAACATGTTGGATTAAATGTTGCAGCAGATGCTCTATTCAGCTCAGCATATGCTGGTGCAAAAGCTGGTTTCGTAGTAGTATCAGCTGATGATCCTCAAATGTGGAGTAGCCAAAATGAACAAGATAATAGGTTCTACGGGCCACACTCGCTAGTACCAGTATTTGAACCATCAGATCCAGGAGAGGCAAAAGAACTCACACGTAAGCTGTTTGATATAAGCGAGAGATTCGGAATACCCGTTATATTAAGAATGACAACAAGGATTTCACATACTTGGGGCCCAGTATTATTTGGTACTTTGAGGAAGCCTGACCTCTCGGGGTTTTTCGAGAAAAACCCATCTAGATGGACTCTTGTACCACAAAATGCTAGGAGACGTAGGAAAGACCTCCTACAGCGTATTTCTCGTCTTGAAGACTTTGTAGAGAAGTACGAGTATAACACACTTACCGGTGAGGGCCGGGATCTGCTCATCATTGCTTCAGGCACAAGCTACGCATACGCGGTAGACGCTGTAGACTATCTTGACATTTTAGATAAAGTAACTATTCTGAAACTTTCTAGTATATATCCTATGCCACGCAAGCTAGTTGCGAGAAGTATGAGTGATTTCAGGAAAGTCCTCGTTGTTGAAGAATTAGAGCCTTTCTTAGAGACTCAGGTCAAAGCAATAGCATACGAAGAAGGGCTTGACATAGAAGTTTTTGGAAAGAATGTGCTGCCAAGAATAGGGGAACTTGATTACGAAAAAGTTGCAGAAGCCATAAGAAGGGTTTGGGGAGAAGAGGCACAGAGTTCTGGAGATAGTTTCTTAACCAATATATACAAGGAGGCTAGAAACATACTACCTCCACGGCCGCCTGTGTTATGCCCTGGATGCCCATATAGATCAGTGTTTTACGCGTTGAGAAAAGCTGTGAACAAGTTACGGCTAAAACCCGTGTATTCTGGGGATATAGGATGCTATAGCCTGGGATTGCTTAAGCCTTTCGAGGTACAAGATATACTACTTGAAATGGGGAGCAGTGTTGGTATAGCAAATGGGCTGGCGAAGGTCCTGAGCGATAACTTCATAATATCTATCCTTGGCGATTCAACTTTCTTCCATGCAGCTTTACCAGGCATTATAAATATAGCTTATACTAGTGCACCAGTACTTATACTTATACTAAGTAATCATGTAACAGCAATGACTGGTCATCAACCACATCCTGGAAGCAAGTTCCTTAAAGACAGGAAGGTTCTAGACATTAAAAAAGTGCTAGAAGGGCTGGGTATAGAAGTAGTTAATGTAGCGGACGCATTTAAACCGAGAGAAGTAGAGAACGTTCTTCTCAACACTATGAAGTATATTGAAGAAAATAAAAAGCCCGCAGCAGTTATAGCTGATGGCCCTTGTATGCTACTATTATACTCCTCAGCCGTGAAGAAAGGAGGGAAACCACCATTATATACTGTTAATGAAGATAAGTGCACCGGTTGTAGCGCGTGTATTAACCTGCTTGCATGCCCTGCTATTAGGGTTATAAACGGAAAGGCTAGGATAGATCCAGGCTTGTGTACCGGATGCGGAGTATGTACAGATGTGTGTCCCTTTGACGCTATTATACCTGTAAGACAAGGTGATAAGATATGGCAGGAGGAGCGGAGGAGAATATGATGAGGAAAGCCTTTAATTTGGTATTAACCGGTGTAGGAGGCCAGGGCATAACCACCTTGGCTAGCGTAATAGCAGATGCTGCTGATAAGAGACAGGTAAACATACGTGTAGCAGAAGTACGCGGGATGAGCCAGAGAGGCGGTTCTGTAGTAGTACATATACGTATGGGCAACGTGTATTCACCTATAATACCAGTAGGGGCTGCTGACGCTATTGTATCACTAGAATTGATAGAAGCGGTAAGAAGCCTATCATACGCTCATGAAAAGACAATAATAGTCACAGGCACCAAGGTGATCCCACCCCCGCTTCCAGGCATTAAAATCCCTAACGTGGAAGAGTTAAGAAGAATACTCAACAAGACTAGCTTGAGAACACTGTACGTAGATGTTGAGAAAATAGCTTATGAAACAACAGGCGAGCTACTAACATCAAATATGGTAATGTTAGGCTTCATATTAGGTTTGGGTATACTTGATGATTATATAGGTATAGATGATGTGAAATCTGTTGTCTCAGGAATGAGACAAAGAGAGGCTAACTTAAAAGCGCTAGAGGCAGGTTATAAATATGGCAGAAAATGTAGAGAGGTAACTCCATCACATGGTGAATGCGCAGAATCGTGAGAGTGATGAATATTATATCCCGGAGGATGTGTTAAGAGAAGTAGAGGAGGCCGAGAAGGAATTTTATGAAAAAGGTTCTAGGAAGAAGAAAACCAGGTACCCATCATCCAGAGATATTGTAGAGGCAGTAATTATTGTTGCAAAAACGTTTAGGGCTAGTAGTCCAGAAGAGTATCCAGATGCTGTTCTCGAGTATTTGCAAGAAAAAGGTTATGATACCAGGCACGTGACTGTAAAAAGAATATGGAGAACTTATGAGAAATTAGTGAGAGAGGGAGTAATAAGCGACTATCTAGGCGTAGTAGTGTAGACCTAGACTCTCAGAGTTGTTTCAGATGCCAAGATGCGAGATCTGCTGGAGCAGAGAAAGTACAACCACTTGTAGGGTATGTGGAAGATACGTGTGTGAAGAAGATTTTGATAAAAACAAGAATATGTGCAGAATATGTGTTTCAACGCTCTGTCATATTTGTGGAAAGAGACTAGCAATAGCAAGATGTATATCATGCGGAAAACTTGGTTGCAAGAATTGTTTAGTACAAGTCGACCCTGCTAGATATCTCTGTATAGATTGTTATCGTGAGCTTGGGGAAAACTATACCACACAGTTAAGAAAAGCAGCGCTACAACAAGCTCGTAAGCTTAGAAACTTGGAGTCTAGGATACTAGGAATAAGCAAAGATAAAACTAAGGTTTAATAGCCGGCTTCTCTCCTATTATGTGAAGGCTGAGATAATGGAAAGCTGCAAGAACACCATAGGTGCCCTAGAATCTCTCAGAGATAGTATAAGGAAACGTGTCGACACTATACGGGGAAGCGGGTTCTGGGTTGAAGCGACAAGGTCTATAGCTATACGTGTATACGAGATCATGGATAACATATCATCACTAATTGCAAACACTATATGTCTAGCCGAAAACCTTGGCGGGTGCATAAAAGTTGGTAACGAGACAACCTGTAAGCCAGGATGCGGTGCATTAAGAGTTGTAGCAACACCTAATTCGTGCAGTATTTTCCGTCTCAGTAATATGAGAGAAATAAAATACGATGCCAAGACAGGAAAAGTGATTATAGCAACCCCAACCACATCAATCTCTATAGATAGAAGTACTATAAATGGCAAGTTAAGAACATTCAGTGTAACCATTAATTATCTAGATGCCAACGATGTTAAGAGCAAGTATCAAGATGCTTTGACAATACTACGCGAAGCCGAGCACGTAGTAGCATTAATGAATGCAACTGTTGAGAACTGTATAAGAGAAAAACGGCTCATGTGCAGTTAAACAATCTAATGCCAGAGAGACTGATTACTAGCTCTACCAGGACTCTTTGCCTACACCTTTGTCTTCTATTACTATACTCACGTACAATTAACCCCCCGGTTAACTGCCTTTTTCTTTAAAATTCAATCTAAGCTCTAGTAACGAATTATAGAGCTAGTAGTGTCCTAACCCCGTTTTCTCTAGCAGTAATGAAGAGGTCTGCCCTATGAGAGATAGCATGGACGTTACAGAGCTGCTAAGAAAAATACTAAATGAGACAAAAGTAGAAGAAAAAGGCAAAAAGCGTGGTGGGCCGCGGAGCAAGCTTGTCGAAGCCATATTGGTTCTCTTACTCTCGAAACCATTACGCTCTGCTGATATAGGAAGAGCTCTTGGCCTAGAGAGTAAGTATGTAAGTAGTTATCTATCCTACTGGAAGGTAAGAGGACTAGTGTACAATGAACATGGATTATGGTATCTAACACCTGAAGGAGAAGAATACGCAAGACAAGTGTTAAACAATATAATGAGTACAAAATTTAACGAATACTTAATTATAGCAAAACAAATACTTGCCAGTTCTAACATACCAACAATAAACTACAAAAAACGAGAGAAAGCTGAGAAGAGAAGTCAGGATTTCTTGTCGTTTATTGTCGATTTAAAAGGTAAAACAGACAATAAACAAGAAAGAATAGAAAAAGCAAAATGCGTACTCCAAAGTCTCCAAGAACATCTCACATCAGACGAACAAGAAGTGTTAAAGCATATACTAAACCATTATGCAGAATGGGGCTCTACATACTTATACCTAGATCAACTTCAGGAGCAACTCAATGCTGATACACAGTGGATATTCAAGATAATCCGATCTCTTCAGACGAAACAACTACTCTATATCTATACAGATCAGCGTATGGGTATAAGAGTCGGGTTTTCAAAGAAGTTGAAGGAGCTTCTATCTGCTTGCTAGCCTAATAATAACTATTACTTAATATACAAAGAGTATTATTGCAAGTAATATCTTGCTATACAATGTTCCTTGTTTTTATATGAAATAATAAAATATAGATATATTTGTTTGTATAAACTGTAGAGTATTATTGTAGCAAGTAAACGAGTAATGATATGAACCTCGGCGTTTCTGAAGACAAAATATCAAAACATGTAGATGTAGAGATAGATGAAGAAAAAGTATGTGGATGTTCTTTCTAGGACGGATCATCGTATACCTTTCATTTTTTCTTCAATAACCTTCTTTGCATCCTCAGGGTCTAGGCTACTCCACGTCTTATGAGCTTTTATGATATCTACAATTTCATTGCTGTTCTCCATTAAGGCTTCAAGCGGCTTGTCTGATGTTATTGTTGCTCTATATGCTTTACCCTCAGCTGGTACTAGTACAGCGTCTATGAGCACTCCACTTTCTGTTTTTGATAATGCAGCTATGCCTAAGCTTTTTCCATCAGCACTTTTTAGTGCTATTAATTGTTCTCCTTTCTCAGTCTCTCCTAGCGGGACAACATCACTTAATTCTTGTAAAGAAGGTGCTTCTTCCCGCACTTCTTCCGCTCTAACCTCTTCTTCTCTTTCGCCAGCTACCTGCTTCATAGCTTTCTCGACGAGTTCCCTCAATTTGCCCTCTTCTATTTCTACTCTTTTGAAGTACTCTATTCTCAGTGAGTCGAGTTGCCATTTTATCTTGCCGTCCTCTACATTATACTCTACTCTTATTCTTACAACATCACCCTTGTCTATCCCTAAGTTGTCTACTAGGATTATGTATAGTAGTCTGTTTAGTTCAGCTGAGGCTCTTGCGACCTCGCTTGACTGTATTTCCCCGCTCTTGATTTTATCTCTCATTTGAGCAAAAAGGGTTCTTCGCAGCTTATCTGCGTAGGCGCCTGCTAGTACTAGTCCGGTGCTGAGTTCTGCCATATGCGGCACCCTATAGTAGTAATAGCTATTCCTAAGATAAGTTATTTTTTATCGAGATAACATAATCTATGCTCTCAATAGAGCACTTGCTCTTCAATTAACCGGGGAGTTAAATAAGAAGCTAGTAGGACTAGTCCTCCTCCAACATGAGCCCTTTTTCGTTCAGAAGTTTTTCTACAACATCTTCTCCAGGCGAGTATAGCTTTAGAATTAGTATATCGTCTCTAGACAATTTCGTTTCTTGACTTGGTAATGGATACCATTGCGAACCCTTCTTTATCGCTACAACCATTGCACCTAGTCTCTCAAGTCCTAGCTCGCCCAGAGTTTTACCTGAGAGTTTTTCTGATATTCTCACATTAGCTACTATCTCTCTGCTTTCTTCCTCAGCTAGTTCTAGTACCTCGTGCACTGGGAGATCCATAGCAACAACAGCCGCCATCTCGGCAGCCGCATCAGCAATATTCTCAAGGGATTCCACAAGTCTTAGAAACACCATTATCTCCATGGGCTCCTTGATATGTTTTACAAGAAGCTCCTCTATGACTTTGTCACGCTCGAGATCGGTAAACTCTTCTAATTCTAGCACCTCTAATGCAACGTTTTTATCTCTGTAGACAACAGAGTGAAAACCTAGATCTATGGCTATGTCAGCCAGGTTCTTCAGACGGATTATTCTCTGAAACTCTTTACTTGGCTTTTCTCGTAAAACGCTTGATAGTACAGATAAGGCTTCTTGGTCATTAAAGAGTTCAGCTAGTTCCCTAACCGAGGCTGCCCCGCCTCTTACTACAATTATGTCGTTCTCGAAAATCTTCTCGTCGGAGCTTGGCATGAATTTCCATTCATTGTCTCTTCTCAGAAGCAGAACGTCTATCGCAGGAATCATGTCGACAAGCTCGTCAATAGTGATACCTTTCACTTTTGAATCCTTTCCTATTTTGAGAGCAAATACAACTTCTTTGCTTAGAAGCAAGGCTTTTCTTAATGCTACTGGCACTTTCCGCTCTTGGGCTACAACCAGTGCCAGATCCCCAGCTGCATCACTTATCTTGTCTAATGCATTCACAACTCTAAATATGCTCAAAACTTCTTCAGCATCCTTTGGGCCACGAGCAGCAAGACTAGTTTGCATCATGAGTAGTGACCATAGAGTATCTACATGGTCTTCCAGCTTTAGCACTTCATATGCTATTCTTCTATCATTGTATAGTACAGAGTAGTATGCTAGATCCAACATTATGCTTACAATATTTTTTAACTCGATAAGAAGTTCCTTAACAGATACAGGCTTATACCCTATCTTGCGTGGAATCTTTACAGGCAAGCCATGCACCTGTGAGAGGCTAATGTGAAGTATACCATTTAGGCAGGCTTAGTATATACTGTATCTAAGAATACCCACTATACCGTTAAATGTTTTCTTTATCCAATCAGCTTCAGGAAGATTCGAAGCAACAATATACACTTTGCAACCAGTCTTCCTAGCTTTCTCTATGAGAGCATCATACTCCTCTTTATCTTCATGCACAAGCAGAATCTTTAACACTCCCATTTCGAGTGCTTGTTTAATCTCTTCTTCACCATATATAGCTAAGCCGTCATCTTTTGCAAGATGAATCTTAAACTCCTCTATGGCTTTTTGTACCTCTACATACTCCTGATCCTTAAGAATATCCTTTGCTTTCATAACCATCTCACGTAAACCATACTCGCCCTGGTAAGCCACATCTATGAGCCTGTTAATTATTTTTTGCTTTAGCCTGTAGTCAAGATAGTCTCCTTTCACAAAATCGTCTTTAGAATACCCAGGTCCTCCCACTAATATACCCTTAAGCTTCCCCTCTTCTAGCAAAGGTAGGAAGTACCTATTAGCCCTATCACCAACGCTTTTGTAGAACTCATCAACCATCTGCTCTATTATTCTGTCAAATCTCCTCTGACTTTGTCCTCCTCTCTGATGTTTGCCTGGTATGTATCCCTCTATCTCATCTAAGACTCTTAGTGTTCCACCCTTAAGTAATCCTAGTGTAGCAGCATCTCTCTCAATAATTATTAACCCGTATACGTTGTGTTCTTCAACCATTGGTTCTAAGAATTCAAGGTGGAACCACTTATCGGTTCTGTAGAAGAAGACAGGAACGGGTTCGGGAGGAGAAAACATAAGGCAAACGAATCCACGCGTCATAGTATCTTCTCCGCAGAAAATCACTAGCCCGTTTTTAGGCACATTCTGTACACTAGTGAGTCTATCTATTGCAGCGTTTAACGCTCTCTGTACAGCATCTCTAGTTCTTTTAAGCTTAATGTTATCAGTTATGGATAGCTCTTGCCTTAACAAGTTAAGTACGTCGCTTATGGGTCTTCTAGGAGGGATATAGAGACTCAAGAGTATCGTAGCAGGTGCACGCCACTTCTTTAATTCCTTAATGATCTTCTTTAGTGTAAACTTGTCTATGCTAAGATTTCTAAACACTCATCCCTATTCCCACCGCTATATCGTATCTTGATACCTACTGAGGCTTATAAGCTCTTCTTATCTGTCGCGTTAAGACAATATCTGTAAAAGCCTTCAATACTATTTTTGAGAGAGTTCTTAAAATATGGAGCTCCAAGCCTCTCATAGTATGTGCTCCACTTTCTTATTATAGCATTTTCTGAAATTAGCGACTTGTAGAGCTCGTCTAATGTATAATCACTTCTCTTTCTCAAATACTCGCAGATAAGATTGTATAAGTACTTGTATGTGTCAATAGTCCTTTTCATCTTCCCTACAGCATTGCCTGAAAACCCGAAGTGTGCAAAACCTATACGTAATGGATTAAAAGCAATGAGTTTGCGAAGGCTCTCAAGAGCTAGATCATACCTGAAGATGGGAGGTGTCGTAGGCAATATATCATCATATAAATACATTCCGGCTGCATCGCCAGCTATGAGAGTGCTAGTTATATCTTCAATAATAAAACTCATGTGGTGAGAGGCGTGCCCTGGTGTAAATACTACCTTTATACATCTTGTGTCGCCGAGTTCTATGTAAGAATGGTCTTCTGGTATTAGGATAGCGTTTTCTGGCAGGTTTTCAGGTTCTCCGTAAAAGTAGGCTGCATCGCCCAGTACCTGTAATGTTGATTCCCATAGCTTTTGCGGATTTACTATGTGTTTCTTGCCACGAGGGTGCACAACTACTCTAACTTTTACATCTCTTCCTAGAGAACGATACTTGTCTACCAGTATCTTATAGAGTCTGGCGGCACCTCCAGCGTGGTCGAGATGAATATGCGTTAGTAAGATCTTCTCTACAAGACAAGTACCTCTAGTATATTCGAGGATATACTCAGCAAACTCGTCTATGTTTCTTTGGGGACCCGGATCCACTATAGCACAATGATCCTTTGCGCGTATCAGGTAGGATGAGAGTATACCCTTGTAGCCAAGATGAGATCTGTCTATCAGAATCGTTAATGGGAGGACCACCTTAGACAATCCTCCTGTACGGACAGTCCTCTGAATACTTGCTACATCTCTGGGCTTCAGATTTCGTTAATAATCTTTTTAGCTTGTCACAATACGCAACAAAACCACCTGTTATTTCGTATATTTTGAAATATGTACAAGACGAAGTAGGCTTTGTATGAATTAAGTGTATAGCTGGATAGATACGTGTACCTGAGGGTAGCCCTTCCTTCCTGTTACTATATGATAGGATACCAGTATTCATTGTACTCTCACTTTTTTCTACATAGTATCTACAGAGTTTGAAAGCGCTTTCATCCCCTAAGCATCTCTCTAAGGTTACTACATGTTCGCTGGGCTGAGGGAGTTTTGGTGATGTGCAATAACCGTTCATATAGTAAGGACACGGCATTCTCGTGCTCCTCTTATCCTTAGGAGATAATATTTTGTTTAAGTGTTATTATCCTTTGAGAAAAGAAGAATATAATTGGTTTTGCTTTCCGTGAGAAGAGAGATTAAAATATATTTTATTTTAGGTTTGTCGACTACTGATGCCAGTAAGTACTATTATTTGCATCCTAATAACTCCTTTATCTTACTCAATACGACATCCTT
Source organism: uncultured Desulfurococcales archaeon (assembly GCA_964496855.1). Classification (GTDB taxonomy): domain Archaea; phylum Thermoproteota; class Thermoprotei_A; order Sulfolobales; family CAZCAU01; genus CAZCAU01. The sequence goes on from CAZCAU010000003.1 coordinate 45,621, forward strand.
CTTTTCCAGATCCTCTTTGAGCTTCTTAAGCTCGCCTCTGAGAGAAGCATTTTCTTTCTCCAGTTCTGATATAATGTTTTCTAGCTGCTTAACTTTTGATTCATCAACGCACCTCTCAAGAGCTTTTTGCATTCTCTCTAGCTCTTTTCTTAGTTCCTGTGTTTCTCTCTCTAGCTCTTTTAATCTCTCATGAGATTCTTTTAGCTTGTTGTACTCTTCTAGGGATAGCTGTATCCCGCCGAATGGTACAGCTAGTTTTAACTCTCCTCGTACAAGTTTCTCGTAAGTTTCTTTTACTAGTTTCCCAGCCTTGGTCTTACCCTGTAAGTGTGCTCTCACCATTGTCTCGCTTCTTCCAATCTCTTCTGCAATCTGTGACACCGTGAGACCCATTTTCTCTCTAGCTAGTGCAGCAGCAGCCACAGCAAGGCTATCAACCCACGTAGCTCTCTCAACAGGGTCTTTTATTAGCTCTATTACTTCTGGCCTATACAGTGTACCGATTATGAGAGCAGTCTCTAATTGCTGTAGTTCCCTTCTTGAGGTGGGTTTAACCGGAATAGCGCTCAAATCTATTTCTATTTTCTCAACTTTTTCAACATCTTCTTTTGCCATCTCTGTCACCTCCTACATTGACTTTGTAAAAGGAGCCCAGTTATCCTATTAGATAATTATGTGTATTCAAAGAATATAATGGTAATCCTTGTATCTTGATTACCGACAAGCTATGTATATAACTAATTGATAATACGAGTTCCAGGTCGACAAGGAGATACTTAGACGTAAAATAGCTTACTCTCTAGAAGATCTGATAATATTCCTCTTAATTCATTTATCCGAAACACAAGCTCGTCAGGCAATGATTTTGCGTTGTATATTAGGGACGTGAGTATCTTTTCCAACTTCTCTAGTTTTTCTAGCGTAGTAGAATTACTTCGTAAGTCTTTTCTTATATCTTCAAGGAGATATGCTATCGTAATTAGTGTGTCACGTATGTATATAGCATTTTCGTATTCTCGCTCATATAACCATCTTAGATCAGACGACTTCTTTATTTTTTCGTATGACAACCTCGCTAACCTATCATAAGAGTATATGAATCTCACTATATGCTTTCTCATGTCATCTAATTTTCCTTGCAACAACCTCCTTTTAACAGACGACTCAATACCGTTTCTCATTATTCTCCGTATTATTAATACTTAGCATAGTAACAGTTTTTAAACAGATAGGCCTCCCCAAACCACGCATATGTTCTAGGGGTATGGGTTGCTAGCAAGCGAAAATCTTATGGGGTTTTACTTTATTGTTGTGTTATGGGAAGGGTTTTGAGTGGCAAGAATGAAAAAAACAATAGTATCAGCGTCAATAAAAAGATCAACCTGAGAGTCCTTTACGAGGACCCAGACGTCGTAGTAGTGACAGCCCCGAACGAGGACGAACTTCGCCGTATTCTCATAGAGTTACTAAAAGAATCCCCGATGTCATTAAAAGAGTTACACTCGGTTCTCTCGGGGCTAGCCAGCGAAGACAAAATACGGAAGGCTCTCTCAGTCCTTATGGAGCAGGGTGTGGTAGGAGTTCAGAGAGATGGTAAGTACTATATTTTTGGATTGTAAAAGTAATTGTGTGCAAAGGTTATTTCATTACATGATTGTCCGAAACTAATTCTTGATTTTATGATTGTACCAGTAATCCGAAAATATTATGTTAATTTTGGTAGTTGAACAAAACTATTGTGGTTTCTTTTATAATATTGTAAACTTAATACTTATTATCAGGTAGTAGTAATGATAGATATTACAATTATAATAACAACAGCTATAGCTATATTAATAAGTGTGCTGCTTCATGAAGTACTTCATTACTTTACAGCCAGGCTGCTTGGTTATGAGGCTACAATCACTTTTAGCAAAGAATATACTATACCTGCATTTTGTGTTAATATACCTCTTTTCTCTGGTTACAAGACTGTAAGCGATATGCCGGGCTTTTTGAAGAGAGATTACATAACTATAGCAATAGTACCTTATATCACCTTAATACCCATTGCTATAATCATGATTTCATCGAACAGTATATACTTGCACATCCTAGGCTTGTTAACCTTATTAATTCAAATAGGATCTTTACCTCTGGAATTTCTACAATACGAGTCTACGAGTAGAGGTGTTCTGAGCGGTATTGTTATTCAAATATTACTTGTTTTAACACTTGTCTTCTTGCAGTGAGACAAAAGAATAGGAGGTATGTCTCTTAAGTCTTCAACAACGTATATCGCGCCTTTTGCATAGAGTTTGCTGGGATCTCGACACTTGTTTAAATAACCAATAGTAAGAACTCCCGCCTTTTGCCCACTCACCATGTCCATCCAGTAGTCTCCTACAAGAAAGGCTTTCTCAGGACTAATCCTGTATTTTGCTAGTACATCCTTTATTAACGCAGATTTATCAAAAAGGCTCTCCTCTCTGTTCTCATCTTCAAGAGTATAGACCTCGTCAACATATACTAGTAAGCCTAGGCGTCTCAGCTCCTCAGCTACTATGTTTTTACTAATCTCTCGACCTGTCACAATAATTGTTATAATGTTATGGCTACGCATCCATTTTAATACATCATGTGCTCCATTCATAGGACGTGCATCGAAGCCATGATAGTTTCTGCGAAAGTATCTCCAAAAAGCGGTCTTGTCGATATCTCGGGGGAGAAGATCGTTAAGCGAGTCCTTACAGTAAGCTTGTAGGAACTCCTCGTACGAGACATCCCTTCCTACGAGATCATTTAATGCTTTTTTATAAGCCCTGTAGAAGGCATTTAATGAATCAACAAGGGTTAAGTCAAGATCGAAGAAGCCTATCTTAAAACAAAGACTATGATTTACACTGGCTTCTCCAACACGATGCATAGCACTACTGTACCTCTTTGGCGCTTAGACACCAAGTGTTAGATCTAGGAAATCCATAGGCGGTTGTCTTCCTCTAGCAATGTACTCTTTGTACTTGTTCTCTAAGAACTCTATAAATACGGGGCAGTTATCGTATCGACCCTCGCGATCACATTTGTTACCTAAGCTGAGAAAGCATCGTCCTGTACGCTTATCATAATATGGACAGAGTTTATGGTATTGTTTCGCACTTCTAAGCATTCTCTGTACCCATTTTCTTTGAGGATCTTCTCTTTCTCTCTGCTCAGCGCTTGTGAGTGCTTTCCTTAACTCTTCTTCGGATATCTTGGTTGTACTAGGCATGCTTTTATCACCTCACGATAATGATATGTAAAGGCAACATTTTAACTTTTAATACTGTTACATTAGGTTATAATGGTTACTGGTCTTCATGGGGAAATAGGTTTTTAAATAGCTACTTAACCTAAGATAATGCATACGGAGATGCCGGTGAAATTGGTATGATCCAAAAAAGTCAAACAAGTAATAACAGAGAGGAGTATATTGGGAGAATTGTAGAAGCCGGTCTTCTCGAGGATTTTATTAAATGGCTTGCATCCAAGGGCATAGATACTAGTGACCCGTTTCTTCTCGACAATGTTGATGAAGAACTATTAACTGAATATATTAGTAGAATGAATCTCGCAGAAGTCGCTCCTAATCCTATAGAAGAGGAAATGGGAACGAAAGACTCTACTACAAGCCTAGAACCACGCAATGTTAAACCAAGAACACCGCCTAGGAGAAAGTAAGTAGGAAAATTGAAATAATATGTATCCTTACTCTATCTTCATCATTACATACTCCCCATAGTCAACAAGTACCCTGACGTATCCCTTAAGCATCTCATCAACTAGCCTATCCCCTGTATCAACTCTTAATTTTTTAAGTCTCCGGATTTTTCTACGTGTAGCCACAAAGATTAATCCGTCACGTCCAACATACTTTATTACATTTGGAGAAATTTGTTGATTCCCTCTGCCGAAAACAAATCCCTGACCACCTATTGGTGTCACAATGATTTTTACAGGCATACCTTTTTCATGTACGATTCGTTCTATAGTAGCTCTATCCGCGTCCTTTGCGATTATTTTTCCCTTGAAATACACGTCAACCCCTAGTAGTGTTTTCTCGATTCCTAGCACGTCTCCAAGCACTTTTAAAGTGGTACCTGGGCCAAGTATGTAAACAGTATTGTTATCAATTAAATTCTCTACAATGTACTTAGCTATGCTAATCATATTAGAGTACTCATCTTCTACACTGCTAGGTTCTTTTGTAAGCTGAATGAGATCTCTATAAGAAGGTACAAGAAGGTAGCCGTAAAGCCTTATCTCTAGCCTATTATTCCTAAAAGCTTCTTCATCGACGTCTAGGACTTCGCCAAGTTTCAGCGTGGTTACACCCTCTATGAATAGGCGTATAAGCTGAGAGGCCTCATAGGGGGTCACGGCAAACACGCCACTATACATCTTTACTCCTGAAGGTACGCCGAGAACAGGTACTTTTCTATCAAGCGCTTCAAGGATATCCCTTGCTGTACCATCACCACCGACAAACACGAGTAGATCTATGCCTTCTCTTAGCATTTCTCTTGTAATTCTTATAGTATCGTGACGTGCAGTCCTGGATCCATGTATTTTACCTACAACTTTGTATCGAAAACCAGTGTTCTTGATGTAGTCTTCGCCCATGATCCCAGGTGCGACAAGAAAATACACACTATCACTGCTTATATGTTTGGAAAGCAATGATAGGAAAATCCTGGCACGTAGTGGTGCTACTGGTTTAGCCCCTCTCCTTAAGGCTTCTTCTAGAACATCATCAGTACCTTTGAGGCCAACTGGTCCGCCCATCCCGGCAATAGGGTTTACAATAAGCCCTATTCTCAGATTCTCTTCCATCTATCCTGTCCTCAGTATATTGATGTATGTATGTATTAGTGCCATTAGTACCAGTATCGTTCCTAAAACTGCTGTCAAATAGTCTTTGTCAAGTATTTTATCAAGTATTATTAAGAGAAGAGCTATGAACGGTGTTGATGCCAACAGATATATTCCTGCTACGGAGGGAACGGGGGTCTTTATGCTTAGGTAATTTAATATATGTAGGATTATTGTTGTCAGTATTGATACAAGAACACCAGCTCTTAAAACCATGCTTATATGCCTGGGCTCAGGCTTCATCACGACTCACTTCCTTTTCTAGCTTAACATCATCTTTAAAGCTGATAAGATCAGAAGAATAGCGAAAATAAGCCTTATAAACGTAGGATTTAGTCCTACCATTCTCTTTGCAGCGTATAGCGAGCCAATATAAATGCCTAAAACTACAGCAGCCACTAACATGGGCTCTACGTTACCTAGTTTTAGATGGATTATCGTACCACTAGCGGCCGTAAAGCCTATCATGAAGTTACTAGTTGCCGATGCCACTTTTATTGGAACACGCATCAAGAGGTTCATTATGGGGACCTTTACAATACCACCGCCTAATCCCAGCATTCCCGATACTATTCCAGCACCAGTATTTAGTATAAGCGCTGGTATTTTGTTCAGGGGTCTGTAATAGAAGACCTTCTTATAGTACTCATCATAGTAGTTACCATCAAGAAAACTCTTACCATAATCGTCTTCAGGTATTAAATTAGCCTCTCTTACTTTTTTACCTTTGATCATTGTTAGCGCAGTATAGAGTAAGGCTATTGCGAACAATAGTTTAAGTAAACGCGGTTCTAGTACACCGACCAGGGTTGCACCCGTTACTGAGCCTATTATTGCTGTTGGTTCTAAGAAGAATGCAAGGCGTAGATTCGTTATACCTTTTCTAAGATACACTGAGCTGCCTATACAAGATGTTGCTATGGTTGCCGCAAGGCTAGTTCCTATCGCGTGTTTTATATCTACCCCTACTACCTGGTTAAGAAGTGGAACTATTATTATTCCACCTCCTATACCAGCAATTGCACCAAGACTTCCAGCCGCAAGTGCGCCTAGGAAAGATAGAGTTATCGCGAGAGACAATGGAAGCACTCTTGTATACCTCGCATAGTTGTACCTTCCAGCTATGTGGAAGAGTATCAGTAAACAGCTTAATTAAACTTATTAGGTTTAAACTAGAAAGCTCTTTTATACGCTTTTTGCTAGAGAGAAGGATTGGAGGGATATAAAAAGAGTAATAGTGATCACTATGAGTTCACGAGCTCTGATATACGGGAGGTTTCAGCCATTTCATTTAGGCCATCTCCTTTTGACGCGCTGGACTCTAGAGCGCTTTGAGGAATTAGTCTTTCTCATAGGCATGGCTTCAGAGAGCTATACTTTCGAAAACCCCTTCACAGCGGGAGAAAGAATAATTATGATCAGGAGAGCGCTCAGCGAGGCTGGCATAGATCTCAGCAGGATAATAACAGCGACCATACCCACACTAGAAGTAGGAATAGGTAATGTCTCGCAGGTTTTAAGCTACGTACCTGCTATAGATGCCTTGGTTACTAGGAACTTTAGGATAATGAGAATCTTCAGGGATGCTGGTCTCAAAGTTATTGTTCCACCAGCATTTGATAGAGCTCGGCTTAAAGGTGAAGTTATAAGACGATTAATGGTTGAGGGAGACGAGGACTGGAAAAATAGGGTACCCACAGAGGTATACAAATACATAGAAGAAATAGATGGGATAAACAGGCTTAAGGAAATAGTAAGATACGAGTAAGGAATATCGATGGTCATTAGGATATGAGGTCACAATAGCAAGATGCTAGTATGCCTAGACAGTTTTTTACCGTGGAAAAGGATTTCGCGGAAAATAATGCTAATAATACGTATTTTGCCTTAATACCCAGCTTTTCTAGAAGCTTTTCCCTATACAATTTACTTTCATAATACGAAAAATAGGCTGAGCCCCTCTCAAGGCCGGGTATAGAGATAGATATAGGAGTTTTACTCAGGTCAACTAACATTATCAATGGCTTACTACAGAATCCCTGAATAATGCAGTCTCTCAGCTTTAGTGTCTCTGATAAGCTTATGTGATTCTTATGATAAGCTATGCCTACACAGTACTCTTCTTCAGTAAGCCTGCTAAGATTTACTCCTAGACCCTTCTCGCCCAGAACGTCCTCTACATGAGTGCTAAGCATGACGCCTGCTATAGGATCTCTTTTTATGATACCGTGTCTCTCGAGTTTTCCAAGAAGGTTCCTGAGACTGCGTTCTCCCAAACCTAGTTTTTTTATTAGACTTCTTCGTCCAATAGGTCCTTCCCTGTACACAATATCTACTAATAGTAGGATATCTCCTAGAGTATAGTTTGCCTTGGGACTATTCTCAATAATTTTTGCAACCATATCCACGATCTGACAAACAGTGCTCTTGTCTCTCAAACTCAATTTTTATCCTCGTTTTTAAATTAAACACTACATATTATTTAAGTAGGATCAAAGTAATGCGTAAAGAGGGAGGCTTATGAGGCAAAATAAGCCACGCCACTTCCTATGGCTAGCAGACTATAGTCGTGAAGAGCTTCTCCATATCATAAATCTAGCTAGACGTTTCAAGGAGAGATTCTACATTGGTGAGAGGGTAATTCCCGTTCTAAAAGATAGAATACTAGTATTGATATTCCAAAAACCTAGTACACGTACAAGAGTAAGCTTTGAAGTTGCGATGAGACAGCTTGGTGGTCAGTCTCTTTATCTAGGTTGGAACGAATTACAACTAGGTAGGGGCGAGACAATAGCAGATACGGCACGGGTGCTTAGCAGATATGTAGACTGTATCGTAGCACGCGTGTTTTCTCACTCAGATTTAGAGGAACTAGCTAGATACTCGAGTATACCCGTAATAAATGGCTTAAGTGATTTGGTTCACCCCGTGCAGGCTCTAAGTGATATGTTCACTATACTTGAGAAAAAAGGTAGACTAAAAGGCTTGAAACTAGCTTTTGTTGGCGACGGCAGCGATAATGTTTTGCATAGTTTACTATTAGCAGGCAGTAAGCTTGGGCTTAACATATCAGTAGCTACACCTAAGGACTATAGACCTAACAACCGTATACTTAAAATAGCTGAAGAGGAAGCAAGTACGCAGGGCACACAGTTAACCATAACGGAAGACCCCTACGAAGCTGTTAAGGATGCAGATATAGTTTATACAGATGTCTGGGTCAGCATGGGTCAGGAGAAAGAGCGTGAGGTAAAAATAGAGAAGTTAAGGCCGTATCAGGTTAATAAAGACCTAATGCTTGCAGCAAAACCCGACGCGATATTTATGCATTGCTTGCCAGCACATCGTGGCGAGGAAGTAACAGATGATGTAATAGATGGTAAATGGAGCGTTGTATGGGACCAGGCTGAAAACAGGTTACATACGCAAAAAGCTATACTAGTGTTTCTACTTGGTTGACTAACCCCTAATTCTTTTTAATTTCACACCGCTAGAAGTAGCGTTCTCTATGAATTCCTTGTCTACTTTTAGGCCACCATATATCGCTATTATGGCTCTAGCGTTTGCCCTTTTTGCATACTCCTGGACACCTTTAATGGTCTCGGAGGTTAGCTTGTTCTTTCTTGCTACTACCTTAATTACGAATCTATTTTTGTTCCCTACTGCAATAATGTCTACTGGTTGGTTCCTAGGAATAGAGACTTGATACCCTGCTTTCAGATAGTGAGAGGCTACTTTCCCCTTTAGGCCATACTTTTTCTCTAGTATCTTTGACTTGAAAATTAGTCTTCCCGTAGTCATTAAGTATATCACCTTTCTCCTTTCTCAGCTCTGTCTTTTCAAGTGTCTAGAGGTTCCTTACAGGTATTTTTACAATACTTGAAAAATATATATTTAAACCTGCTCTCCTAAAGTCTATCAAGCAAGAGTTTTCTGCAAGTTAGGAAAAGCCTTGTAATGGAGAGGTGTTGTGAATGTGCAAGGGTGCCCGTCGTAAAGTCATAATTCTTGGAGCTGGTGGTAGGGATTTTCATAATTTCAACGTGGTGTTTAGAGATAATCCATGTTATCAAGTCATAGCATTTACGGCAACGCAGATACCAGGTATAGAGGGTCGAAGGTACCCGTACCCGTTATCAGGACCTTACCACTCATCAGGTATACCTATAGTTCCGGAAGACATGCTTGAAGAACTTATACGAAGAAACAATGTTGATGAAGTTGTTTTGGCTTATACTGATCTTCTCTACAATGATGTTGGCAAGGTACTAAGCAGGGCGTTGGCTAGCGGAGCTTCTTTCAGGATTCTAGGGCCACGAGAAACGATGATAGAGTCTACACGACCAGTAATAGCTGTAACAGCAGTACGTACTGGGGCAGGCAAGAGCACGGTATCAAGAGCAGTTGCTGAGGAACTTGATAAGAGAGGTTATAAGGTCGTAGTAGTAAGGCATCCAATGGCTTACGGGGATTTAGAAAAAATGGTTGTCCAGAGATTCGAGAAGCCTGATGACCTTGATAAGTGGTATATAACGCTGGAGGAGAGAGAAGAGTACGAACACTATCTAAGAAAGGGAATAGTCGTATATGCTGGTGTTGACTATGGTAAGATTCTTAGTGAGGCAGAAAAGGAGGCAGACATAATACTTTGGGACGGCGGCAACAATGATTGGCCTTTTTTCACACCTGATTTTCAAATAACTGTTGCTGATGCAATGAGACCTGGACATGAAGTAAATAGCTTTCCAGGAGAGGTTAATGTCAGGATGGCAGACGCAGTTATTATAAATAAGGCAGGCCAGGCTAGTAAAGATGACATGGATACTGTAAAAAATAACATAAGAAAAGTTAACCCGAAGGCCGAGATAATTATTGCTGACAGCGAGGTTTTTGTAGAGGATCCTTCTATGATAAAAGGAAAAAGAGTAGTCGTAGTTGAGGATTCTCCATCAATAACGCATGGCCACCTACCGTATGGT
>CAZCAU010000003.1:55496-63153 GCA_964496855.1 uncultured Desulfurococcales archaeon
GGTGCTGGGTACGTTGCAGCACTGAAATATGGAGCAAGTGAAGTCATTGATCCTCGTCCATATGCAAAAGGGACTATTAAGAAAATTTACGAGGAATATCCGCATATAGGACCTGTCCTACCAAGCACGGGCTATACGCCTGAACAATTAAGGGATCTGGAGGATACACTCAACTCTATAGACGCGGATGTAATAGTGTTGGGAACACCTGTAGATATAGGTAGGTTAATAAAATTAAGACTACCAGCAGTGAGAGTGTCCTACGAACTTCGCATCCTAGATGGGCCAAGTATAAGCGAGCTAGTAGATAGATTTCTCGAGAGAGCGGGGTTAAAGCTGGCATAAAAACATAATAAGAATAGATAATCGATATTAGATTTAGCCGTCATACAGCAAGACGGCCTCTAACACACCTCTTACGACCGGAAAAGATGAGCTAAGATGACCAAAAAACCCTCAAAGAGAAGAAGCGCTAAAAAGAAGCCTACGACCAGAGTAGGTAGAGAGAAGAGAGAAAGAATAGTAAAGACACTAAGAGTTCTTGACTTCTTTACTAGGTACTCTAAAATCATCACAATTAGTATGATAATCCTTGCAATTATGCTTGGAGTATATGTTAGAATCATACCGGCACTCAATTACGGGATAGAACTAGATGCTAATGATCCGTGGATAGAATATTGGCTCTCCAAGTATTTAGCAGAACACGGTATTCTTAGTTGGAATACACTAACAAGAGATAACTCTGCAACACATATATTTTGGTGGCCATGGGGTAGAAGCTTCTGTTCAACAGAGTATCCTGGGGTACCAGCGGTGGCAGCAGCTACTTGGAGTATAGGCAAGAGCCTAGGTTTCACACTTAAAGAATGGGTTGCGCTCCAACCAGTGTTCTCAAGCATTATTGCCATTATAGCACTTTTCCTACTAGTCCGGGAGCTGGCAGGCAACCTAGCTGCTATCATTGCAGCTCTTTTATTCGCACTTATGCCTGGCGCCTCTGATAGAACTATTGTAGGTTTTGTAGAAAAAGAGGGTATATCTATACCGCTGATATACGTGTTCATCCTGCTACTCTTGTACTCATACAAGCTACACTCTAGGACTCTTCGCTTATCTTTTGCGTGCCTATCGGGGCTCACACTCGGCTTATTAGGGTTTTTCTGGGGCGGAATACATTTCGCGATAGCTATCACAGCAGCATATATGGCATTACTTCCCTTCTTCCATAACATAGATACAGAGACTTTACTTAAACATATTATACTAGTGGTTATTGCTTCAGCAGTACTGTCTCTATCTCCCACGCTGGGCGTTCTCTACGTCACAAGAGAAATAGGGCTTTTACTTCCAGCAGGTCTATTGTTATTATTAATATACTATGCTATCAGCAAGACTCGTCTACCCAAAGTAACGTATCTCATAGTACTAGCACTAATAACTATATCAGGGTTATTAGCAATAGAGATGGGATTAATACAAGTTTCTGGTAGAGTAGCATATGCTATAGGGTTAGCTAAGAATGTTTCACCACTTGTAGAGTCTGTCCAAGAGCATCATCCTCCAACACTTAGAAGCCTGCTCTTAAATTATGGAGTAGCATTGATTCTTTCATTACTGTCTTTAATGTATATACTTTACAAGGTGCTTATTACTAGAGAAAATATTCATCCCATACTAATGATGCTATCTATAGCATTCGTAATAGCCTTTATTGCTAACCTGCGTATGGCATACTTTATACAGTTAGCTTCTTCTACCTCAATAATGCTTGCACCTTACGTATTAACTCTAGTAAGTAGTCAGTTAAGCAGGGTTGCTACAGTCGAAGAGAAGGCGAAAAAGACTAGAAGAGAGAAGAGATACTATGCTCAAGCAGACCCATTAGTAGTGATTTCCGGAATAGTGATCATAATACTAGTCTTAGGCGGCATAACTTGGCATGGCTTTACTGCTTATAATATGCACCAACACAGAGTACCCTCAATAAAAGCTGCTGGGTTACCTCTCGCTGTCGAAAATGATGCGTGGTTGTATACTCTAGATTATATTAGGGAATACCTACCTAAAGACTCTCTAATTGTTGCCTGGTGGGATTACGGCTACTGGATTAGTGTTGGCACAGGCCATCCAACATTAGCGGATGGTGCTACAATAAATTCTACTCAAATAAGAATACTGGCTAGTATACTAACAGGTGATGAGGAAGAAGCATCCGTGCTTCTCTCTAAACTAGGCGCCAAACCTAATGACACATATGTGTTAGTTTACGATGTATTCCTGGTTCTAGGAAGCGAAGGAAACACTACATATGTAACACCAACTCTCCAGTATCCTCTACAAGCAGACATCGCTAAATCTTATTGGATGCTGAGAATCTCGGGTAAGGATCCCATTGCATATTATGATCTATCATTAGCTCAGAGTCGGGGTATTCTATCACCGCTATGGACTTCCCCGCTTGTTTATAACAATACACTAATATACAAGCTGTTCGTGCACGGCATATACTCTCTAAGCTCATATATCTATGGAGACATATGTCTAAATACTTCTCAGAACTACGTTTTTGCATATTTGAATCCACTAAACATAGTGCCTCAACCAAACATGACGAGATTTAAACCAGAAGCTATAATAGTCGACTGCATGCCAGGTGGTGGGGGGCAGAAGGCGTTTGTCGCCATCATGCTCTATAAATGGATTGGCTGATTCTGCTGATTAGTTTTTAAACTATCCTAACAATAAGCTACTATAGCGGGATAAGTTAGTGATTCCATTGAGATTTAGACGCCGTGCACTTGACAGGAAACAAAGGATGCTTATACTATCGAGGCTATTTGTCAAAATCAAAAACTATAATCGCCAATTAAACTTAACTATAAAACGTTTTGAGAAGAACGCTGAAAGCCTGAGAAATAAAGCTAAGAGGTGCTTTATGAAAGGAGACACACTACTCGCTAAGGAGTTTATTGATGAAGCAAATTATGCCATTAAGGTAGCTAATAGTCTTCGAAAAATACAGGCTAAACTAGAGCATCTAGAGCTAAAAATAGAGACATTAATGCAACTAGGCACACTAACAGCTCATCTCAAAGAGGCAAAAATTATTCTTGAAGATCTTAGCAAAGAAACCAGTATTGTATCCCCAATGCTTGCTCCTATAGTATCGGATCTTCAAAAAGATATAAGCTTGCTTATAACAGGCCTCAACATTGACGATAACCACGTCTCTCATCATAATATCACTATTAGAAACGCTGATGATAGAATAGTGAGTGAAATCTTAAGAGAAGCTGAAGAAGAATATCGTAAACGTGTTTTAGATCACTCAAGAATATAAGTTAAGCATTAGATCCGAGATCCCGATTATAGAATAATGTTATTTATAGTGCTTTCCTATTTATTCCTGAGGATATATTATGGGGTTGAATAGTAGAGAAAAATTCGTAAGGGAAATAGTAGAACTCATAGAAGATAACCGTGAGTCATGGATCAAAGCAGCGTTCTATTCAGATCCCAAAGTTGAGCATATACTAGAGGAACTATACAAGAGATGGGAGAGAAACAGTATGCAGGGCCTGCCTTTAGATTATGCATCACAAGATGAAATAGAGATTCTCCGTGATAAGGCACGTCATTATGCTAGTCTCTCACCAGCAGAGGCGCAGCGAATAGCTCTTCAGCGTCGCATGTATAAATGATTATAACGAGGATCAAGTACTAGATCTTGTTTTTTCTAGGCTCTATGTAGTCTTTTGGAGCTGCTGGGAATATCTCTAAATACTTTTTCAGAACCCTCGGAATAATAACGCGCCCGTCGGGTTCCTGATAGTTCTCTAGGATAGCAGTTATGGTTCTTGTACTTGCAATAGCAGTACTATTCAGTGTATGCACATAACCACGGATCATGCCTTTTCTTCTAATATATCTTATGTTTAGCCTATAACTTTGCCAATCAGTACAATTACTGGCACTTACCATCTCTCGGTATCTTCCTTGTGCGGGCATCCATACTTCTAAATCATATTTCTTGGCTGCGGGGGCTCCTAACTCTCCTGCACATACATTAACGACTCTATAGGGTAGTCCTAGTCCTTGGAAGAGTTCCTCGGCATTTCTTATAAGTTCCTCTAAGATTTTCCAGCTGTCCTCGGGTAATGCGAAAACAAACTGCTCTACTTTATGAAACTGGTGCACCCTAAATATACCTTTTAGATCACGATTTCCAGCTCCTGCTTCTCTCCTGAAACATGGACTTATACCAAGGAATTTTAGCGGTAGATCTTCTTCGTAGATTTCCTCATTCATATAGAATGCTGCTATCGGATGCTCTGAGGTTGCTATCAGGTATAGGTCTTCCCCCTCTATCTTGTAGATAGCATCCTTAAAAGTATCTACATCCACAACACTATTAATGACTCTACGATTAACCATGTACGGCGGGATTATAATTTTGTAGCCCTTTTGTGATAACTTATCAAGAGCATAAAGCAACAACGCCATATCAAGCCATACTAGATCTTCTAGTAGATAGTAGAATCTTGAACCAGCAACTTTTGCTGCCCTTAATGTATCTCCAAGCTTTAACACGTTCTCCAGCATATCAGCATGTCCTACAGGTTTCCAGTCTATTACTTCGTAGTCAGGCTTGGGCCCTTGCTTAGATAAGACTTCTGTTTTTAGTTTTTCTAGATAGCCTTCCCACACCTTTATTTTGCCCCAGTATCTTATTGGAACATTATGCTCCTCTGTAAGCCCCTCAGGCACTGTTTCATGCACTATGTTAGGCAGGCCAAGAAGTATTTTCTCTCTCTTCTCCTCTATAGTCTTTAGCCTTTCCTCGTGTTCTCGGAGTTGTGCTAGTAGCTCCTTCGCTTTTTTAATCAAGATACCTTTATTCTCGAGATCTTTTGTTTGTGGTATCTTACGGCTTATGACATTATGTTCGTGTCTTAGCTTATTAACTAGTGTTAGAAGTTTTCTCCACCCCGTATCCAGTGTTAGTGCCTCATCTACTATCTTTGGGTCAAGGCCTCTCTTAGATATGTACTGCTTTAATTTTTCAGGATCTTTTCTTAATAACTCGAGGATGCTCCACGGCATTACTTGTGTACCAGACACCGTATATGGTTATACCAAGGTAAAAACTATTCTCCTCGAATTCTTTTTCTCCATTCTTCTACAACATCGTAACCAAACATTGCTTTGAGAAGTTTTCTTCCTTCTTCCGAGACCCTGTCAGGAGTCCACGGAGGGTCCCATAATAGTTCGACCTTTATACTCTTGGCTTCTGGTACTTGTTCCTTAACGATCTCCTCTGCTTGCATTATTATGAGTCCAGCAACAGGACAGCCTGGGGCTGTTAGGGTTAGTTTTATTTTGACATTTCTATCATTATCGACATCTACGCCATAAACTAGGCCTAAGTCAACAATATTGACTGGTATCTCTGGATCGTATACGTTCTTTAAGGCTTCAATAACTTTCTTTCTTAATACTTCTTTATCTTGTGCCTTCTCATCGCCACTACTCATACTACATCCTCCATTTTTACACGTGTTAATGACTTTTAATAATCTTTTCATAAATTATTATGAATGATATAACTGGCGAAAGAGCAGTGAGTACTAGGCCGAGGATGAGGATAGTCTTCCCGAGGAGATCGTTGTTAATCCCTATTGATAAAATTATCAAGGCTATGCCTAATGCAACTAGGATTATGAGCAACTTGTTATACTGAGCTACAACTTCTCTTCCACGCCTTCCCATAAAAGCTCTCCCTGAAGCATAGCGGCTACTTTGCTAAGCTCTTTTATTGCATCACTTATGCCTTTCAACGCATCTTCGCACTCTTTAGCTCTGCCCCATATTTGTACATGGATAAGAGGTTTGCTATGTTCATGACCTTTAGGATGAGACTTTATGTACAAGTATGGATGCTTCTTTGATATCTTAGCTAAGTATGGTGCCAGGGCAGATTCGGGTACGTTTTTTATAATGATAGTCTCTTCCTTAATGCAAATATTTTTCACCATGCTTCTAAGTTCAGGCTCGATGTGGTTCTCAAACATTGCTTTCATTTCTGAGGGGACACCCGGTAATGTGTATATGATGGTATCTTCATGTGTTATCTTAGCTCCCGGTGCTGCTCCTATAGGATTACGTAGTACCGTGGAACCCCTAGGCATGTATGCCATTTTGATCCTGTGGGTAGTGAGTTCTAAACCTTTTGATTTGTAAAATTCAGAGATTAGCTGGAAAGCCTCATTATTTAACTCTAGGGGCCTCTTCAAAGCCTCGCTTATACACTCTAATGTCTTATCATCCTGGGTGGGGCCTAGACCACCCGTGGTTATTACTATTTTCACTTTCTCACTCAATGCTCTGAAGAGCTCGCTAGCTAAATCATCGCATTCATCTGGTACGACTATTATTCTAGCTACTTTGAATCCCAGGAAGGAAAACTTTCTTGCTAGCCAGCTTCCATTTGTGTTAATAGTTGTTCCAAGAAGTAACTCATTCCCTATATTGATAATCCACACCACGTGTCCATTCGTCACCGAAAATCACACTACTATCTTTGGTGTAAACACCCGTACTTACTACTTACATTAATTTGAGAACTGCTGGTATTTTTAATCCTAGATCTTCAGGTTTTATGGAATAATGTATTTCCACATAGTTCTTTCGGAACCCGACTACCTGTTTCTTGACTGCTTCGGGGTCTTCCTTTTTAATTAATACTTTTTCTATGAACAACGCTATCTCTTCCATATCGTCTTCGCGCATTCCATATCTTGTCATCTCTTGCACTCCTAGTCTTAAACCACTGGGATTCTTTATGGCGTCGGGTGGATCATGCGGTAATAGATTTTTGTTAACAATAATGTTTGCTTTCTCTAAGAGAGTGGCAGCTTTCGCACCACCGCCTAGCCCGCTTACATCTACAAGTAGTTGATGACTCTTAGTATAGCCCAAGTGTTCACCTAAGACTTTTAATCCTCTCTCGGCTAGTACCTCTGCTAGTTTCTTTGCGTTTTTAACTATTTGTTCAGCGTATTTTTCCCCATACATTTGCATTTCCACCGTGGTGACAGCTAAAGCAGGTATTCTATGTAGATGGTGATTACTAACAAATACTGGAAATACTGTTTTTCCTATAGTCTTGAAGAGCTCTTTATCATTAGTGACTATAATTCCTCCTTGAGGTCCCGGGAAAGTCTTGTGGGTAGAAGCAGTCATGACGTCAGCGCCTATCTTTAAGGGATTCCTCCATTTCCTCCCAGCTATTAATCCAAGCACATGTGCAGCATCATATACTACCTTTCCTCCGACTGAATGCATGTGATCAGCAAGCTCTTCTACTGGGTGAGGAAATAGATATACGCTTCCGCCTAGTACTAGAAATGCGGGCTTCTCCTCTTCTAAGACTTTTAGAGCCTTATCTACATCTATATTCATGTTTTCTTCATCATAGGGAAGTTCTACTTGTCTTATTCCCAAACCACCTAGTGTACCGTACTTTGTATGACTTACATGGGCTCCCGCCTGGACAGGAGCTATAGCTGCTTTACCTCCGGGAGGTGCCAAGACCCTGAAGACCGTTGCGTTAGCTAATGTACCACTTATAGGTCTTAGTTCTACATAGTCTGCT
>CAZCAU010000004.1:0-63109 GCA_964496855.1 uncultured Desulfurococcales archaeon
GACGATGGTCTTGAGTGCTGATCATCAACCTATGAACTCTATCAATGTAGGGTCTTCCATCACTCAATCACCTGTAGTTCTGTTGTATAAATATTCTAATATGCAAGCACCAACACCATCATCAACTATGAGATTACATGGAATTCCTAAAGAGAAACAAAGAACAAAGCGTGTATGAAGACTTGGCAAGAAAATATCAAACTAAATGTTCATATAGTTTAATTCTTATATGAACATAGATTTTTGAAATACTCCCTCTGCTTGCACCTGCACTGTCTCTCATTTGTTGTAAGAGTTTTGAACACTTATACTTGGCAAGCCTGCATTAATACTGATACTGTATATATGTCGTGCATGCCTCTAGTTTTGTCTTTCTAATTCCGCTTTGAACATTAATAGCAAATTATAAGATACCTAATGACTATGGTGGTTTTACCTCCTTGAATTTCCCGCTAGCTTGTTCTCTTCCGATTCCCCAGTTCTCCTTGGACACCTCGTGTATCACTACTTCAACTGCATGTGGTGGTATTCCGAGTTCTTCGAATACTGTGGTGACCCCTTGATAATCCTGGCTTTGGCCTCTCTTGAAACCCCGCTCCACATGTAGATGTGTATTATGGGCATAAAGACCACACTACTATACTACGCTGTGTCAATAAAATAAAAGTTATTATCAGCATGGTCCAGAGGTTTCTCATAGTACTTGCAAACAATAAGAGTGGCGTAAGCGAGTCATCTTCTAAGACCTCGGGCGCTTCTCCTACAAAGAAGCTTAAACACTGAGAAATAATATTATGTAACAACCATTGTCATGGAGAGCCAGGAGATAACATCTAGCACATTGAGAATAGTTACACCAACAACTCATTCGCCTAGACTGTCTACACCTAAACAAGCTTAGAGCATCAACGAGCCCTACACTGCTTATCAAGCCTCAGCTCCTCCTTGAGGAACAGGTATACTTCAATTCTACGATCTCGACTTTGATACCCATATCTGTTAAGTCAAGCTTGCAGTGATCCTGGCTCTACTGCCTCCAATAATAAGGGCTCTTTTAGTTACTGTGTCTTTATCCTCTTAATCGGTTTTTAGAACTACTTTTCGACAGTTGCTAGTGTGTACCTTATTACTTTCTCTGTAGCCTTATTCTTATCATCTGTAGACCATGATACATGTTCTCTAATATTGGCTATTTAAAGAAAACCCGGGTTTAACCCGCTCTCTCAACAGTATACCTAAATACTTCTTCCTGAAATCTAGGGCTGCATGAGGCTACAACTACATGTGTTAAATTACGTCTCTTTATATCATTGTTCAATAAGTTTCTGTCCCTCACTACTACACATAAAAGGGTAGTAGTCTCTTGACACAGCTACGTACAGTGCTTGGAAAGAGCCGCAGCTACTTTCTTGACATCTACTTTACCAGCAATGTTTGTACCGCAATGACAAACATATACTCCTACTTTGGGCTTCACCGTATTACAACACCTGGCTGATCGCTGAGATGATCTTGTATGCTACTTACTTTTTATTTAGAAAAAAGATAAAACATTTACTAGTATCAACAAAAATGACTAATAAACATTATTTTCGATAAAAACTATTTAAATAATGATAACTGTCTTAATACAAGTTTACAATTTTTCGAGCTCACCGTTTTCTCTAATAATAAATGTATTCTCATGTTTTACTTGTCCAAGCCCTTTGAGTAATATAGGGGCATGGATAAAGGCAAGAGCCATTCTAGGTCTTAGTTCGACTACTCTATGTCCAGGTACTATGGTTGTTATAGGGTACTCCTCTACTTGTAGTCCCACACCATGAAGATACCCTGATACCCTGTGCTCTAGTAAGCCGTACTTAGCATATATTCTGTCTAGTTCTTTCATAACAGTTACTGGTCTAACACCAGCCCTTGTCAATTCCATGGCTTTGTCATAAACCTCGTCTATGCAACGAAGAGCGTTCCTAACAGTCTCATCTGGTTCACCCACGTATATTGTTCTCGACAGGTTGACATAGTAGCTGTTATAATCAGCTGCTAGTATTATTGTAACAAATACGTTTTTTCTAACCTTGATCTCTCTTAAGGGTTCTGAGTGTACGCGTGGCCAAGGACCTATATTCACATATACGTGCGGACTCTCACATCCCTGTTTATATAGTGAGTTGTAAGCTTCAGCAGCTATGTCTGTCTCAGCAAGACCTTCTCTAATAATGGATAAGAGTTTCTCAATAGTCTTAGAGGCTATTTTTCCAGCTTTACGCATATATGATATCTCATAGTCATCCTTGATTACTCTAAGTTCTTGTATAAGCCCGCTCACATCAACTACTTTCACGTAAGGATTAAGTCGTTTAAACATTTCAAAAAATAATATGTATGCATCGCGTTCAATACCATATTCTAAACCAACAGTCTTAAACCCGCTCTCTCTTATAATTCTTGAAACCTTAGACATTAACTCGCCTCCTTCAGTAAATGTTTCAATATTTCTAATCCATGTATTCTCTTCTAGAAACCTCTCTTCCCCACGCGCTACAAATGCTATTGGATCCCCCTCAGCCGGTATAAGCAAAGCCGGTCTAAGCCATTTGATCCCTACAAAATACGTATAGCTTGAAAGTGTCCTAAGCATAACAGCATCGATACCTTTCTCTTGTAACTTTTTCTGAAATCTTTCAAGCCTAGAACGCAGAATATTGTTCGGAGTTCTATTTATCTTCATTAATAATCACACTAGGTAATTAGGCTAGAGTAAATATATTAACTTATGTCTGAATACCTGGTTTAAATTCTTGGTAATCTGCAAAATGCTACTTCTTCAAAAAGCAAGCGCCTTCGTTAACGTCTCTTTTCTCTGGAAGGTTTACCAATGGAAATTATTGTTTTAAGTTATATCATCTGACATCTCTAGGAGCTTGACTACATCCTCTATAGTGGACAGCATATGTGTTAGCAACACTGATCCTCTCTTGCAATATCAGTAACATGTACCCTAAGATAAGCCATGTACTCTCTTTAGAGTATAGCTCTTCCTTCTTAGACGACATCACTATCAAGTAGATGAATCAAGGAATTATTTTTTCTGAGTTATAGCTCTTTTCGAATTTATATTTTGGTAACTTCTCGTCTTCTTCGTGAAAATTTTCTCTCAGCGTCTTCACATATTCTTCTAAGATTTTCTTTGATGCTTGGATTCTCGATTATTATGAATCTCTAGGGCTACTATTAGTTTCTAAAGGTGCTTGAAGAATATATCCTGACGACACAGACTATACTATCCAGATCAATAGTTCGCGATCACATTCTCTAACGCTGGATCCACTGTTTGCAAAATCTAAAACTATGCCAGTCTTTGGTATCACGATACTCTCTAATTTTGTTACCTAAACGGTTTGGTTAGGATACCACTAAACTTATAAAACGGTTTTATGTATTATTAATTTAGCATAGGCTAAACGAAAGGTGGTGCTTTATGGCTTTTTCTGAAGAAAATGAAAAAATTTATTCTATGTGTGCTGAGATCTTTAAAACCCTTGCAAACCCTATTAGGCTTATGATCTTAGATTTACTAAAAAGCGGGGAAAAGACTGTTAATGAGCTTGCAGAGCTTACTGGTAGGAGTCAAGCAAATATCTCACAACATTTGGCTGTTCTGAGGCAACGAGGGATAATAACAGCTAGAAGAGAAGGCGTGAATACTTATTATAGGATAGCATGTGAAAAAGTAGTTAATCTCTGTGAACTGATAAGGGGAGTACTATACGAGGTACTAAAGGAGAGAGAGAAAATTGCGCGTAAATTAGAAGAGGCTTAAAAAGTAGTTGATTTTACTGTTTTATAGCGTATTGGCCAAGCTCTCCAAGCATATTCAGCAAAGCCCCTAGGCCAGCACGTACATTGCGATCTCTAGTAGCTTTGAGTAGGCCTAAAAGCCCTACCTCCTTTGCTGGTTTATCGATAGCCTATTCCCTTTACTATCCTTTTTTGCACCTACATTTTCTTTTTACATATTAATAATATAGATATTTTCTTGTATTAAGATTTTCTTAAAAAATGTAATAGTTATCAAGGTAATTATTAGAAATAATTTGCACAGTCTAGATACAATAACTTACACTTTCTTGGATCAGCAAGACATCTTAGTGGGATATTAGTAGAGTATACTCTTATACCGCATAGTAGGTGCCGGGAGGTCTTAGGTGGCAGATATTCTTTTTTATGTGCTGCTAGGATTACTGTTTTCTTATCTACTAGAAAGTTGTTTCTCCATGTAGTTACCCTCACATAATCTTTTGCATAATCAACGAATAATGCTGGTATATAGTTTAGTCCTAGAGCTTTTACTGCCTCGAGTCTGTGATGACCATCTAGGACTGTTAATGTCCTGGCATCTACTATTATAGGCTGATTAAAACTCTGATATGTTGTTATAGACTCTATAATCTCGCACAGGTGACTGGGTATTATCTGCTCGTGGGGTTTTAATATCTCTACAGGAACTAAGAATGCCTTGTTCTCGAGAAATTTTATAGGTATGTCATGTACACTAGTCTTACCTACAAGAGAATGTATGTAATTAATGATATCTGTTTTCGGCACAATAGGCATCACCTACTTTTACTATCTATTGAGTTTAGATATGTTCCTAGTAGGTTCACGTATTTGAATATATCATCTGGAAAAATCAGTACATATACACCAGCTCCAACTTCATCTCTAATCTCCTTAAAAGCTTTTACTACAGCTCCGGAACTCATACCTATGAGCAGTCCTTCTAGCCTAGCCATATTAATGACTTCTTTTGCCGCATCTATTGTCCTGACCTCTATTATATCATCTACGTCTGCGCTTGAGAGCCATTTAGGGCCTGTCTCAACTCGTTTTATCCCTGGTATTGTATCATCCTTAGCTGGTATGACTCCAAATATCTTGGTCTCCTCACCATACTTATTCTTGAAATAACGAGATATCGCAGCTATGTGGCCTGAAGTGCCGATGCCACATACTATTGCCCTTGGAGGCGCCTTACCTATGACCGAGAGTTGTAAATCTATTTCACGCGCTGTGTAGAGGTAATGTGATTCCGGATTGTAGTCGTTTTCGAATTGGTTGAGATTTGTAGCATTATCTTCATGGGCCTTCTGTTTCACAAAAGTAATGAAATTCTGATCTATAGTCTCAAAATCCGTCCTTACTACTTTTGCTCCTATTATCCTTAATAACGTCATAGTATAATCAGGGGTTGGTTTTGGCAGATATAACCGAGTTTTCACACCATGCATGTTGGCTAAGAGAGACAAAGCAATAGCAACATTGCCTGATGAGGCCTCGTATAATACTTCTTTTATCTTGTTCTCCTTCTTAGCTTTAAGAAACATGTACCATATAGGCCTATCTTTTATACTATGACTAAGCACGTTAAAGAACTCGAGTTTACCCCATACCTCGTATTCTTTATCAGATAAGGATCTTA
The DNA here is from genome assembly GCA_964496855.1 of uncultured Desulfurococcales archaeon. Lineage (GTDB taxonomy): Archaea > Thermoproteota > Thermoprotei_A > Sulfolobales > CAZCAU01 > CAZCAU01. Next base: position 5,483 of record CAZCAU010000004.1, read on the forward strand.
ATTTTACAAGTGGTGTTGGCCAGTTCTCGCTAACCATGGATAAGACGCTGTCATAGACTCTAAGGCTATGCTTAACCGAGTTATATAATTCTTCGAGATCCATACGTGTTACACCAGATCAACATGATAGCATAATTATACAATATTTTAAGCTTTTTCATATGAAAACAGGTAAAATCGGAAATATTGCAGGAGAGAGCTTATAACAAAATACTACAGGTAATGTTTGACAGAGTTATCTAAGACATACTTTATAACAGACTCAGGACTCTTAAACTCGGAGTTATTTATAGCATCTAGTATAATGTCATGAACCTTGTCAGAAGCGTGTGTTTCAGCTTTTCTACTCTGCATCTTAGGGCTTAGCATACAGGCGAGAACTTTTCTTGCTACAATCGGCTCTATGCCAAGCTTGCGTGCAAATGATATTATCTCGTTTTTATCATAGCCTATCAAAGGCCTCAGAACAGGTATTGATATTTTTGTTGATAAAAAGTATAGGTTATCAAGAGTCTGAGATGCTACTTGGCCTAAGCTCTCTCCTGTAACTATTGCTTTTGCACCCTCACGCTTGGCAATTTCTTCCGCTATCTTATACATTAAGAACTTGCATAATAAGCATCTATATCTTGTATCAATATTTATCTTCTCATGAATCCTTCCTAGAGGAATCTCGTAGACATACCATTTTCTTCTCGGCACCCAGGTTCTGAGCCAGGCTAGTGCATTATAGACTCTCTCACGTGCATCATCTCCGTAAAACGGTGATAAATTATAATGGACAGGAATTACCTCACATCCTCTCTTCATCATCATCCATGCGGCAATAGTACTATCAGCACCACCTGAGGCTAAGGCTATGACTCTGCCTTCCACACCATAAGGTAGACCGCCTGGTCCTTCATATTCCTTGTCAAATACATATGCTGCATCTGTTCTTACCTCTACGTAAATAGTTTTAGATGGTTTCTCTAGATCTACTTTGACACCAGGTATCTTGTCTAGTATCTCCGCTCCAAGCAGCTTCTCAAGCTCTTTGCTTGTCATAGGATATTCTTTGTACGCTCTATGTACACGTACCGCGAAAGTATCTCCAGGCTTAAGAACCTCTTTAGCAAGACCTACAACAGCTTTTTTTATCTCGTCAAGATCCAGGGATACAGGCATACACGGACTAATAGATGTTACACCAAATGTTCTTGATAACGCTTTAATGCATGAATCCATGTTATCGATATCACTGATGAATATCCTACCCCATTCTCTCCGTATCCTGAACTTCTCCACACCATTGAGCATTAGTTGCTCTCTTATATTATGCAATAACGTATTCTCCATCCTAACTCTTACTTTCTTTGATTTTACAGCTATCTCCCCGTACCTAACTAATACAGTGTTAAACCCTACAGTAGACACCCTGATCACTCGGCATTCTTATTGAATTACACTTGACAGTATATTATTTTTCAGCTGTAAATCCTGATAATCTGAGAGAGAAGCCTATCACTGCTAGTGATAATCCCATGTCACCTATTAGTACTGCCATCCACAGGTTTATCATCCCCAGTATCGCTAATGCTACCAAGGATAATTTCACAGATATAGAAGCTAAGACGTTAATCCTTATAGTACTCAACACTTTTCTACTCAAGTCGACTAGGTATGGTAGTTTCTTAAGATTGGGTTTTACAAGAACTATATCGCCGCTTTCAATAGCTATTTCAGCACCTGAGCCAACAGCTATTCCTACACAAGACCTTGCTAATGCTGGTGCATCATTTATGCCATCACCAACCATAGCTACGTGTCTCTTATGATCTTCCATGAGTTTTTCTATAACAGTAACCTTGTCCTCAGGCAAGAGCTCAGCAAAATACCTATCAACCCCCAGTATTTTTGTTATCCTCCTAGCCACCTTCTCTCTATCACCAGTTAGCATGACTATTTCTAAGCCTCTTCTTTTCAGATCTCTTATAACTTCAATAGCCTCTGTCCTAATCTCGTCTTCAAAACCTAATACGCCTAGTATCTTACTACCACAAACAACATAGCTAAGAGTATCCCCGATATCGTTGTTTCCTCCACTGATACCGCTATGCTCGTATTTTATGCCGATTTCTTCCAAAAGTTTCTCGTTACCTAGCACACATACTTCACCATCTATCCTACTAATTACCCCTCGTCCCGGGAGTGACTTAAAATCTATGACATCTAGTAGTTCTATGCCTTGTTGCTCAGCTTCTCTTACTATTATCTCTGCTATTGGGTGGTTAGAGTACCTACTTAGAGAAGCAGCTATCTTGAGAAGCTGCTCACCATCTACCGCTACAGGTTTTATTCCCGAGAGTTTCAAGCTTCCCTTGGTTAGGGTACCTGTTTTGTCAAACGCTATCATACTAACACTTGCCAGGTGTTCTAGATGCTTCCCCCCTTACGAGTATACCGTTCTTAGCTGAGCCCACAAGCCCTGAAACCATTGCTACAGGTACTGATATTATTAGTGCGCATGGACATGAAATTACTAGTAAGGTTAATGCACGATATACCCATGATCTCATATCACCACCCAGCATGAAGATCGGTACTAGTGCGACCAGTATGCTAATCATTATAACTGTTGGCGTATAGTATTTGGAGAACTTCTCTACAAACCTTTCAATCCTGGATTTTTCCCTCCTTGCTTTCTCTACTAATTCTATAACTCTAGCAAGTAGTGTCTTACCAGATCTCTTTTCCACACGAATAAATAATACCCCGTCCGTACATACTGTTCCTGCATAAGCCTTATCGCCAGGTTTTTTCTCTACAGGTATAGATTCGCCAGTTGATGGCGACTCATCTATACTAGCATTACCCTTTATAATAGTGCCATCGAGTGGTACCTTGTCGCCTGGTTTAACAGCTATGGTTTCGCCGGGTTGTACATCTTCTACTCTGACAACAACCTCTTTGCCATTCCTTAATACCCTAGCAGTAGAAGGCTTCTCTCGTAATAGTAATGCAATGTCTCTCCTAGCCTTATCAGCCGCATACTCTTCTAAGAAGACTGCTATATTGAAAAGATACACTACAACAGCTCCTTCGGCATACTCCTTTATTAGGAAAGCCCCGACAGCTGCAATCACTACTAAGAATTCTATACTGAATATCCTCTTTTCAATAAATTCTCTAAAAGCTATTTTAGCAAGTCTACCCCCGCCTATAACCAGGACTGCTAAAAACCCTGCAAGAGACAATATTGCTGAATTTGTCATTACGCCAGCAAAACCTATGAGTAGGAAAACCGTGAGTAGCGATAAGAGCTTTATAAAAGACTTGATACTAAAGTCTTCTCCGTGCGGGTGTACGTGTTCTTCGTGCTCTTCTGTATCTATGTCTAGTCTGCAGACAGGGCAAGCCTTGTCTGTAGCCATATCTACTATCCCTCCTATAGTAACTATCCATAGGAAAGTTTATTAAGATACAAGTTTCTATATAGATAGTAGCTTACCTAGAGGAAAGTTTTTATGAGTAGGAATAATGAAGAGTTATGTCTATGCCCGCTCTACGGATTAATAGATGTTATAGCTAAGAAGTGGTCGTTATTAATAATAGGTGTGCTAGGAAATAAGGGAGAAATGAGTTTCAACGAATTATACAGAGAACTAAAGGGTATAAGTCCAAAGACATTGTCAAAAACACTGAAAGAATTAGAAGGTCATGGACTAGTTACGAGGAGAGTTGATGACAGTAAGCCTCCTAGAGTAAAGTATTCACTTTCAGAAAAAGGATGGGGGCTCAGACTATTACTGATACCCTTGTTGAAATGGGTATCCAAGCATGGTGGGAGCAAAGCTGCTTGGTGCCCTATCAAGATAGGTCATCCAAAACAGGACTAGAAGCTGTTTAAACTATCTAGATCTCGATACTTAAGCCTCTTAGTCTTAGGACATTACCAGTAACAGGGATAGAGCTTAGCACCATAGCGATTCCTGCAAATTCCAATCTCAGCGTGATGCCGATAGAGCGAAACATTGTAAATGAATGCCCAGAACAGGTTAAACCTTATCTTATCTCTTATAATGTCGCGAAGCACTACTCTACTTGAGTCATACTTTACCTCGGCCTCGTTTGTTGCAAAGCTTACTTTAGCGTTAAGGATTCCCAGTAGTTTCCGTAAGTTCTTTTCTATGGTTACAGCACATGTTGCACAATGAATTCCCACAACTCTTAGCTTCTCTAACCTATACTTTTGTCCTGCATGTATCTTCTGCACCATAACTTATCTTCGAGTATAATGTTTTGTTTAGAGTTATTTGTTCTATCTCTGATTATTCTTAAACACATGTTAATAATATTTTTTAACCCCGTCTAAACTAGTGAATTACTGGGCATACCTTATGTTAAAAGTAAGAGATGTTAGTGTAGCAGTAGACAGTAATCTCGTTGTTAAAAACGTCTCGTTGACAGTAGGGCGTGAAGAGATTCACTTATTAATGGGTCCTAATGGTGCTGGTAAATCATCGCTACTTAAAGCAATAATGGGTCTCTCACAATACAAAGTGGTTAACGGGAAGATATGCATTGATAGTAAGGAAATTACCAATATGGAGCCTTACGAGAGAGCACGATTAGGACTAGCTCTAGCTCATCAATCTCTTCCAAGGCTTAGGGTGAAGTCCAGATACTTATTGTCAAAAATGATTAGTCTCTACCGGAAAAACCATAGTAAAAACGAAGAGATAGTGAATGATCTAGCTAGAAAATTCGATGTTGAACATCTGCTAGACAGAGAGTTATATCACGGGTTTAGCGGTGGAGAAGCAAAGAGATTCGAGTTACTAACAGTGACTGTGCAACGACCTAAAGTATGTCTTCTCGATGAGCCAGATAGCGGTGTGGATGTAGATAGTGTTCGTAGACTGGCAAGCGTGATATCAGAATTGGCAGATAATGGTGCAGCAATCCTACTTGTTACTCATACAGGCTATATAACCAGGTTTCTTAGAAGAGTTGACAAACTCCATGTAATGATGAACGGCGAGTTAGTGTATAGTGGAAGTCCTGACATACTCCCCAAACTTCTTGATAAAGGGTATAAGATAGTACTCCAAGAGGTAGATAGTATTGGTTGAGTGGAGAGAACGATTTAGAGGAATTGCTCGTCAAGCACTTAGTAAGAAAGCTACATATGGGCCAGATATAGATCTAAACGAGTACGATTGGGGCGACTCTTCTAGTATCTCTGATAAACCAATCTCGCTTCCAAGACAAGTTGTTGAGAGAGCTGAAGCTTTAGGAGTAGATGTGACGGGAAAATCTGGGAGTGGTGTTTATCTACAACTAGATAGAAGCTTCTTATACTCCTATATAGCTAAGACACTGGAAAAATACGGGATAGAGATTCTGAGTATTGAAGATGCTTTGGAAGAGTATGAGTGGCTTCGAGACTACTATTGGAGAGCCGTACCTGTAGATCAAGACAAGTATACTGCTATGACGGAGCTTCAGGGCAGGCATGGCTACTTCATATATGTTCCACCAGAGGTACGAGTAAAAGAGCCTATACATGCATGCCTATTTATACATAGAGAAAGCATTGCACAAGCTGTCCACAATATTGTGGTAGTAGACAAAGATGCTGAACTAAATCTTGTCACGGCATGCTCAGCGCTACCCGCCAAAGCTCTACATATAGGTGTCTCAGAATTCTACGTCAAGAAAGGGGCAAAGCTGTCTTTTACAATGGTGCACTTTTGGGGTCCAACGGTTCATGTAAGATCGCGTACAGGCGTGATAGTAGAAGATAGTGGTGTTTTCACCAACTATTATGTACACATGGCTCCTGTCAAATCTTTGCAAGCATATCCTAGCGTGGTGCTACAAGGAGATGATTCTAGTGCTTATCTAGTCTCAATACTAATGGCAGCAGAAGAATCCCTGCTCGACGTTGGCGGTAGGATAATCTTTAAGGGAAGAAACACGCGCGGCGAAGTTATATCTAGATCCATAGTTAAAGGCAGGGCAACAACAATAATGAGAGGAGAACTCATAGCACAATCTAATGCTAGAGGACATATAGATTGCAAGAGCCTACTATTATCTCCAAAAGCCTCAAGCGAAGCAGTACCTGTGATTAGATCACTTACTGATTCCGCAGAGCTCACACACGAGGCTGCTATAGGTAAGATCTCGCAGGAAGAACTAGAGTATCTAATGACAAAAGGGTTCTCAGAAGACGAGGCAACATCACTAATAGTGCGAGGCTTTCTAGAAGCTGGTATAGAGAAGCTACCTCAGAAACTACAGAGTTATATGAATAAAGTACTAGATATTGTTGCTAAGCATGCTAAAGGCTGATACGGGCACAGGACCTCTCCAACTAGTCTAACCTACTTTTGTTCTAACCTAATAGTTTTATTAGGAGGAGCAAAGAGTGCTAGTAGTATTAGTACTAGGCCCGGCTGGTTCCGGTAAAACATTGCTTACGTATCGACTCTCTGATTGGATTAGGAAAAATATTGGATTAGAGACTTGTATTATAAACTTTGATCCGGGTGTTGAAGAACTCCCTTACAAGCCAGATTATGATGTGAGGAGAATATTCACGCTTAGAGATATAATGATTAAAGAAGGGCTAGGACCAAATGGTGCTATGATTAGATCGGTAGAGCTTCTCACACACTACTCGGAGGACATTATAAGGGGGATTGTAAAGCAGTGTAGAAGAGCTGATATAGCCATAATTGATACTCCAGGGCAGAGCGAGGCTTTTATCTTTAGACAAGCAGGCTACCTGGTTACTGAGAAGCTTAAAGTATTAGGGCCTGTAGTAGCAGTTTACCTACTTGATCCACAGCATACCAGCATTACTCTAGAGGCACTAGCTGCATTGCTTATGAGCTTGGTAGTACAGTTAAAACTTGACGTCACGGTACTACCAGTACTTAATAAATCTGATCTTCTTAGAGACACTAGTATCAAACCCTCTATACATCTAGATCTAGAAGAGATAAGAAAGAGGGTTGATCACGAAGAGACTGGTGTTTTGAGGGATCTCGCAAGGGATCTCCTGCCAGTACTGGAGGCTTACCTGCCGTCAACGAGGCTTGTCAGGGTATCAGCTAAGACTGGGCATGGAATAGATGAACTTTACTCGCTGATCCACGAAGCTTTCTGCGTGTGTGGTGATCTCACCTAGCAGGCATATTTAGAGATCGTCTTATCATTTCATCGATTCTTCGTCCAAGCTCGTGTCCTCTCCTAGAAGACGTCTCTACTATCTCCATTAATGCTGATTTTACTCCCCTAGCTTCTAGTATTTTCAATCCATATATTGTCGTACCAGCAGGCGTGGTTACTTCGTCTCTGAGTATCGCTGGGTGCTGGTTGTTCCTTAGTAATAGCTCTGCAGTAGCTCTCATAGTGTCTAACACTGCTTTGTAAGCAATATCTCTAGGTAAACCCGTAGAGACTGCGCCTAACACTAGTCCATCAATGATCTCAGCCAAGTAAGCAGGAGCACTTCCTACCAGGCCTGTCCATGTATCAATCCATTCCTCTGGTATCCAGTATACCGTGCCCATACATCTAAATAATGCTTCAACAGTCATTTTTGACTCTTCGCTGTAGTCTCCTAGTGAAATAGCTGTGGTGCTTTTACCTATTAGGGCATTAATATTAGGCATGGCTCTAAACACTATGGCTTTTCTAAGATATCCAGCAATAGTGTCTCGGCGTACACCAGCTGCTATAGAGACAACTATTTTACCGTCTATAACATCTGACATCTCTTTAATAACTATGGGTAAGTGATGAGGCTTTACGCTCAAAATTATTATATCAGCAAGCATCGCAGCTCTCTTGTTATCTTTAAGCGCGGTGGCCCCTAGTTTTTCTGCGTGGAGAAGAGTCTCTTTTCTCCGTCCTGTTGCGATTATCTCTTTAGCATAATCCAGAAGAGCTCTAATTATGGCCGAGCCTATCTTACCAGCACCGATTACGGCAATAGTCTTATCTCCTAGAATCGTGTGGAAGATTCACACCAGTACACCGGAGACAAGCATATATCCATAGTTAAATAAAAAGCTTGTTCTCACCCTTTTCCTAGTACTATGAATTTATCATACCCTATATCGTTTTCAAGATACGCTACAGTATCTACTATTAATGGCCTAGTGCCAGCTACTTCTAGTAGTCTGCTTACCTTCATCCCTTTATACATGCTGTGACGGGTGAGGACTATTATTATGTCGGAGTTTCTCACGACTCTCTCGAGGTCTTGAATCACGTCTACTCCGAGATCCTCTAATATTCTGTCATACTTTACATACGGATCATGCGCGATTATCCTTCTGTATCCACGAGCCATTAATAAACCGATCACATCGCGGGAAGGAGATAACCTTGTATCATCTATATCTCCGCGGAACGCTACACCTAGAATAGCTACACGCATCTCTCTAGGGCTCTTAGTCTTGTCTCGGTATTTCTCAACTAGTTTAACCACTATGTTTGGCATATACTCGTTTATCTTTCTAGCTAATCTTATCATCTCAGCTACGAAGCCGTGCTTTAGCAACGTGTTTGATAAGAAATATGGATAAATAGGGATACAAGCACCGCCTACCCCCGGTCCAGGCAGGTGGAGGTTACAGTAGGGCTGGGTGTTAGCTGCCTCGCGTATTTCGTAATAGTCTATTCCTAGAGTCATTGCGGCTAATGCTAACTCGTTTGCTAAAGCTATATTAACATCCCTGTAGACTCCCTCAGCTAGCTTCTCGAACTCGGCGGCTGCTGCCGACTTCATTGTCACAACTCCTTTCGCAACAATTCTCTTGTAGAACTCGGCGGCTTGCTTAAGGCTTCGCGGACCTATACCGCCTATAATCTTAGGATAACGCTTTTCTATATCCTCTACCGCCCTACCTATGTAGACTCTCTCAGGGCTATAAGCTAGGTAAAAGTCCTCATCAGCCTTAAGACCACTAATATCTTCAAGGATCGGTTTCGCTATAGACTCCGTCGTCCCAGGTGGTACGCTCGACTCTATTATTACAAGATCGCCTTTCTTAAGACCCTTCCCTATGGTCTCAACGGCTTTTTTAAATGCTGTGTAAACTGGTGTGCGTGTCTCCCAGTCGACGTATACAGGCACAGTAACTACTTTTACTACAGAGGTCTTCGAGGCTTCTACGCCATCAGTTGTGGCATGCATTCTTTTCTCGCTTAACCCCTTCTTAATAGCTTCTAATACTTTCGCTTCAGGATACTTTAACTCACCAGCATTCACTGCCTCTACTTTCGAAGAGTCTATATCAACGCCTATGACTTTGAGACCTTTTCTTAGGTAAACAGCTATAAGTGGAAGACCAACATATCCTAGTCCATAAACAGCTACTGGTTCTAGGTTTTTAAAGACCCTGTCCACAGGACTTTGCATAATCAGACCTCTAGAAGCTCTTAGAGAGACTACGAGATATGATAAAATAAAGTTTTTTACAAAGTACGTGGAGAGACGAGTATTCATGTTTATAAGCAATTTTATTCTTAAGAACTCTTGAGAGCCGATGAAGAGTTACTCCCGGCTTGACCTGTGATGAAAACTTACCCTGCGGAGGTTTTAGTAGATAATATTTTATCGTTTCTGCTTATTACTTCCCACTACTAGTACTATTAAGATCGAGTTTTACGTACAATAAGTCTAGGTCCCTCTTTACGTAAAACTAGTACCTTCTCACCTGGCTTTATATGATCACTGCTCGTGGCAAGCCAGTACTCTCCATCAACTACGACAAAGCCCTGGCTGCCTGGTTTTATCTCGTCTAGAGCACGCCCAACCTTGCCTTCAAGACCCCATATTAGTGGTTTCTGCCTCTTAGCTTTAACAACCTTGTAGATTAAGATGCCGAAGAATCCGCCCAGTACTAGTCCTATACCGTAAGCAGCGTATAAGAATGTCATTGCATACTCTTTCGTTATACTAAAACCACCACTTACGGGTAGCATAGCTATTCCTAGTGCAAGCATTATTATGCCTGAGACGCCTATGACACCAAAGCCTGGAGTGACAAGCTCTATTACTATAAGTGTTATTCCACCTACTAGTAGTCCAGCAACTGTAAAGTTTATACTAAACCCGCTTCCTATGAGACCTAGGAGGAGAAGCAATACCCCTATCGGTAAGACGTAGAAGTGGCCACTTATGATACTAAATAATACTATCAGCATTCCTAGACTCATAAATAAGCTACTAATAAGAGGATCTGAGAGAGTGTGTGCTATCATTATCCGTGGGGTGGGTTTTAGCTCTTCGTAGCTTCCATCACTTACTATCCTGACGGTTATCTCTTGTAGTGGAAGATATACAGTCATGTTGTTTATCTTCCTTAGTAGCTCAGCACGGTTTTTCGCTACTATATCTATAACACCAGCATCAAGAGCCTCGTAAGCTCCGAGATTCAGATTCTGAGTAACAAACTTGTAGATAATAGTAATATTCCTGCCCTTATTGCCAGCATGCTCTGATAAGAACTCTAGTATCGGATTTATGATTTTTGACTCATTAACAGGTCTATAAGTACCTTCGGCAGGATTATACTCTATTGGCTGCATAGAACCTATTACAGTACCAGGCTGCATAGCTGCTACGTGGCTACATACTAGTATCATAGTACCAGCGCTTTCAGCCCATTTCTCCACGACATACGATATTACAGGTATACTCGCCTTGTCTATCTCTACGACGATATTCATTGCTGCATCAAGATACCCTCCCGGGGTATTTAGCTCTATTATCAATGGCACGTTCTTCTTCTCCGCCTCTGCTATTCCCAGCTTTACGTAATCAAGCATAGCCTCATCTATCACGCCTTCAATTCTGATAAAGATGGCCGAGGGACCCACAGTCTTGACTATGTCACGCGAATTAGATACTGTACTAGAATATTCCCCGGAGTGTTCAGAAGCTATTGTGACAAAAGAGGAGGTTAACACTATTGATAAAACTAGCAGTGCTACTAGTACCATGTTTCTGAAATGATTTTCTCCCACTTCTACTACCCAATCTAAGATTAACTTAGCTTGGACGTCTCTGATTCTAGTAGAAAAATAGTTTAGATAAAGTATATTAGTTTAGCCTTTACTTCGCTCATACTCTTTAAAAGCAGCTGTTAATGCGGCTATCTCTCCTTCCTTACCGTACTGTGGTGTTATTACTATGAGGTTCTTCTCCCTAGCTATCTCTACTAGTGTCTGTAATTCTCTGAGCCTGAGTGCCGTTGGATGCTTCTCATAGTACTCGGCAGCCTTAGCCATTATCTCGGCTGCTTGTTTCTCACCCTCAGCTTCTATGATTCTTGCTCTTCTCCACCTCTCAGCCTCTGCTTGTTTAGCCATAGCTCTAAGCATTGTCTCTGGGAGCTTTACCTCCTTTATGGTAACAGCTGTAACCTTTATACCCCAAGGATCTGTTAGCTCATCTAGTATTTTCTGTAACCTCTTGTTCAGTTCGTCTCTTCTCACAAGCAAGTCGTCTAGTTCTACCTGTCCTATTATGTCTCTCAGCGTTGTCTGGCCTAGCATCATTACTGCATAATGATAATTCTCTACAGCAACAATAGCCTTGATGGGATCAAACACCTTGTAATAAATTACTGCGTCAACACCGACTGTAACGTTATCCTTAGTTATTATCCGTTGCTCGGGGACATCAACAGCAACTATTCTAAGATCTACTCGTACAAATGTGTCGGCAAAAGGTATTATAATGAATAGTCCTGGGCCTTTCGCACCTATTAGTCTACCTAGTCTGAAGATTACCGCACGCTCGTATTCTCTGACTATTTTTATCGCAGACGCAAGTAACCCGAGAGCTATTATTATTATCGTCAAAAGTATTATTTGAGATGGTTCTAAAATCATCTTACACGGACACCCATCCTATTAGAGTCTCTTAATCTTACTAACTACATCTACAATACTAAATTAATAATGCTTCCCCTAACGAATTCACAAGGGTACAGGGTATACATATTGAGTAGAGAAAGGGAGAACATCAGGAGAAGAGGATTTAGTTACGAGCGTGCACTAGTTAAGAAGTTATGGAAACACGGGTTTGCAGCTATAAGGGGTCCTGCTAGTGGGGCAAAAGCTAGGGAAATCGTACAACCAGACGTTGTTGCTATGAAGAATGGTGTAATCCTTGTATTTGAGGTAAAAAGCGTGAAAAAGAGCTATGCTAAATTATACATAAATAAGTCGCAGGTAGAGAGACTGAAAGAATTTGCGTCAAGAGCCTCCAGCTATGCATTTATAGCTATAAAGATCAGAGAAACCAAAGATTGGATCTTCATACCTCTCGATAAACTGGAGTGTACCGATAAGGGTAATTACAAAGTGGATTTAACAACCACGCCTTATCTCAACTTTAATAGTATTGTAAGACTTGCTGATAAAGAGACTATTAGATTAGATGCCTTTCTTAAGAAGCGATCTGGGTAGATAAGCTACTTACTCTACAAAGGTTACTTTTACATCCACTCCTAGTCTATCTCCAAGTTTCCGTAATTTCCGTATCTTCTTCATTGCTAGCCGTGCTTCTTCGCGTGGAACCTTTATTATAGCAACATTTCCTTGCAACTCTACTTCCGCTGATGGTATTATTCTCTTTACATGATGTCTTAGCTTACCCTCTATACCAGGCATTTCTACTTTTTTCACTGGTACAACTATGGTTTGTTCACCGAAAGTGTACATCTCGTACTCTAGTTCGCCAGTTAAGAAGTCTCTTACCTCAACAACAGGTCTTGATAGCTCTACTTCTTTTAATCCTGTAGGTAGTTTAACGGTCATTCTCAACTCGTATACCTTGGTAACCTTGCCCCCTTCTATGAATATCACTGTATCTATGATGCTGGGTATCATTCCTAGCTCTACTCTGCCCAAAAACCTCTGAATAGCATCAATAGGTGTTGTTGCGTGTATTACTCCTATCATTCCTATTCCAGCTAGTCTAAGGTCTACGTATAGCTTGAAGTCTTCGTCATTCCTCATTTCATCAAAAACGGTGTAGTCAGGCCTACTGAGTAGTAGAATATCGTGTAGCTCGCCGAGTGATGCATAAGTCTTGGAATACTGTGTTATTTCTGGCGGTAATTGCATGTCTCGGGGACTCTCAACCGTTTTCACCACCTTGTTCTTACTAGCATAGTATTCTGCTAATGCTTGAGCAAAAGTTGTCTTACCCATACCCGGTGCCCCAGCAATTAGTATCCCCTCAGCCTTCTCCTCAAGTCTTCTCAACAACTTCTCAGGGAGATTGTAATCCTTTAGTGATAGTTTAACCAGTGGCCTAACTATTGTTATCTCCCATCCAGTGCTTAGAGGAGGCCTAGTTATGACTATACGGTAGTTACCAAGCTGGATTATGGTTGATCCCATACGATCTATCTCTATGAAGCTATCATCCCTACGCTTCGCTATCTCTATGATTTCTCTAGCAATAGCTTCGACTTCTTCTCTGTCAAGGGGTTTATCAGCTAGTTTTACAAAAACCCAGTTTCCTGGAAAACCCTTTTTCGCTATAGGTGGTACTCCTTCCTTGAGATGTACACTCATGGTTTTTTCATCAAAATACTTCTCAAATACGGGTTTCTCGACGAGTCTTGGAGGAATATAGAATACTTTTATACCCAGTGCCTCAGCTACAGTAGCTTGTATACGATCTGATGTGATAAGTGTTGCTCCTATCTCCCAAGCGTATTCTCTAATAAGTGCGTCTATGCTTCCCAATTTTGCATGCTTGATTTCTAACCGGCCGGGAGGCTCTCCGGCGATTTCCAGCGTTATGAGGCCTTGATCAGCCAGTGTCCTAAGTTTTTTCAGCTCGGCTAGACCGGCAAAACCCACTTGACGACCCTGGTTAGCTTGATGTTCTAGTTCGGAGACTACTGCCTTGTGTATAATTATATGTCCTCTAATCTTGCCTTCTTTGACAAGCTTAGATACCATACCTTCAATTATAGTACTAGTATCAACTACGTATACTTCCTCTTTTAGAGACGCGCTTATTATGCTCCCAGACATACACGCATTACCACATATTGATTACTAGTACTGGTTCCTACCGTTTTACACCTATAACAATCACATACTCTTATAAAGTATACTTTCTAGGAAATTAAAATAGCTAAGGTGAGACCTTATGGGTAAGATAAGTAAAGGCATAACTTGTAGCGTAAAAGAATGCAGTAACCAGGCTGTTAGAAGCCTGCCGCCAGATGCTGCAGAGCTTCTTGGAAAGAATGGTGTTGAGGTAGATACTAGTGAGCGTAGAGTATATCTCTGTGATGAGCACTATAAAATGTACAAGAAGCTCAAGCGTAAAGAGGCTAAGCTTGAGAAATGGCGTCGAAGCATCTAAATCCGTACTTCTTTGGGTTATTCCATCTAGTTTTTAAGAGTAATACCGTTTACTATGAATATATGGAGAGTCCTTCCTGACGATTATGGTGTACTAGATGGTTCAAATAATACATGCTGCCGATCTCCATCTAGGCAATAGACAGTATAAAATGGAGGAGAGAGAAGAAGATGTTCTTAAAGCATTTGATCAAGTATTAGAGCACGTTCTTAGGGAAAAACCTGATTTATTCATTATTGCTGGTGATTTCTTTGACACCCCCAAACCGCCGAACAAGATAATAAAGTACGCACAGGATGCTATAAAGAAGATTGTAGATCATGGTGTGAAGGTATATAGTGTCATAGGAGATCATGATTATCCTAAGAGACGAGATCTCTCACCTATAAGACTCGTACCAGGAGTTAAGCTACTCTATTCTAAGGAATTGAATGATATAGTAACTATTGATGGAAAAGAAGTCTTCATCCAAGGATTCCCATACATGCCACCAGCTTATAGGCAAAAGAATCTTTTAGTAGAATACCTTGTTAAGCCACCTAGTAGTGCATGGCGTAGTATTTTCGTAGCACATATACCAATAGAAGGGTTTATGCCCTTCGAGCAAGGCATTGCTCTATCAGATATACCATCGGGTTATAGTTATGCTGCATTAGGACATATTCATAGGAGGATAAAGTATGAGAGAGATGATGGGCTCTTAATAGCTTATCCTGGCAGTCTAGAGATATTAAGGGAAAACGAGATAGAGTTTTGGATGAAAGAGGGAAAAGGAGTATATCTTGTTGATTTATCCGGTGATCTCCCTAGTATAGAAGAGCTAGATGTCGAAGTTAGGCCACAATACATTATCAATGTATCATACAACAATTTTGCACATGTCATAGAGAATCTACTCAGCCGTTCGAAGAGTTCTAGAAAACCTCTCCTACATGTACATATCAAGCTTCCGTCAAGTTATCACAAACCAGGTATTGCAAAAAAGATACAATCTACGTTTGCTAATAGGGCTCTTCTCCGCTTAATCTATGAATATGAAGATGAAGAAAAAACCAGGAGAGAACAAGGTAGAGCACTTACACTCGTCGATGCTATAAAACAATTAGTTGGAAAAGAAGAGATTGCTAGGGCTATTTACGAATTAATGCAAGCCCTGAATCAAGAGAAGGAGAAAGAGTATATTGATAAACTAATAGAGACCATCTTAGCGGACAAACATGTATGGAACAAGCTAGTCCCGTCCACAACAAAGATCTTGACACATAGTTCTCTACAAAGAGGCGGGAAGAGTCTGCTAGACTATATAGGCATGCCTTAATGGTGCAGGACAATGGCCACGATACTAGAACGGGTGCAATTAAAGAATTTTCTATCACATAGGAATACCCAAATCGAGTTCAAGAAAGGAGTAACAGTTATTGTTGGAGAGAACGGGGCAGGCAAGACTAGTATTATAGATGCAGTATTATTTGCTTTGATAGGAAGCGGGCGAGGAGAAACTCCTAGAGGAAACCTAGCTAACCTGATAAGCCATGGTGCACCAGCTTGTGAAGTCGAGCTTTATTTTAACATTGATGGCGATAACTACAAGATATGGAGAAAACTAATAAGGAGAAAAAAAGGTTCACCAGTACACAATGCATTAATGACAAAAAACGGTAGAATCATAGCTAATTCACCAGACAGCGTAACTAGTATGGTTGAAGAAATAATCGGGTTAAGAAGAGACCTTCTTGGAAGATTAATACTTGTACGCCAGGGAGAATTATTATCGCTTCTTACCATGCTTTCATCAAGAGGAGAAAAGGAGAAACTAGAATTCATAGACTCAATATTAGCTCTAGACATATTCAAGAAAGCTGAAGAAAAATTAGGCGAGTATTATTTAGAAGGTATATTCAAGAGTCTTGCTTTAACTAAGAAGTATAGTATTAAACAAACAGCATTAGATGATGTTGCAAAGGATAGAGCTAGTCTAGAAGAGAGGAAAAAGAACATAGAAGAAGAAATCAAGGCCAAGAGAGAAGAAGAAAAGAGGTATCTAGCTGAAATAAAGACTATTGAAAAGAAACTAGCTGTAAGTAGAGAAGAAAGAGCAAAACTACAAGAAGAACTGGAGAAGCTGAAAAAGTTCAAAGACGAGTATGAGGATACTAGGGCAAAGCTTGAGCAAATTCTGAAAGAGAAGAAGAGTGTTCTAGCAAAGATTAGAGAAGCCGAGAGGCTCTTAGAAGAGCTAAAAGATTTAGAGCCCTGGGCTAAAGTGCACGACCTTATCATCGAAGCGATAAATCTTGATAGGCAAGCTAGGAGTATTGAGGAAGATATCAACAATCTTAATGATACAAGGAACCTGTTGAGTAGGCTAAGCCACTTACATAAAATACGTGAAAGATACGAGTTTTTGGAGAAAAGACTCCAAGAACTAGAGAAGTGTGTTAAAAAATCGGTCGAACTAGAGGCTATTCTGAGAGAAAAAGAAAGAGATCTAGCTGTTCTAGAGAGGTCTTTAACAAATAAGATGAGCGAAATAGAGTCTATAGGGCTTAAGATAGATGGTGAGAAGCCGTTAGAGCTGGGAAAGATACTAACAGACATACTTGAGGAGAAAAAGACGCTAGTAGCAGGTAAAAGAGAAGCTTTAGAAAAACTAGAAGATGAGAAAAGAAGTATCTCTGCACGTATAAGCGAAATCACGGAAAGGATAAAGAAGTTAAAAGAAGCCGAGGCTGAGTGTCCTCTATGCGGACAAGCACTAACCATAGAACATAAGACAAATGTTATGAAAAAGTTAAGAAAAGAACTCGAGCTTTCTAAAAATAAGCTTGCATCTATAGAACAGAGAATAGATAAAGAGAGACAAGAAATAGAGCTTCTTGAGCAAATCATAAACCTAGTTCAGGACGCGCTAGGAATCATTGATGAATACAGAGAATTAGTAGGTGAGCTGGAAAAGACGCGTGAAGAACAGGAGGGAATAAGACACTGTATTAAAGAGTATGAAGCGTTGAGAAACGAGCAAAATAGCCTCTCTAAAGACTACTATCTATATGAGCATTTAAAGAGCGAAGTAGGTAAGAGGCTCAGGAAGCTCTCGATAAACCCTACAGGCATAGATGATGAAAAAGGTGTTGAGAAACATCTTAGAGAGATTATGAGTATAGCTGAGGTAAGGCAGGAAGACTATAACAAGATACAATCTCTCATTGAAGAAGTGCTTGAGACTATAAACAAAGAGCTTGGTAGAAACTATTCGTTGAGCGAGCTAATAGAGTATTATAATGGCTTCATTAAGAGTAAACTCGATAATTTGCGAAGATTGAAAGAAGCAAAGACTCTACTAAGAGAATACCATGAGAGGCTTAAGGCATATCAGGTAGAAGAGAAAATACTAATGGAGAAGCTGGAGAGTATCAGAAAAGCAGGTTATAGTGAGGAAAGATACAAAGAGCTTGAAGAGCTACTTGAGAAAGTTACTGATACTATTAAGAACTTGGAGATAGAACTCGAGAGATTAAAGTCAAGACTAGAGAACACGCGGGAAGAATTACAAAAGCTTCAGAAAGAGATAGACAATGTAAAGCATGATATCTCAGTTTTGGATGATATAGAGTGGCGTCTCCGAGTACTACTTTTCATACGGCGAAACATACTGGGTCGCGAGGGCGCGCCAAGGATATGGAGAAGACTTGTGACAAGAAGGCTTGAACAAGAGATAACTCGTTTCCTAAACCTCTTCGAGCTAACATATAGTGAGGTAAGGATAGACCCAGATAGCTTTAATATAGTATTATTTAGTCCAGATGGTACGGCTATTGGTGTTCAACAATTAAGTGGTGGCGAACAAGTTGCATTAGCATTAGCTCTATTATTAGCCATATACTCGGCTTTCGGCAGTGACAGATTAGGTGTACTATTTCTTGACGAGCCCACAATTCATCTTGATACTGATAGAAGGAGGAAATTAGTCGATATGTTCAAAGAGTTTAAAGGAGGAAGAGCAGTGCCACAACTAATAATAGTTACACATGACCAGGAAGTTGAAAATGCTGCCGACCATGTCTACGAGGTTGTTAAAGAGAATGGCTGGAGTAAAGTAAAATTGGTGCAGGGGGTTGCCTGGTGAGCCTTGTAAACGAAGCCCTCAGAAAATATGATGAGATCCGTTGGTTCATAAACATGCTCGAAGTAAGAAGCCTGAATCGTGACAAAATCCAGTGGTTTGAACTACCCGAGCCCAAGCTACCTGATGTCGTAATAGGCGTTGATGGTGGTAGTAGAGTAGTTGATTTAAAATTATCCCCGTTTTACATGGTCCAGGCCATAGCTATTGTGCATTATAAGCATGATAAGACTATGTATGAGAAAACTGATAAGGTATGGATTGGCGATCTCGGTTTTGTCTTGCCACCGAAGTATGTTGAAGAAAGAGCACAACTATATAGAGAGATGCATGAAGCCGAGGTTGCAAGACTTGCGTGCTCTAATCTTAGTAGAGAAAGTATTGATGATAGGAATAGCTTAATTCTACTTGATGGAAGCTTATTATCCGTAATAATTCATCCTAGGCCTGGTTCTAGCGTTAAGTTTGATACTGTAGAAGCGTATCTGAGAAAAAACCTTGTAAATACTATGTTGCCTGAAGACAATATCCTGGAATGGGTAGACACTACAAGGAAGGCTTTATTGAAAAAACAAGCACTACGCGAAGAAGAGCATGAAATCTTAGCAGCAGCTATTGGGTTTATCGAGTATCTAGGCAAGCTAGAGGCTTACTGCAGATTTTTGACAAAGTGCGCCGAGTTAGGGATACCAACGGTGTTTGTCTCAAAAACTAGTAGAAGTACAGAATACTTCAATAACGTGTTACCAGATATGTATATTTACGAGAAAATGACAGAAACCATGGGCTACTCAAAACCTAGAATTATCAGCTTGTCCAAGGTGAAGACCTACCCTGAGATGATGTTTACTAGCAAGCTACGCAGATTTTTCTCCAATATGAAGATATATACGGTGTATTCTAGACTGGATATTGGTGCTCCTGTCCTGAAGATAGAAATACCGGTCACATCAGATTCTGAGCCCAATGTAGAAAACATACTCTCAATACTGAGAGGTATATCAAGCGATGGTTATCCATTCCCACTCCGCGAAGCACATGTAGAAGCGAAAATTGATAACACGCTCTATACCCAAGTTCTATCAATACTTGACATGGCTTATGAAGAGACAGGGCGTGAGGTTCTGGAGTTATGATAGACAAGCCTTTAGGGTATATAATAGGAGAGTCTACGCCGTTCAGGGCATATTTCATAGCTGAGAGACCGCCAAAAATAGGAGAGTATGTTGTTGTTGGATTCGAAGATAGAGATGTGCTAGGCCTAGTAGAGAATTGTTTATCTGGTAACCCGATAGTGCCCAGCAATGTTACTAGTATAAGTCACGCAGAGCATGCTCTCCGGTTTAATACTTCTTCAAAAACATATCTTAAAGGTTCTATTAGGTTTCTATCATACATAGAGCCTCTTCTTGAGAAGGGAATACTCGTAACACCTAAGACCCCGCCAAGACCTTTATCACCAGTTTTCGAAGCTGACGAGAATGTGCTTGCAGAAATCTTCTCTATGAAGAAAATTGGTAGAAGCAAGATACGGGTTGGAACACTGGTTTCTAATCCTAAGGTACCTGTGTACGTTAATGTAAACAGTATTGTCTCCAGACATTTAGCAATATTAGCAGTTACAGGTGCTGGTAAGTCAAACACTGTTAGCATAATAACTCAGAAAATAGTGGAAGAGCTCAACGGTACTGTTTTAATATTCGATATGCACTCAGAGTACTCTTTCTCAAAAATTTCCTCGAAGCAAGAGGTTCTGCCCCCGAAGTTAAACCCCTTAGCTCTGACTAAGGCAGAACTATTACAACTTATGCGTGTGCAACCTAATGCTTCGAATCAGGAGCGGGTATTTAGGACGGCTTATGACAGTGTCTATGAGGAGTTTATACAAGGTAAGATCCAGCCGACAGAGTTCTTTGATAAGCTAAAGGAAGAGATAGATACTATAATGAGGAGAGGAAAAGATACTGGAACACGTAACGCGGCCGCTGCCTTGCTTAATAAGATAGATGATGTAGTCGAACGTTATAGTGATATATTTGATTTCTACTTAGCCAAAGAGCTCAGCGATATGGTAAAACCCGGGAGACTCAATATTTTTGACCTAGGGGAAGTAGATGAAGAAGGAGCAGATGTTATTGTAAGTCATTACTTGAGAAGACTACTTTCTGAGCGTAAGCAGTGGTATAGGACTAGAAGTGCAAAAGGTTACCCTGTCCCCATATTATGCGTGCTTGAGGAAGCACACGTACTTATCCCACGTGAAGAAGACACTCTTACAAAGTATTGGGCTTCCAGAGTTGCACGTGAGGGAAGAAAGTTTGGCGTAGGCCTGGTACTCGTCAGCCAGAGACCTAAAGCTGTAGACGAGAACACGTTAAGCCAAATGAACAATAAGATAATACTAAAGCTGATTGAACCAAGTGATCAACGCTATGTTCAGGCTGCTAGCGAGCAACTAAGCGACGAGCTACTTGAGCTCCTGCCAAGCCTTGATGTAGGGGAAGCAATACTGATAGGAGAAATGACTATACTGCCAGCACTTGTGAAAATAGATAAGCATCCTGGCAAGAAAATGGGTAGCGACATACAGGTTACTGATGAGTGGAGCAAGTATCTTGAAGAACAAGAAAAACGTAAGGAATTAGCAAGAAAGATCCTTGAAGACATGGAGGGTTAGAGATGGTCTCAATAATTGTGAGGAGCTTGTTCGCCGTATTAGAGCCTAGCGAAGTAGTGACTAATGCACGTATCCATGTGAAGGACAATAGTATTAGCACGATAACTACAGATGATAGCGAGTTGCAGGATATCCCAGTAGAAGCAGTACTGGGTGGCAGAGATAGTATTGTGAGCCTGCCTTTCTCCAATATATTAATAGATATCCCTGGTAGTTTAACAAAGTATTCACGCAAAGACGTTCTAGTAGAGAATACCATGAGTAATAGAGATTACTATCTTGTTGCAGCACTAGCTTTCTCAACATTACTTAGTTCAGGCGTAGGACTTGCTATTATTACTACACCACGCGTAGAACCAGTATGTAGAGCAGCTCTTGAAGCCGGCTTACGCTCTATAGTGTTGCTTAGTAGCAAAGGTTATGACGATCCTGAGGATGCTCTAAGAGAACTAGAGAAACTAGAGGAAAGGCTAGTTAAGAAAAAGTTTCTACGACTAGGCCTAGAAATAAAAGACGGTGCTCAGACAAACAACATGGTTAAAGAAGCTGTTCAACGGGGACTAGTATTACTAGATAATAGCAAGAAGATTATACTAGCGGATGGCAGGGAGTATTCCCTATATACTCCTCTTAAACAGTCTTTGCTATACTCTACAAGTAGTGGAAACAAGGGTCCAGTGATACTAGATGCTAGGGATTGGATTACAATAGATCCTAGATCATTTTCATACATATTGCTTAGTAATGGGATGAGCATCGATAGTGTTCTCAATATACACTTTTCGCCGAGAAATCTCCTAGACCTCTCTCTACGATTAGATAGGGGGAGCGAGGCTGATCTGCTTGTTGTAAGTTCTAGAAAACCACCTGTAAGGGTTCTTATTAGTGAGGAGGGGGCATTAGCTGCCCTAGCTACAGATGCGTTTGTTGAGACCTTAATAATTAATGGCGAGATACTCGTTGATGGTGGTGAAGTTATCTCGGGCATAGAGGAGGCTGCTAATAAAGCCATTCATAGTCTATTTTTGTGAAAGAAAGGATGCTAGTACACAGTATTAGTTACACTAGGTAAATGACGAGCTCGTCTCCCTCGGTTTGCGTGAATATTTTTCTGCGAGCAATTGTTTCTATCATTATCCTTTTCTCATTAGTCACTATGGCATAGTTGTATAGGTAGAGTCCAGGTACAATTACTGTTAGGTACGAGGTTGTTTCTGTTATGTTTAAGCGTAACTCGAAAGAGTCGAATAATAGTTCCTCGCCTGCAAGAATATCTATTCTCCCAGCATCTCTTATGCCGCGGAGTTCTTCGCTAGTAACTATGTAGACATACTTCCTATTCCTCTTCACGCTTTCCTCAACGCTACTCCAAGGGCCTTTAAATTCTATGTTTCTAGGCTTAAATACTAGAGTAAAGTTTTCTCCCTCGATGTGTAATTCATTAGGGTTTATATTAAGTACTAATGCTCCAGGCTCCCACTTAGCTATAAGCTTGTTTTTCACCATCGATCAACACTATCTTTGTAATGGTATGCATAGTCTTAAAATAGCATTATTGCTGAACCCAGGGATATTGGGGTAACGAAATTGCTGCCTGGATACCTGGCTGCCGAGTACATAAAACACATGATTAATAAGGAGACACAGGTGCAGCCAGCAGGCGTTGACCTTACTATCGCAGAGGTATACTCTTTCGGAACCCCTGGGTTAATAGGTTTTAAGAAGAGAGAACTACCCAGAGTTGTGAAAATCGAGCCTTCGGGAGACATGTATTTCCTCGAGAGAGGGTTCTACAAGATAGTATTTAATGAAGCCGTGTAT
The DNA here is from genome assembly GCA_964496855.1 of uncultured Desulfurococcales archaeon. Lineage (GTDB taxonomy): Archaea > Thermoproteota > Thermoprotei_A > Sulfolobales > CAZCAU01 > CAZCAU01. Next base: position 28,505 of record CAZCAU010000004.1, read on the forward strand.
GTTCCAAAGGATTGTGCTGGCATATGTCTTCCTAGAAGTAGTTTGCTGAGAAGCGGTGTATCAGTATCATGTGCTCTATGGGATCCTGGATACTATGGTAGGGGAGAAGCTTTAATGATAGTAGGTAATCCCCACGGTGTACGTTTAGAAGTTAATGCTAGGGTAGCTCAATTAGTCTTTATAAGAGTAAATCCGCCGCCGAGAACCCTGTATAGCGGTGTATACCAGGGAGAAAGATTGAGAGAGGAGAAGTAGTTTTGTACGGGTACGCGTTTATCTCGATGCCAGGTATAAAGACTCTTGCTAAACTTGTAAGATACATAGAGTTCCCTGTAGAGAACTTTACTGATAAGAGATTCTTTCCGCCAGAGAATGAGGAGCCGGAACTTGTTGCAAGATACTTTATTGTAATGGTGGCAATGGATCATAGGCTCAGCCGTCCTGGGAAGCCTTATGAAGCAGTTATTGATGGCAAACACTATCATGGCGCAGATCTCTTGTATAGACTGGGTATGAAAAAGCTTTACGAAGACCCAGGATTTTTTGATCCAACGAGACTTAGTAAAGTGAGAGAGAGGGATATAGAGGATTGGTTGAGCACAGGATCTTCAAGACCACCTGATGCGAGAATTCGTGCTATGCTTTTAAGAGACTTAGGTTACAAACTCTTGAAGCTATATGATGGGAAAGTGCTTTCGCTAATAAGTGCTGCTCGGAATAGATTAAAGACTGGATTACATAACGGGTTTATTGATAGACTTAGATCCTTCATTGCTTACAACGATCCTGTAGAAAAGAAAGCTCATCTACTTGCTAAGTTTCTTGAGCGTCGAGGATTATTACGAGTAAATGACTCCAACAATAAACATGTACCAGTAGATAATCATGTGACAAGGCTAGCACTGAGATGGGGAATAGTAGTCGTTAAAGGCACCTGGCTTGCAAAAATTAAGAAAAAGCAAGTATTCACACACGACGAAGATATAATGCTTAGACTAGTCATCAGAGAAGCCTATAAGAGGTTATGCGGGTTATCAAGCATGGATCCATATATTCTTGACGACTTCTTATGGTCGTTTGGAAGAAAGTGCTGTAGAAGAGAAGAACCTGTGTGCATCAACGAATGCCATGAGTCATGTAGTAAAGTAGGTGGATGCAGGAATAATGCTTGTATTCTAAGTGGTGTTTGCCAAGCTTTTAGTAAGAAGGTCTTTTTGCCAGAGCACTCCTACTATGATACGTGGTACTACTAACCATGCCTAAAACATATTTTAACATGTATGGTTAATAGTTCAAGGAGGAAACAGAGTATATCAAAGGCGTGATTACAATGACTAAGTTTAAGCCCAAGATCACAGAAAAGAGATGGCGTGTTGAAAATGAGTTGAAATTGCTAGAGCTATGGGAGAAGGAGCAATTATACAGGTTCAACGAGGAAGATGAGAGAGAAGTAATAGCAATAGATACGCCACCACCTTATGCATCCGGTAAATGGCACGTAGGCGGTGCTGCCCATTACGCGCAGATAGATATGGTTGCTAGATACTTTAGGATGAGAAACTATAATGTACTCATACCGTTTTATGCTGATCGGAATGGTCTACCTGTTGAAGTACAGGTAGAGAAAGCTACTGGGTTAAATCCTCATGAAATCACTAAGACTGTAGAAGGAAGAGAGCATTTTCTGAATCTATGCCGAGAATACCTGGACAAAACTGAACATGAACTCGTTAAAATATGGCGTAGACTAGGATGTAGTTTTGAGTATTGGCATGATGGTACAGATAGCCACGAATATAGAAAGATAACACAAGCAACATTCATAGAGCTATGGCGTCGAGGCCTTATCTACATAGCTGAGAGGCCTGTAAATTGGTGCCCTCGCTGTCGTACTACATTAGCAGACGCTGAGCTTGAGTATAGGGAAGAGGATACAAAGCTATACTACATAGTATTTAAGGTCAAAGAGACAGGAGACGACATAGTAATAGCTACGACAAGACCAGAGCTACTCAATGCGTGCCAAGCCGTTATTTATAATCCTAATGATGAAAGATACAAGCACCTAGCCGGAAAGCATGCTATAATACCATTGTATGAAAGAGAAGTACCAATACTACAGCATCCAGCCGCTGATCCGAGTTTTGGTACAGGATTGGTAATGATCTGTAGTTACGGAGATACCACGGATATAAGGTTGTTCCGAGAGCTAAAGCTAAAGCCAAGAGTATTGATAACACGCGAGGGTATAATGAACGAGCAGGCAGGGCCGATAAAGGGTCTGAGTATTAGGGAAGCACGGAAAACTATAGCAAACCTGCTTAGGGAGAGAGGATTACTTAAACAAGAGAAGGTTATAAAACATACAATACCTGTCTGCTGGAGATGTAAGACGCCAGTAGAGTTTATACATGCTACAGAGTATTTCCTGAAACAAGTAGAGTACAAGAGCGAACTAAGAAAAATTATAGACATGATGGGCTTTTACCCTGAGTTCCATAAAAGGAAGCTTCTAGACTGGCTGGATTCTGTAACTCAAGACTGGCCTATAAGTAGAGACAGGTATTATGCAACAGAAGTCCCTGTCTGGAAGTGTAAGAGGTGTGGGCACATAATACTGCCCGAGCCGGGTAGGTATTATAGGCCATGGAAAGAGGAGCCACCAGTAGATAAGTGCCCCAATTGTGGTGCATCAAAAGAACACATAGCTGGTGAGACCAAAGTTTTCGATACATGGTTTGATTCATCTATCTCTGTCCTCTACGTTACAGGCTATATGAGAAAACCAGAGTTGTTTAAGAGAGCCTTTAATAACACTTTGAGGCCACAAGGCCAAGACATTATAAGAACATGGCTTTACTACACATTGCTCAGAGTATATCAGCTCACAGGCAAACCAGCATTTAAATGGGTAAGAATAACGGGTATGGGACTGGACGAGAAAGGCGAGGCAATGCATAAGAGTAAAGGAAACGTGATAGACCCAGAACCATATATAGAAAAATACGGAGCCGATGCGTTTAGGTTCTGGGCTGCTGCAGCAGCAAAACTAGGATACGACTATAGGTTCTCCGAGCAATTATTACGTACTGGTATGCTTTTTGAGACAAAGTTATGGAATATAGCGCGATTCATAAGTTCATTCCCAGAGCCTGAGCCTGACAGCATAGAGATGAGAGCCATTGATAAAGCTCTACTAGGCTTGTTAAACAGAGTACTGAGAGAGTGTATAGAGGGCTATGAAGACCTGGATACATATATACCTATAAATTCGATATACAAGTTTACCTGGGACGTCTTTGCATCGAATTATATAGAGCTGGTAAAGAGCAGAGCATACAATGATGCAGGAGAGTATAGTGAAAAAGAGCAACGAGCGGCTTGGTATGTGTTACATACAGTATTAAAAACAATACTTAAACTACTAGCACCTATAATGCCGTTTATAACAGACGCTATTTGGCGCGATATGTATGATGGCACAGTGCATAAACAACTTATACCAGATGCTATAGAGGGCGCTGATGAAGCCCTGGCTGATAAGATGCAGAAATTAATGCATGCAAATAGCATTATATGGACCTATAAGAAGAAGAAAGGAGTAAAATTCTCCGAACCGCTAGAGGAGGAGGTCTTAGTGAGCAAGGATCTAGAGAAGTTCATTAAAGAACTAGTGGATCTCCATAAGCTAAAAAGTACAAGGATAGTTGAGGACTTAGAGGCTCCAGTGGTTATTAAAGAAAAGTAGGGGAATAAATCAGGATTCCTAACTCACTTATAATCTTAATTAAGGACTTGTTGATTTACTCTCATACAGTATATGAGTAGCAGAGAGTATTCAAACAGCAAGAACGGGCGCTTCGACTATGTACAGAGGGGATAATATTAGTGCAGAATTCGGTTTCCTTATCTTCAGCCTAGGTAGTAGTGTCTCAGTACCATTTGTACCCACGAGAAAGGAAGCTATGAATCTCGTATTTGCATTATCAAAACCTACAAGCGAAGATGTATTCTACGATCTCGGATGCGGCGATGGTAGGGTTGTTGTGGAAGCTGTTAAGAGATTTGATGTAAAGAAAGCAGTATGTATAGAAAAACGGGCTGATCTGATACAAGAGGCTATAAAACGGGTTGAAAGAGAAGGTGTAAAAGATCGCGTAGTGATAATACAAGGAGACTTCATGGAAGTACCAATACATGATGCTACAATAGTATACATGTACCTACTTACAAGCGTAAATAGGTTGTTAAAGCCGAAGCTAAAGAGAGAGCTACGTGTTGGAACAAAGATCGTAACACTAGATTTTGAGATACCTGGATGGAAACCTGTGGCTGTACTCGGTGAGAACAGAGGCTGGCAGAGAATAGCGTACCTTTATATAAGAGGGGTTTCTGATCTAGTTTAGCTTCTCTATAATGATTAAAACTGCTCCTAAGAATACTCTTTCCCACAAGGTTTTTCCTCCACTATTACTGGCCAGGGATGATATTTCTAGTACTGTGGGAAACTTTCTAAAAGTTTCATGAAGTTTACCATATTCTCTATAGAGTTTTTTATTAGATATTATCGAGACAAGTCGTGGCATTGTAAACCAGTAAATATCTAGTGCTATCCTCAGAAGCGTTGATGCTGGCTTGTAGAGGTCTAGTATGTAAAACTTACCAGATGGTTTAAGTATACTAAGCACTGATCTCAGCGCTCTAGGTAGATTGAATGTATCCCGTATAGAGAATGTCGCAGTGACAGCATTTACCGAGCCTTCACGTATAGGGAGATACTCGGCAACAGCTATTATAAAATCAGCTTTTGCATCCATATCTTTCCTCTTAATAAAAAAAGAAGCTACCTTGAGCATCCTAGAGCTGGGATCTACGAATACCACATGCTGTGTCTTGCCTAGTTTTAACATACTGTAGCCTGTTATCCCGGGACCGCATCCTATATCTACTAGTATGCTGGGATTCTCCCGGATACTATCTAATAACTTCATACGAATACGCGCTAGTAATCCTAGGCTCATACGCTTATTCATGTTCTCGTAGACAGGTATTATATGCTCTAGTGAGGAAAGTAGTGCAAACCATTCTGTGTGAGCATTGTTTTTCAAATGCTGATCCTCCTCAACGCAATGTATAACATGGCTACTACTAAGATTAGAATCGCAAGACCAAGCAGTAGTTTTGAGATATAGAAGAATACTTTGAAAACAACCACTCCTATAAGAACAGCTATAGGTAACAATATCATCATAGCAATTCCTGATAATATTCTAGAAAAGAAATCTGTTCTTATACCGCGAGTTATTATTGCTGGTCTCTTATAGATGAATCCTATCATAAATCCTGCTACTACAGAGAATAATGATGCTTTCGTATAACCAGCAAAGTTACCTATTATAACGCCTATGAGTAAGACTAGAAGTAATACAGGCAGATATCTAGCCGTGTAACCTGTGTAGCTCTGCATGTACATTATCCTTACCCTTGCTTATGTAGATTACAGCGTAATAACCCCTAAATAAAGGACCGGGATTAACTATCAGAGTAGAACCTAGTTTGTCAATACCTCTAGCCTCATGTATATGTCCTGTAATTAAAACTAAAGGCTGTTTCAACTCTATGAATTCTCTTAGAGCGTTGCTACCCACATGAGAGCCTGTGAATACTTTATCCACAGATGTTTCGTAAGGGGGGACATGAGTAACCATGACTAACTTCTTAATATCCTCATTATTAATCTTACTCGCTATCTCGTCCAGCATTTTCTTGATTTCTTCCTCCCCGAACTCTATGAATGTATTAAATGGCGTGATATTAGAGCCGCCGATCCCGGCTATGATTATCTCATCTATACTCACTACTCTTAAATGAACGTTCATTGTAATGTCATTATTGTCTTTATGTGTCAGGAGACTTGGAGGATCCATGTTTCCAGGGACAAATACTGTCTTAATCCGACTTTTCCTAAAGATTTCCAAGACAGCAATAGCTTCTCTGAAAGAACCATTTGACAAATCACCTGCTACTACTATAAGATCCGGTGGATCTTTTAGGCTATTCTCTACAAGTTTTTGCACAATACTTCTCCTACCGTGAATATCGGATACCGCGAGGAGCTTCATACTACTATCCCCCGCTTATTGAATGTAGTATAGATACTTTATCACCATTCTTGAATAACGTATCCATTCTAGCCGGCACGCCGTTCACAAGGACTATCAACTCATCCTTAATACCGTATTTTTCTCTTACCATATCGACGGGCTCGGATAGCCTAGTTTGCTCTTTTAACTCTATATACTCTTCTTTTTTACCCGTGTATTCTGCGATTCCTCCAACGTATTTAATGAGCACACGTATCATTACTAGCGGACACCTATTGGTTAGCAATAAGATATTGTAGGGAAAAAAGGAATAAGATTATTATGTTTATTAGTCTATTTCTACCCCTACCTAGTTACCCTGATAAACTAGTTATCTTTGCTAGTACTGGTTCAACAAATTCTAGGCCTAGTTTTCTAAGCGTAGAGAGTCTTGGGACACCATTGTTATCCCATCCTCTAAGCTCATAATAGTAGTCTAAGAGCTTCTGATAACCTTCAGTATCCAGTTTGGAGCCTCTAAGAGGTCCTTTTAGCAAGGGATCTTCAAACCATCTTGGAGGTGGTATATCGTACTCGCGGTTCCAGTTACCGTATTCTCTTATCCAGAAAGCTCTTATCAGTGTATAGATTCTCTCACCTAACATGTTTATATCGTCTAGTGTGTACTGTAGACCGGTTGCTGCTTCGAGTGCTTCAAGATAGTACTTTAGGTCAAGGCTTAGCTCCACCCATGGTAATCTACATGTTGCTAAGGACTCAAAAAACGCGCCTCTGATATTCTGTAACTCAATTACCTTAGCTGCTTTTTCCCGCGTGTAACTAAATCTGTTAACTTTTACCTCCCAGGCAATAACCCAGGCATCTTTATGATGGGCGCCTATGGCTGCAGTACCGTAGGCTAAAGCCATGGCGGGTGCTGCATGGCAATCATACGCGGATATCTCTAGTCCTTTTACATGCATTGCGAACTTGTACGAGTTCATGCCTAGATGCTTGCTTACTCTCATTACCCCCTCAGCTAGCAGATTTCCTTCTTCTTTTCTATAGGCTATTTTTTCTACAAGATCTTTGTAAGTCTCGTAATCGCCCCATTCCATTTTCTCTGTCTCAATAAGTCCTTTTTGCGTGCACTCTGTATAAAATGCAAGTACATTTCCTAAACTTATAGTATCTATACCATACATGTCCGCAAGCCTGTTGAGAACGGCTATTTTGCCTAGATCTGGTAATCCTATATTAGAGCCAAGCATAGCGACATTCTCGTAATCTAGTTCTGAGGGCTTATTCTCATAATCCTTGACAACGTTTCCACAAGGCATAACACAGTATGGGCAACTTCTCAAATCAATTTTTATCTTCTCCATGGAATACCCGTCTATGTTGCTAGCGTAGTCAAATACTCCTTCACTGAAGTTTAATGTTGGTAAAACACTGTTCTCCTGGCTCCATTCTATAGTCATCATTGTTCCCTGTCTTAGCCAGAAACTGTATTGTGGGTTTGACTTGAGATCCACAGTCGCTTTTGTGAAAAGCTTTTTCAGTCTAGACGGCTCTCTTACTTTTACCTCATTCGTGCCGTGTACAACTATTGCTTTTAGCTTCTTAGAACCCATTACAGCGCCTATTCCCGGCCTACCGCCCGCTCTCCCCTCTTGTGATATCATGGTGGCATAGCGTACAAGGTTTTCACCTGCAGGTCCTATCAATACGATACCACTATCTTTTCCATGCTTTTCTTTAAGCCTCTTTTCGGCCTCCCATGTATCTAGTCCCCATAAATCATCTGCTGGCAGGATCTCGACACTATTATCCTCAATGTATATGTAGGACGGTTTAGTAGCTTTACCTTCTATGACAACAGCGTCATAACCAGCCTTTCTTAATTGTACCGCAACCCATGAGCCTATATTTCCATCACCATAGCCATTAGTTAAGGGGCTTTTAGTTGCAACAACAAGTTTACCACTATTCACAAAACTAGTGCCAGTAAGGGGGCCTGTTGCTAATACTAGTATATTATGCGGAGATAATGGATCAGTTCCCTTAGGCAAGAATTCCCATAATATGCGTACAGCTAAGCCTCTACCACCCAGAAAGTTTACAGCCCATTCTTCAGGATACTTCCACACACTTGTTTTCTTTTCGGAGAGATTCACACGAAGTATTCGGCCTGTCCAACCATACATTTCTCTAGCACCTATGTAATGGATTGTGGTCTTAACACACTGCTTATGTATGCTATTTTGATGAATACCTAAAATTAATATTTTATATCAAAATGTGCCTAGAATTTAGAGGATAAGTGATGAAGCTCCGAGCAGTAGTATTTGATGTAGATGGTGTGCTACTAAGCATAAGGAATAGCTGGGGTTATTTTCACGAAATATTCGGAACTTCTAGAGAGGCTGAGGAAAACTATCGACTCTATCTCGAGGGGAAAATAACATACTATGAATGGCTTGTAAAAGATGTTGCATTATGGATAAACAAGAGGGGAAAAATACATCTAAGCGAGTTAAGCCGTATAGCTTCGAAGCTAAAACCATCTAGAGAGGCTTATGAGGTATTTGACGAGCTTAGAAAACGAGGTATCAAGACCGCTCTCTTGAGTGCTGGTATCAATATTGTCGTCAGGAGATTAGCGAGAGAACTGGGAGCAGACTTCTGGATGGCTAATACCCTAGAATTTGATGAAGAGGGATATTTACTGCCTGAGGGTATACCATGTGTGCCTGGTGGGAGAAAAGACCTTGCTTTACCATTTGTCGAGGAATCATTAAGAGTTAGCAGAGAATATATGATGTTTGTAGGCGACTCAGTATGGGATATAGCAGTAATGAAGTTAGTAGCATGCCCAGTCCTGTACGGCGACGACAAGAATGTAACAGCATATGCTAAGAAAAGAGTAAAGAGCTTGTACGAGATAGTAGAGATAGTTGATTGTAATTGTTGTAATGCATGAAATACTTTTTATACTAGAAACACAAGTAATATTATTTGGTGTAAGATAATATGAGTTCGAGTAATAAGAAAAACGAGGAGGAGAAAAAGGAGAGCGCAAAAATAATAACTATAAGGAACATAGATGAGGAAACTTATAACAAAATCGTTGCACTAGCTAAGTCTCTAGGAGTTACGGTAGGAGAACTCGTGAACGAGGCATTAAGGCTAACTCTCTCATTATTCATAGAACCTATAGAGAAGATAGAGAGGACAACTAAGTCTTTTGGAGAAAGAAGAGCAAAAGAAGCTGTTAAAGCAATCGCGGAGAAGATAAAAAGCTCGTTAGAAGAGGAATACATTATTATAAGTGATTTAGATAAACTCTCTATCTCAAAGAAAGATTTAGAAAGCCTAGATAAACAGCTTGTTGTTAGGAATATTAAGAAACTGGTTATTGAGAGAGATGTTGATAGAGAATCGCTGGACAAGATTGCTAAGATAATATTCGTAGACGAGCTCTATATACCAGAGACGTTGCCTAAACTCATGGTTCTCTCTAAGGCTAAGATGGTTAAAGAGGTTAAGATATATACTTGAGCCTATTAAGAGCCTGGTACTAGTTTGGAAAAATCTATTATGATCTTTTTATTAGCAACATTTATCTCTAAGCTTTTTGCCTCAAGATAGGGTGCCGAGAGAACTACTGTTGTAGAGTAGCTTTTGTAGGGATCTAGATGTAGTATTAGTGGAAGTGATTGTATAACATCGGCGGGATAAGCACTGATAACATTACCAGCGACATCTATGACTGAGGCATTAAACCAGGCGGCTCTCACCCCACTACTACTAAACACTAATTGGCCTGTTATATTGTACCTCTTCTGGCTATTATTAATGATCGATGAGTTTACTACTATATAGTAACCGTTGTAACTAAGGGAGGCTATATACGTGAGATTATCATTTATAATTGTTGTATCAGAATAGTATACCCACTTACCAGGCCACTTATTAGTCCACGCTGGTAACGTCTCAATGTATCTGGTAGCACCCAGGCCTGGAAGCTGTATTCTTGTTATGAATTCTAGAACAGACGGTTCACCCAATAGGGAAGAGACTTCAGGACCTAAACTCAAGATACCCGAGGTAGCTCCTCCTGCGTATAGAGTTATTTTTACATTATGAGTCGAGCCCTCCTTCTTAGCTATAAAGACTGCCTCTCCGTTTTCATCATATATCGTTGCTTCATATATCGTGGTGTTAGCGGGTATGTTTATACTGAGAATAGGTGTTGTCGAGACTATTATTGGGTCTATGGCTACAAGTCCTTGGTATAGTAATGCCCATCTAATAGACAATACGCCTCCGTCGAAATCCAGGTTCTTCATACCACATACAGCATCATTAGGCATAGTATTCCATACCAAGAGCCTGATTTTATAATCAGGCAGGTCTATAAGGTAGCCGGCCACGTCTTTGCTACTGGGTACAAGTAATGATAACTGTAATGCTTGCAATGGTGCAAGCGTCTTGATTGTAGTGTTTGATGGCTTAGCCACAACTATACGTGCTTGAGCACCAGTTAGATCAATAGCAGAGACTGAAACTACTGGGTCGTGATGAAATGTGAGTGTTAAGGCCTCGTTTTTCCTATTAACTAAGTTGATTACCATTAGACTTGTCTCGTTCTCGCGTGGAATGGTATTAACGTATACCTCGAATCCGGGTATCCCGGGTACATTAGTCACGGCTTTTCCAGGTATTATCCATGAACAGTCTAGCGTAGTCTCCGTCTCTTCCCCTCCACCTTTTAAGCCTAGTAGTAGTGGAACGAAGTAAGATGCTGTGAAGAGAACTATTGCGAGAATCCCTATTATCATCATTAAAAGTCTTTTCCCAGCTATTCTCCGTGGCAATACTCCCCATACCCTCACATTTGTCTACAATTCAGAAAAGCTGTATTAGTAGAAGCTTATAATAAGTCTTTTTAGGTGAATAAATGTTGGCCAGGATTATTGATAAGACTGTTATTTATAGAGGTAGAAAAGTCTCGTTAAGCAAACTAAGAGTAGAGCTTCCAAATGGTAGAGTTGCTGATGTTGAGACTGTAGAGTACAAGGGCTCAGTTGCTATACTAGCTTTTGTCTCGAGAGACAGGATAATCTTGCTTGAACAGTACAGACCAGTTATAGGAAAATGGCATCTAGAGATACCAGCAGGTACTTTGAATGAAGGAGAAGATCCTGTTGAATGCGCTATTAGGGAACTTGAGGAAGAAACAGGATATACGCCTAAAAAGTTGTACAAGCTTGGAGGCTTCTACTTGAGTCCTGGGTATAGCACAGAATACATGCATATATTTGTAGCAGAAGACCTAGTGCCTGGCAGAGCACATCCGGAGCCAAGTGAAGTAATAAAGCTGAGAGATACCAGTATCGAGGAAGCTATTAGTATGGTTAAGAAGGGGATAATAGATGATGCTAAGACCGTGTTAGCATTATTATTATACCAGGCTTTGCATATATAATAATTCCTGAGACAACCCGGAGCTTAGAAGTTAATGTATAAAGGGATATATAAGATGACCAGGATGCTTCGTGCACGCATAGTAGTGAGAGGCAGGGTACAAGGTGTATTTTTTAGAGCTAGTATGAAAGAGGTAGCCGATAGGCTAGGAGTAAAGGGATGGGTAAGAAACCTACCCGATGGTTATAGCGTGGAAGCCGTTGTCGAGGGAGAGGAGGATAGCGTCAAAAAGCTTATTGAGTGGTGCCATGAAGGACCACCACTTGCAAGAGTCGAGAAAGTAGAAGTGACTTTTGAGCCCTATAAAGGCGAATTTAAAGATTTCAGAATAAGATACGGGTGGTGAGAATGGATTATATAAACAAGCTCATAGGTACGGGAATATTACTTGTAATCATAGGCATATTAGTGCTTTTTGCAGGAATAATAGTAAGTATTGTCAAGTCTGGTTCTGGAAAAGTAGAAGGTGGCGGAATAATATTCATAGGACCCATTCCCATAGTCTTTGGTACAAGCCAAGAAGTAACGAAGACCCTTCTAGTACTAGCAATAATTCTAGTTATACTAGCTGCGATAGTATACTTGTTGCTTTCTCGAGGAATAAAGCCTGTATAAGCTAAGATAGTGATCTTGGGCTTCTGGCGTCCTAGCTCTCTTTTATCTTATTCAAGAATTCCTTCTTTATAACCAGTAGCTCGCTATGTATGTTTTCTTTTTCTTTCTCAAAAGCTGTCCTTAGCTCATCGATTTTCTTATCATATATCTTCTTAGCTTCTTCTTTAAACCTCGTAATAAGTTCCTCTTTTGAAGGTATCTCGGACAATCTTTACCCCCTCTTTATATCTAAGGTTTAATACGAGTTTTGGTACAGCGACATCTATGGTGTATCAGCATTTCACGTTATTTGTGATAATAGGTTTTATCCTTATCTACTATGTGTATAACTTTTATCCCATGCTTCTTCAGCGTATCCGCTATAAATCTTCTATGACACTTAAACCAATACTTTTCTGAACACAGTATTGCTACATTGCCTTTATGTTGTTGCTGTGCAAGAATTTCCAGAAGAGTACTTATGCCTTTTCTGTACTCCTCTGTCTTCATGTATTCAATATAATTGGGACTCCTATACCCGCCTAGATGCTCGCCGAGCCAGTAATAATCGATACCCTCATCTCGCAATACTTTCTCCAGGCTATCTTTTCCAAAATAAGGGTATTTCTTTGAAGAAGGCCATCGTCTTACATCAATTATGGTTCTAATATTGTATGTCTTTAGAATCTCGATGAAATCCTTAAGTGCTCTGTTAGAGTGGCCGATCGTGTATAGTAGTGGGCTCATGTACTTATCCTATAAGGACATATATTCTAGTTAGGTTATTTAAACATAGGTGCTGAGGCTGTTTGTCTACAGAAAAACCATCACTAGTACTAAGGAATTGTCATGCAGCAATTTTCCCGAGGATTAGAGATAAGCGTTTAGAATATAGTGTATTATACAATGTCGATCTAGAACTAGTTGATTATAGAGTTCTAACAAAGGATAGCACAATCTCTTTCGACTGTAGAAATACAGTAATAACAGCAGGATTCTTTAATGGATTATCATTTAGGAATAACAAAGACGGTGTTTTTGGTGGTGCAATACTTGTAGATAAGAGGACTGGTGGTGGGAAACTAGTAATAACAAATAGAGAGAGTTGTCGTATAGGTGTGGTGTTTATCGACACAACCGAGAATTTTAGAGATGATTCGTTGAAGGCTTTGAGTAGTAAAGATCAAATTAAAGTGCTGTGGATGTCGTCGACACTTGACGAGGTATACAAGCATTATAAGGAGTATGGGATGTTTCCCGTAGAGAGACTGGGGAGACTTAGAGTCTTGGATTCAAGGGTTATTTTAGCAGGAATAGGATGGATTACAAGCTGGGAAAAAGAGTACATTAAGAATAATGATGCATGGCTAGCGTATTCGGTTAGGCACCATTTATGGCAAAAGACAAGGGGCTTTATACCTGTGAGGGATATTTTGGATAACACTATGCTTTCAACGTATTATTTTGATAATACACCAGTAGATATGCTTACAGAGTCTGCATTCCTATATGTGTTAAACAATAATGTTTTCGGAGGAGACGATATTAGGCCCATAGAAGCGATAAAGCTGCTACATAATGGGTGGAGACTATGCTTTAATGATCTTGATATCGAAGATATACCATGGAAGACAGGGTTGCAGTTGGTGGGGTTACCACGTTCATACAGTATGAAGGGTTGCGATGATATTGACTGTTTGCTGGAAACACTGTTTCTGGACCCTGCTAGGCTAGGTAGAGTCATTATGTTTGTTGCTAAGAAATTGTATGTAGAAGGATATTCTTGACTAAGGATTTATGCTCGATTTCTATATTAGGGAAGAATGACAGAGGGTAAATAAGGTGGAGGTTAAGAGAATATGCCTTTAGCATTAATAGCTATTGATGGCTCGGAGCATAGTATTCGGGCATTCAACTTTTGTATAGAGAAATTGTTAGACCCGGATAAGTGGAATTTGCTGTTACTACATGTGATCGATGAGAGAGACTTAAACATGGTGTTAGAGGTTGTACCCCTGGTACGTCTACCAGTTTTTGAATCACAAGAGGTTTCTCGAGGAAACGTAGTAGATAATATGAAAAAGAAGGCTGAGGAACTACTAGAGAATCTTGTAGAGAAGGCTAATAAGCAGGGCTTTAAATGTAGTTTTGAGATACGTACAGGAATACCGCACGATGAGATAATCAAGGCCTCTGAGGAGAAAGATGTTGATCTAATAGTTCTTGGAAGTAGAGGTCTGAGAGGATTCGAGAAGATACTTGTAGGTAGTGTGTCCTCATACGTAGTCTCTCATGCTAGAAAGCCCGTTCTGATAGTACCTCCAAAGAAATAATAATATTTAAAAACCATATTTTATGCCCACATAGGGTGTGTGAGGTAGTAAAAAATGAGTGAGTACATAAATGAGTTGAAAAAACTCATATCAGAAGAGCTCAAGTCTCTAGGTTATAGAATAATGCCGCGTGGGCAGAATAGTTTCAGAGTAATTAAGAATGGAACAGTAGTAATGATTGTCGAGGATAAAGGCGAGTACATAGAGATGAGCTATGGAGGAAAACGGTATAGTTATGACAAATGGTATACGAAGCCAAATCATTTGGCTGACGTGATTCTCCGTCTTTATAGACAACAGTCGCAGTAATACTAATACTATTATCTCTAGCACTAATAGAGCTAAAGCAGGAAAGCCCTTAGACAAAGCTTATACCTATTTTGTTTTAGATTCCTATTGAGGAATAGGCTACAATGGATATTCTCTATAAATGTAATAAATGTAGCTCAGTGTACTCTAACGATGATTTTACGCGGCTGAGGCTTTGGCGCTGTCCCAGATGTGGCGGGCTTCTCAAGATAATTGTAGAGAACAAGAAGTGGGAGCTTCTAGGTACTGGTAGCATCACACGTTATTCTAAGCTCTCTCCTTTGCTAGGAAACACGAAGATCTCTCTAGGTGAGGGGTTAACACCACTACTAGCCCGGAATATGAGTGATATCAGAGTGTATCTTAAACTCGAGTACCTTAACCCTACTGGAAGCTTTAAAGACAGGGGGAGCGTGGTTTCTATTAATCATGCTTTAAGCCTAGGGTTTAAAAGTGTAGCCGAAGACTCTAGCGGCAACACTGGGTTATCCGTGGCTGCTTATGCCACAGCAGCTAACCTGGAAGCTAAGATATATGTTCCCAAGGATGTGCCTGAAGGCAAAAAGGTCATGATAAGACTCTTTGGTGGCCATATTATTGAATGTCCTACTAGGAGGCGTGCTGCAGAATTCATTGAGAGAGATGTGCGTGCAACTCCTCATACCTACTATATAGCTCATACTCGTAGCCCTGTTTTTATAGAAGGCATGAAAACAGTTGCCTATGAGCTGTACGAGAAATTAGGGAGCCTTGTGCAGCAAACCGCAATATTATTACCGGTAGCCAGCGGGTCTCTACTACTAGGCTTATACTATGGATTCTCAGACTTGTTAGAACTCGGCTTAATAGATTCTCTGCCTTCGCTAGTAGCAGTTCAGGGGGCTAGTGTGCATCCCTTATACAGGATTATTTATAAACGAACTGTGCAAGGAGAAAGCTTGCTTGCTGACGCGTTAAGAGTAGAAAACCCTCCACGCCTCTACGAGATGAGAAAAGCCATAGAAGAAACGCATGGTACTATAATTGTTGTTAATGATAACGATATAAGAGAAGGCCTACGAGAGGCGTTAAGAAATGGTTTCATAATCGAGCCTTCTAGCGCTACGGTGTTTTCAGCTTTGAGAAAACTCGTCGAAAACAGGTATATAGATAGAGGCAGTAAAGTAGTTCTTATACTAACAGGTTCAGGTCTTAAGGTAGTTGACAAAATATATGAGGCCATGAGTATCTAATATTGTTGAGATAAGTACCAGGTAGGTATCTAAGAGATCACTCAATAAGGCTAGGTATAGAGGCAATGCAAAATGTATATTCCGATAAAAGAGGCTTGTAGCGGCAAGTTTGTAGGTGAAAAAGTCTCAGTCAGGGGATGGATTTATAGGAAAAGAGTTGTTGGAGGAAAAGCCTTCATAGTCTTACGCGACTCTACAGGCATTATCCAGTGTGTAGCAGAAAGAGATTATCTAGGAGAACCCAAATGGGCTATCCTGGAGAGAGCTGGTAGAGAGAGTTCTATGACTATACATGGGGTGTTAAGGAGGGAGCCAAGAGCACCAACAGGGTTTGAGATATATATTGAAGACTTTAATGTAATTGGCTTCTCCGAGAATTTCCCCATTAGGGGAGGCGAGGGTATAGATTATCTTCTCGACTATAGGCATTTATGGCTGAGAAGCAGGAAGCTAACTGCTATAATGAAGATCAAACACACGGTAATGAAAGCTTTACGAGAATACTATAATAACAATGGCTGGTGGGAGGTTACACCACCTATACTAACTGCTTCAGCTGTTGAGGGTGGTGCTACGCTCTTCCCAGTAGACTTTTTTGGTCGTAGAATATATTTAAGCCAAAGCGCGCAGCTGTATCTCGAAGTATTAATCTATAGTCTAGAGAAAGTATGGTCATTAACACCTTCGTTTAGAGCTGAACGCAGTAGGACACGGAGACATTTGTATGAGTACTGGCATTTTGAGGCTGAAGCAGCGTGGATGGATTACAGGGATATGATGCGAAACATTGAGGACGCGCTAGCATACACTTTAAGAAAAGTGCTAGAAGAAAATCTCGAAGAGCTTGAACTACTAAAAAGGAATACAGAGATGCTAGATAATGCTATTGGGGGCTCTTATCCTAAAATAACGTATGATGAAGCTATTGATATTCTTAGAAGAAAAGGTGTCGACATAAAATGGGGTGATGATCTGGGAGCTGACGAGGAGGCGGTCCTGACACAAGAGTTTGACAGGCCATTCTTCATCACACATTTCCCTAAACAGTTAAAATCATTCTATATGAAAACAGCCGAGGATAACCCAGACGTCGTACTGGGTTTTGACTTGCTAGCACCAGAGGGATATGGTGAAATCATTGGAGGCAGTCAGCGTGAAGATAACTATGATAAATTGCTTGAGCGTATAAGAGAGCAAGGACTTAACCCGGATGATTATCAATGGTATTTAGATCTTAGAAGATACGGTAGTATACCTCATAGCGGATATGGTTTAGGGATTGAGCGTTTTGTCATGTGGATAGCAGGGCTAGATCATATTAGAGACGCTATCCCGTTCCCCAGATTCAGGGATCGCATATACCCTTAACAATCGCCAAACTGTTGAGGAGAGATAAACACTATGAAAGCCTGTGTACTGTATACCGGTGGAAAAGATAGCTCGTATACCCTGCACTGGGCTGTCCTCAAGGGTGTAGATATTAAATGTTTGTTATCTGTAAAACCTGCTCGCGACAACTCATGGATGTTTCACTATCCAGCGATAGAATATGTAAGATTACATGCCGAAGCTATGGGTTATCCATTAGTACAAGCAAGAGTTAGCGGAGAGAAGGAGAGAGAGATTGAGGAGCTAGCAGAGATACTTCAGTGTATCCAGGAGAAATACGATGTAGACACAATAATTGCAGGCATGCTTAGATCAGACTATCAGAGAATGCGGGTATTATTTATTGCTGAGAAGCTTGGTATGAAGGTATACACTCCTTTATGGAGAATAGATCAACGCTATTATATGCGTAAACTAGTAGAGCATGGCTTCAGATTTATTATAATTTCTATCACAGCAGAAGGGCTTCACCCCAAGTTTCTGGGAAAAATACTCACTAGGGAGGATATAAAAGAGATAATTGAAGCATCAGAGAAATACGGGTTTAACCCTGCTTTCGAGGGAGGCGAGGCAGAGACTTTCATAGTCTATGCACCGCTTTTCAAAGACAAAGCTATTTTTGTTAAAGGAGAAAGTATACGAAGAGGGATAAATGAGTGGATTTATGTTATAAAAGAAGCAAAACTTGTCGATAAGCAACTTATAGATCAAACAATTTCCTAAAATTATCGTACAAGATCCTCCTTACCGCATTTATATCCAGGTTCTTAGCATCACTTATAATCTCGTATACTTCGGGAACTAACAGTGGTGTTAGGCACATTCCTCTGTACTTGTATGGGCCATCGCTCTCAGCTAACATGTGTGTTATAGGCGTTGATAACAGTATTTTCATGTGTTTTTTCTGGATCCTAACTGCCGGGTTTATTGATATATAATACCCTACGTTCGCTATCTCGTTTAACAGATCTAGAGGACCTGTATACCAATGGAATACCGCTTTCTCTATATCGTTTTTTACCAATAAATCGAAGACCTCTCTCCACGCACCAGCAGCATGTATGTTAAGAACAAGAGTGTGCTCTCTAGCGATTTCAACAAACTTCTTGAATGCAACGACTTGCTTGTCATAACTCTTGGCCACAAATTTCTTATCAAGACCTACCTCGCCGAGACATCTTATCCTGTCATTGTTTTCTATTAAAGCTATCACTGGATCTAGGTCTTCTAGGCCTTTCTCATTAATGCTCCATGGATGGACGCCTACGCATGGAATTATATTCTCTTTAAAAGTCTCGTAAAGACTTAATGTCTCTATCGATGATGCATAATCTTCTGAAACAGCTACGATAATCATAGAATCTTGTCTACTTAAAAACTCCCTAATACTTTCTGGCTTAAACTCGTGGAGATGGCAGTGTACGTCTATTATTTTTGTCACCATTGTGTTTCCAGGCCCTTAGCAGTTTCAATGCTGGTGTGAGGCTTTTATTCTTTCTTTAAGATAAGCATTTTCCTAAACTTTTCAGTATACTCATTCGCTAGTTTGTTAAGCTTCTCAAGAACTTCTTCATAAAGTTTCAAAAACAATTCTCCTTCTTCAGTTAACCTAGTACCACCAAATGAGGATCCACCACGCCATTTCTCTGTTATTCTAATACCAGTGTTTTCCTCTATCCTCCGGATATATCGCCAAATAAATTTATACGACATTCCTAGCGCCTTAGCAGTTTTAGATATAGAGCCCTGCTCTTTAAGCGTTTTCAATATTATGTACCCGCCAGGACCTAGAATATCATTACCATCAACCTCTATCCAAGCCTTAGCCTTGACTTGTAGAACCCTGTCTTCAACCATCTTTATCACTCATGGTACCATCAGTAGTTATTAACAATGAGTATGGACCTGAGCTACAAATACTCTATTAGGCTTTTTAACTGCTAAACTATTATTCTAGAACTCGCTGTTATTAAAGCATAATGCGGATCTGACGGGGAAATTAATGATCATAAGAAGCGATACTGGTTACAAGTTTGAGTGTATAAGATGCGACTACTGTTGTGGAACCGGCCCTAACGTATCGCTTACTTCTTTTGATGTAGTTAGAATGTCGCGTAGAACAGGACTAGACTGGAGTTCTTTCTTAAGATACTACACAAATGTTATAGTAGCCGATCTAATCCCGGTTATCACTCTAGCAGGTTACGGGAAAGGACGTTGTCCCTTCCTCAGATTTACAGAGAAAGGAGAAACTTATTGTACTATATATGATGCGAGACCTCTAAAATGCAGAATCTACCCACTACATCTAATATCTCTAGACACTAGTGAGCTTATGCTTGATGAGAAATGCCCCGGCGTGGGTAAAGACGGTTTTAAGAAGCCTCCGCTAATGCTTATAAAGCAGTATTCATGGGAGTTAAAAGAGCATTATAAGAAACTGTATACACGTATTATTATTAACAATGAAAAACCATTAACAGCACTATACCAAGTTGTAGACGAGTTATGGAAGAATGCTGAGCATAATAACCCTGAATGGGCTAGTCTAGAATACCTCAAAAGACTCGAACTGGATCACAACTGAACAAGCGTGTTTATTTTATAGATTTTAATATTGTTTGACATACAGTTAGGTAGTAGGACGAGGTAGAATGATTAAAGCTGTATATAAACTTGTAGCTATAGGTTCGAGCAAAGGAAAGACACGTATAGGGACACAGCTAGTAGAAGAACTTGTCAAACTAGGTGTAAGAGTAGGCGTAGTTAAGCATACAATACACGAAATTGACGTTGCTGGTAAAGATTCATACAAGTATGCTAAAAGCGGTGCCATCCCAGTAATTGTGTCTTCGCCAAAGCAACTAGCAGTATTCTACACAGGATATCCCGAAGATCTTGATAAGATCTTAGAGATTATTCCACAAACACCCTTCGTCGTTATTGCTGAAGGGTTTAAGCAGTCAAGGAGAGGAAAAAAGATAATCATAGCAAGTAGCCAGGCGGAGCTAGAAGAATTATTAAAAATACCAGGGGAAAACTTTGCTATCGTAGATATGGGAAGCAATAGCATATGCAACACTCTCGATGAAAGCAAGTTAACTGGCATGAAATGCTATAGCAGCAACCAAGTAAACCTACTGGCAGAAGCCATATACAATGATGCGGTAGACCAGGCCTTAACTAGTCTTCCCGGAGTTAATTGCGGATATTGTGGTTACTCTACATGTAGGGGGCTTGCTAAGGATATTGTAAGAGGTATTAAGAAATTTGTGGATTGCCCAGTAGCTTCTGAGGTAAAGGTTGTGTTAAACAGGGACACCATGGTTAGCTTGAACCCGTATGTTAAGAGAGTCTTTACAGAGGTTATCCGGGGTTTATTAAACACGCTAAAGGGTATCCCAAGCGATGTACAGGGTATATATATTAGTATTGACTTGAAAGAGAAAGAGCAGAGATAACTCATGCTGGGTTATTTTCTTCTAAGTATATGTTCTCTCTAGCACGACGAACAACTTTGCCTTTCACAGCTGGTAGTAGAAGTATAAGGAGTACTCCTGGTATAACCATATAGAGGTAAGATGCTATTCTCCATAACATTGCTGATTCTTTAGGTAAGATACCAAGTAACAGGTACTCTGTACCAAAAGCTCCTCCAGGTATGGGTATTGCTAGTAGTATTTGAACAATGAGTGATGCTACAAAACATATGTAGAACCACTTTATTCCGCCTGTAACTATTTCTTCGTAGAGCTTTATCAAGCTTGGAGTGAAGAGAAGGACTGCCACAGCAAATGCTGATACAACATATGATAACGCGGTTAATAGGATTGCTATCAAGACTATTTTTTTACTACTAATTATGCGTACAGCTTCTCTGAAGAACGTATAGTGGTATTTAGCAACTTTTAAGAGTGATCCTACGAATCCTTTTTGCTCTTTCTTTAAGAAACCCGGTTCTTCTTCTCTGACGATATAGATTAGTCCTACAAGCCATAGTATAAACATGTATATGCTCACTATTAGGAGAAGCCATGCTTTCTCTATGTAGAGGAGTGATATGGAGAAACTTACTACAGCCATGAACATAGCATCAAAAAATGACTCAAGAAGCGTTGATGCTGCAATATACCCTGCACCCCCACGTACTAAACCCATGAGTGCAACAGCTCTTGCAGGCGTTCCCCCTAGACTCATTGGTGTAACTGCTGAGAAGAAGTTACCAACAAGTCTAGCTATAACACTATGAAGAATAGATGCTTTAATACCAGATATTCTTAGAAAGAAATAGAGTCTAGCTGCTTTTATTACTTCGGAGAGGAAAAGAATCAGAATCACGGATAACATTCTCTCTAAACCAAGTGCTTTGAGAATACCTATGATGTCAATATTCTCTTGCTTAGAGTAGAAGTAGATAGCTGCAAAAACCAGGAGGATCCCGGTGAGAGCAACAAGGAGATCAGTTATTATACTACGTAGCTTCATTTACAAGCTCCTTGCCTATCTTTATTGTAATGCAACATCAATACTAGAATATAATGGCTGTGAATCCACGTCTCTGTCCTCTAAGTACTTGACTAGAATCTTGTAGAAGTTCTCTACTATATCTTTCACATTAGTATCTTTAGGCTTCTCCATGACTACTCGTGCATTAACTATTTCCCAGCATCTATTGTTATCACACTTGTACTCTAAAGCTACTAGTACTAGCTTCTCTATGAGGCCTATAACACTATCATCGATGCTAACATACTTACTTGCTTGAACAAGGCTCGAAACCGGTAACTCGCAGTATTTCACCGTTATATCGCCCATATCAATAGTAGTAGTAACATTGCATCCCAGCTCTTCACAACCCTTCCTAGAATATACATCGTAGTCTATCAGAAGCCTATTGCCATCAATCTCTACCAACACGGTTTTCCTAAAGTACTCAAGCCAGTATTCTTCCGGTATATCCAAAATACTACACCGGGTTGGTAAAAACTATACTTTACTGAGAACTGTTATCTCTGCTTAGGCATTCCTAGAACTTCAAGCTCATGACCACAGTATGGGCACTTGTATTTCAGTCTTCTCGCATCTGCTTCGCAAAAGTATGATCTGTGGTTACTTACACATTTTGGGCAGTGGTATACTATGTTCTTTGTTATATCCATTTCTCTGGCACAAAGTCTGCATTTTACTGTGACCCATCCTTTGTGCCCACCTGCATTAACGCCTATGAGTACTCCTATAGTCATGGCATATACACCATCTAGCATTTCTTTATTACATTCTATTTGGCATTTTGTTTAAAACCATAGGGCTCTTTTATGTTTTACTGGGTGAATCAGTGACTATCAAGTTGCTAGCTACAGCTGATATCCATAGCCCATTATACTTGCAACAATATATTATCTCGATTAGAAAGCTGACAAGAGAACAGGTGAATCCTGATCTACTAATCTTAGTTGGCGACTCTGTGGAGAAAAACAATATTGATGCTTTTAAGAGAGTGCTTGACGTCACACGAGAGGTGCTTGGTAACATACCTATAGTAGCAATATTTGGTAACGAAGAGTATCGCGGTTACGAAGGAGAGTATATTAGGAGATATAGAGAAGTATACTGGGTAAATGATGATCTTAAGATACTAGAAGTAAGAAGTAAGAGAATAGGAATAATTGGTAGTCGCGGCGCACTTGATAGACTCACAAAGTGGCAGCAACGACATATGCCAGAACTAGCATCATACTATAAGTCTCTGCCAGGTAAGTTACAGCTCTTGCTCAGGGAAGCTAGGATGAAAACCGATGTAGTTATACTTGCTACTCATTATTCGCCTACGTATAAGACCCTTATCGGTGAGGAGAGACGTATTTGGCCAGAGCTGGGTTCTAAGAAGATGGAGAAAGTTATAGAAGTAGAAAAACCCAGTCTGGTTCTTCACGGCCATGCTCATAATTCTAAGAAAACACGCGTGGTCATTAGTAATGTGCCTGTTTATAATGTTTCTTTGCCAGCAAATAACTATAACGTAGTAGTATTAGATGTAGATGGTGCTGGGAAAACTCTCGATGCATGGCTTGGACTAGGCTAGCTTTCTTTACAGATTTCCGGGTTAGAATGTATCTTCTTGATGGTTTCTGCAATATACTCTATGTCCTCACGGTTTAGTAAGGGATGAACAGGTAGGCTTAGCACATGTCTTGATGCTTCTATACTATTTGGACATATATTGCTAGGATATCCTAACGCTCTATATAGGGGTTGCAAGTGTATAGGTCTAGGGTAATGAATCGCTGTCTCTATACCATGCTTTCTCAAGCATTGTGCAAGCCTATCACGATCTAGGGGAAAACTTTTCTCCACATAGACCACGTATTGGTGAAATACATGCTTATACCCAGGTTTTACTGTTGGCGGTCTCAAACCAGGTATCTCGCTAAGTAGCTCTGTGAGTAGCTCAGCATTTTTAATCCTAGCAGTATTAATAGCATCTAGCTTATCCAACTGAGCAAGACCTATTGCTGCTTGGATGCTAGTCATTCTATAGTTGCCGCCTAGTGTTACATGCAGGTATTTCTCCTCCATACCATGATTTCTTAGCAACCTAACTTTTTCAGCGACTACAGGGTTACTTGTTACCACCATCCCCCCCTCACCAGTAGTAATGTTTTTGGTAGCATAGAAGCTGAAGACACCAACGTCTCCCAGCCCACCAACCTTTATATTGCTAACCTCAGCACCATGAGCTTGTGCAGCGTCTTCTACTACTAATAAGCCGTGCTCAAATGCTATTCCAAGGATGCTCTCCATGTCTGCTGGATGACCGTACAAATGAACGACTATTATAGCACGCGTTCTCCCCGTAATCTTAGCCCTAAGATCATCTGGATCCATGGTATAAGTGTCAAGATTTATATCCACAAATACGGGTTTCGCCCCCTGGAATAAGACTGCATTTGCTGTAGCTATGAATGTGAAATCAGGAACTAATACTTCGTCCCCTGATGTAATGCCTAATGCTTTTAATGCAAGATCCAGCGCCACCGTACCGTTGGAGACCGCTAGTGCATAGTTGACACCAATATACTCTGCAAATCTTTTCTCAAACTCTTCGACTATAGGTCCATGAGCAATCCATTTACTCCGAAGAACCTCTATAACTGCTCGTTCCTCTTCTTCACCTATAACCGGCTCTACTACTCTTATTAAACGCATAGGTCATCCTCCTAGAGTTCTATTTTCTCAAGTATTAATCTAGCGGTGAGTAGCCTGTCTCGAGTATTCTCTTAATCTCATAAGTGCTTTTCTTAGGCTTCAGCATATTAACTACTAATTCCCCATCTCTGTATTCTAGACTAGTAATAGCTATGTCTATGCCCAGACTCCTCATGTAATCTATGAACTCCTCTATTTCGCCCGAGTTGGTAAATCTTAACTGGAACTCCTCAGCCAATACTTCTCCCTTAATTATCTTCTTGATAGATTCCACCGCTGGCAGCAGGATGGCATAACCGAGCTCTCTAGCATTTCTTTCTAGTGTCTCATTATCATACACTTCTACTGCTCTAAATATTTCACGCAGGATCCTTGAGAACAAGAATGATCTTCCTTCTTCGAAAGGGTATTTCATGCCCAGCCTTAAATCATCGATGTTACTGTACCCCGTAGTATACTTGAGCGGTGGTACTCTGTTCTCAGGATCTTTGAGCACAACGCCTTCACGTCTCCTTGTCTCTAAATCATTGATTATATCCATAAGTTTAGAGTAATCATTCTTATTAATGGTATCTAGTAAAGGAACATCTTTCAATCCATGAGCAGAGACTATCTCTCTTCTAGTCTTCAGGTCGAGCCATTGCCTTGTACCCGTTAATATATCAAATACGTAGTAGTCGAACGAAGGACTCTCAGGATAAGCATACCTGGTATAAGGGTTTTCCAAACCAATTACTTCTCCGAATAATATATACTCATTATGTTCTTCGAAGAAATCCTTTAACGCATTACCATAGAGTTTGTTTATTCTAGCAGTAGTATATGGACATATGAATCCTCCGCGAGTTATTGCTAGTATCTTGTCTTCGTAAGAAAGCACCCTAACATTATATCCATTCATTTTCTCCTCTACAGCTACTGGACCAGGGAAATGCCTTGATATTCTTCTCAGCAAGAGTATTCTCTGAATAGGTGGATAACCAGGTACAAGTCTTGGTTTCTTTCCTAGCAGTATTAGTGATCCTTCAAGTATCTTACCCATATCACGTCTAAACGTAAGATATTCTAAGCCTCTATACTTCATTAAACGTACTGATCTCGACTCTAGTATTCTTCTTGCTTCTTCAGGACTTGTATCTAGCGCGTCAACGACTTTGTCAAGATACTTGTTTATCCTACGTTTCCTATACAGATTACTCTCAAAACTCACATGGTGGCACCTAGGGCTAAGAAAATATTTTACTTTAGTAACTGATATGTTTATTCGATATCTAGTCAGATGGCTAAGAATAAGAGAGGATTATTATTTTGATGACCTTTATACTAGATACAAGTGCTATGACGGATCCTAGACTAAGAGAGCAGTTTAATGTGGATAGCTTAGAAGATGTGGTTAAAAACCTTGTTGACCTCATGGCTAAGGCACGGCTTCTTCTGGGAGTCCAGTTCTATTTGACACCATCCATGTGGAATGAGCTGAGAAGATTTCTTATTAATAACGGTGTAGATACATCTGTTGTAAATCAGTTTGGCGCATGGGTTATAATAAAAGCACCGGACAAACTTGGTACCAGAATCCCTGCAGCTGTAATGTCTGAATACGTGGAGGATATGAGGAGACGGATACTGAAGGGATTAAGAGTTGCTGAGGATGCTGTTAGAAAAACTGCTTCTAGAGTGAAGAGAGGCGGGCATGAAGAGGAAAAAATAGTTGGTGAGATAATACATGATCTTAGAGAGAAATACAGGGAGGCACTGAGAAAAGGGACTGTTGATAGTATGGCGGATTTTGATGCAATAATACTAGCCCTAGAGCTAAAAGGAGTAATAGTCACTAATGATGAAGGAATCCGTAGGCTCTGCGAATCATTAGGGGTAATAGTCATAGATCCGCTACAATTTGTAGAGACTTTACGAAGACTTGGAGAGCTCGCGTCAAAGCAGGTTCAACAATAATTCTTGATCTCCAAGACTTCTTTTATAGACTCTTTACTCTTAAATACTCTCGATTATTAACTATCAAGTATATTGGAGCAGCTAGGAGGATGAAATACGGGCACCTAGGGTAGTCACGCTATGATAATATGCGCCGAGGATACTCTCAGCGACGAGGAAATATATTCCCAGTTAAGACCATACGTTGCATCATGGTTTAGGAAGAGGTTCACAACTTTTACCGCGCCACAGCGCCTAGCACTACCCTATATAAAGAGAGAATATAATGTACTAATATCATCGCCCACGGGGACAGGAAAGACACTAGCAGCATTTCTAGCTATCCTCGACTACTTATTCATGCTAGGAGAACAGGGCTTACTCGAGGATAAAATCTATGTCGTATACGTTTCCCCCTTAAGAGCGCTAAATAATGATATGAGAAGAAACCTAATGGAGCCCTTAAAGGAGATCAAAGAAGAAGCTAGGCGTATGAATATAGAGTTGCCCGAGATAAAAGTAGCTGTTAGAACAAGTGATACTAGTCCTGCAGAAAAACAGAAAATGACGAGAAATCCTCCACACATACTAATTACAACACCAGAGTCACTAACTATAGCTTTATCAGCGCCAAAATTCGGACAACAACTAGCACGCGCTGAATATGTGATCATCGACGAGATACACGAGCTTGCCGGTAGTAAGAGAGGAGCATTACTATCATTAGCCATAGAGAGGCTTGAGGCAAAAACAGGTAGACCATTAAAAAGGATAGGATTAAGCGCAACAATAGCTCCTCTCGAAGAAATAGCACGGTTCCTCGTTGGTTACCAAGATAATGGTGTGCCGAGACCCTGTGTCATAGCAGACGCTCGTTTCGCCAAACCCATAGATATCAGAGTAGTAACCCCTGTAAGAGATCTCATAAATACAGATACAAACGTGTTGAATGAATCTATATACAAGACTCTCGCGCGTCTCATAAAGAAGCATAGAACAACACTAGTGTTTACCAATACGAGGAGTGCTACAGAGCGCGTTGTCTATAAGCTTAGAAAAATGCTTGAAGGAGGCGGAATAATAGATTCTGATAAGATAGAAGCTCATCATAGTAGTCTCAGCCGATCTGTGAGACTTGATGTTGAGGAAAGATTGAAAAAAGGAGAACTCAGAGTAGTTGTATCATCAACGTCTCTCGAATTAGGGATAGACATTGGGTACATAGACCTAGTAGTCTTACTGAGTAGTCCTAAAAGTGTTAGCAGGCTTTTACAGAGAATAGGCAGGGCTGGCCATCATATACGCCAAGTAAGTAAAGGAAGAATAATAGTAGTTGATAGAGATGATTTAGTCGAATGTACAGTACTTGCAAAAGCCGCGTTGGAGAGAAAAATCGATAAAACCCGTATACCCCGAAAACCACTAGATATCTTAGCTCAGCATATAGTTGGTATGTCTCTTGAAAAGAAGTGGAAAATCGATGACGCTTACAGGGTTGTGAAGAGAAGCTATAACTATCACGATCTGAGCATAGAGGAGTTTGAGGAACTAGTAAGATTCCTTGCAGGATTCTATAGCGAGAAACTTGAGGCGTTAAAAGTATACTCGAAGATCTGGTACGATCCTGAGGAGCGGGTTTTTGGTAGAAAGAAGACTGCTAGAATGATATATTATACGAACAGTGGCGCTATACCGGATGAAGCCAAGATACATGTATTCACAACTGATCATAAATATGTAGGCGATCTTGATGAAGGATTTGTACAAATTCTAACACCAGGCGATATATTCGTACTCGGAGGACACACATACGAATACATACGCTCAGAAGGTATGAAGATCATCGTGCGAAGAGCAGAGGGGGTAAGACCTACGGTTCCAAGCTGGTTTTCCGAGATGTTGCCACTAGCATTCGACTCTGCACTCGAGGTAGGAAAATTCCGGAGAATAATAGCAGAAATGCTAGCCTCCGGCAAAACATGCGATGAGATCGTGCCGTTTATAATGAGTAAGTACCGTGTAGGCAAGTATGCAGCACTAAATATCTGTAACTACATCAAAGAGCAGTGGGAGTATACTGAAGGAATAGTGCCTTCGGATAAGCTGATACTTATAGAGATATACGATGAAGACAATCGTAGAAACATCATATTCCATTCACTTCTTGGAAGACGGACAAATGATGCTTTATCAAGAGCTTATGCCCTGGTATTGTCGAAGAAAACTATGAGGCCTGTAAGGACAACGATAACTGATAACGGCTTCATGCTCACAGTGTCTGGGAGACCAGAAGTAAATGTAAAGCAACTTGTTAAAGCCGTGACTCGTGATAATATTAGAGAGTTGCTTAAACAAGCATTAAGAGGAACAGAATTGTTAAAGAGGAGGTTTAGGTATTGTGCAGAGAGATCATTCATGATATTGAAGAGGTACTATGATTACGAGAAAAGTCCTCATAGATTACAACTGAATGCTGAAGCTATTCTCAGAGTTATAGAGAGTATTGATCCCAATTTCCCTATCCTTAGAGAAGCGTATAGAGAGATCATGGAGGACTTCATGGACATAGAGTCTGCTGAGAAAGTGTTAGAATGGGTTGAGAAAGGAGACATCGACATAAAAGTTATTAAGAACCTAGATGTGCCCTCACCGTTTGCTCATAGCATATTATCACAGGGATATAGTGATATAGTGTTAATGGAGGACAAGAGAAGATTAATCCGTGAATTACACGAAAGAGTACTAGCACTATTATCACAAGGTAAGAAACCGGCTAGTTTAGTATCGGTAGAGACAGTGGGTGTGACTAGTAATTAGTTCTCCATAGCTCTTGTGAGTGCCCGATTTTATCCTAAAGACCGCTAATCCTTTTCAGAATATCCGTTCTCGTGATAACACCTGTTACACGACCAGTAGAGTCAACTACTATTAGTCTGCCAATATCATGTGTGTTCATTAATTTAATTGCTTTGAGAATATCCTCGTCCTCTCTAATAGTGATGGTCTCTCTAGTCATGTAATCTTTTACCAAACTATCAGTTCGACCCTCAGCAATAGCTCTAGCTAGGTCTGTCGCTGTCAATACTCCTACAAGCCTTCCTTTATCCATAACTGGGGCTCCACGTATTCTGTTGTTGTAGAATATCTTAGCAGCTTCCTGAAGCTTCTGGTTAGGAGTTAAGATTATTAATTGGTGTGAAGCTATGTTTCCAACATACTCTCTAGGTATGGCAGCCAGTTTTGTGACATACAAGCTTATCTGTCCGCTTACAACATCTATGTGTGTAACTACACCTTCTAGAAATACTCTGGAGTAGGGTGTAGGACCTATTCTGAGCTTATCATTAACAGAGACTTGGGAGAAGTCGCCAGTAACACGTAGTACGGCTCGTGCACCTTCAGGATTTAGAAGATCGAGAAGCTCGAGATTAATCACTGCGAGATTAAGCTCTACGTCTCCTTTATATACCCTTACATAGCCTAAGCCTGGCGCACTTGGCCTTTTGAGTAGTTCAAAGGCTTTGAGTGTAGGCATGTAACCGCCACTAGGACCTGTCTTAGACTCTACTAAGCCTATGCTTTTAAGACCACTTATTATGTTTCTTACAGTCCCTTCATCTTTATTTATTAACTCGGCTACTTCTTTACTCTTGACCATTCTCTTGTGTTTCTCGTATAGTTCTACGAGTGCCATTAATACCTCTCTCTGGGTTAGAGTTAACTTATACACGTGATCACGCTCCTCACGGCATGTGTTCTAATGTAAATTATAGATTATGCAAGAGTTCTAAGTATAATGTGTAATAGGAAACTATATTTTTTGCTTTTATTTTTTCTTTTTATCCTTTTCTTTTATACTCAATACTTTCCCTAGAACACTCCTTTTAAGGTTAAACACGTCTTTGGCTATAATGTATATGTACTCGTCACCTGGAGTCGCTTTTGTTATGCCTAGTTTAACTCCTAACGCGTGCTTGTATGCTTCTTTGGATAATTTGTTCTTTATAGATCCGCTAGATATGCCCTCTGCTATCTTATATGCTATATAGAATCTTGCGTAGTTCTTAGCGGTAAGCGTATGCTCAGGGAGTATCTGGGGCACTGTTTTTAATAATCTAATAAACTTTTCTTCATCCTCGAAGCCATACAGAGATAGCGTTAGGAAAACACGTAATAGCCTAGCGATAATATTGGCATCTAGCTCTCCGAGAATTTCTGAAAGCTTCTTCCTTGCTTCCTCGCGTTTTTGAGGATCACTTGATAGCAGTATTTTTCCAGCTTCTTCTAATACTAGCTCTTTGTCAAAGATTTTCTTGAAAAGCTCAGGGTATTCTTCGTAAAGTCCTAGACCATACCTACCGATGACGTAAAGGCTGGCCATTTCTTTATCGTATAAGTCTTGGGGGAATGCTCTTCCTTTTATAGGTAGGAGATTGTATTTCTCGTAGACTTTCTTTAGAATCTCGACAACGCTTTCTCTGTTTAAACTCTTAAAATCACTATTGAGTATTATCTCCCAGACATCTTTAAGTGCTTCTAGACGTTTCTTGTATGGATTTCTTTTCTGCAAGTTCTATCTCCCTCTCTATCAATCTCTTTATATAGATACTGGTAGCAGTGTTTCGTGAGTAAACGCGTATCTTACGATTCTTCTTATTTATGTAAAGGAAGTAAGGTATGTTGTCAACTAGGATGAGTGCTTTAATCTTGTTAGGAGACGTCTTAATATACTTTACATAGCTATTAGGCCAGTATCTACGAATCTTGAGTATGGTATTGCCTATAGCTCTTATTATGTCTTCTAGTCTATTCATTTTTATTTCCAGCTCTTCTATACTAGTTCTAGTAATGATAGCCTTTTTAACTCTATGAATATATTGTAGAGTTGGAGACAAAATAGTTTGTGATAGAGAAAAGAGCAATGCATATGAGAGGCTATAGGATTGTTACAGGAGATCCTTAGAGACGAGGTCTTAGGAGATGTATGTTATTGCTTTTTAGATGATACCAATAGTGATGTATGTGTAAAGACTTGTATCGATCAAGGTAAGAAGCTTATGGTTGTAATTATTGAAGCAGACAAGAATAGCAGACTATATTCTCTTAAAAAACTTCTAGAAACTAGTGAACTACCAGTATTAATAATAGCAGAATAGGCATAGAGATCTCTTATCATGCGATAACTTAATTATTTACTTATAGTTAACAAGGTTATCGGTGGTAAGGTGATGCCCTCTTATACAGCCAGGGATATTGCCTCTATCGCTGGTTACTCTGTAGTTGCAGGCATAATCTTCGCCCTAGCATCGCACGTACTAGTAGCATTAGTTGGAGGATTAGGCCACATAGGTATTGCAGCTATATACGGTTTCTGGTTTATAGGTGGCACATTAGTAGGATATATTGTTAGAAAACCCTGGAGTGCTTTTCTTGGAGAAACCATAGGTTCCATAGTAGAGTTGCTAATGTTAAGCCAGTACTCGTGGATGCTCTTTTACTATGGCCCAGCACAGGGTATAATGACGGAGCTAGTTTTCATGGCTACGAGATACCGTAAATGGGATTATAAGACAATGATGCTTGCAGGCGCCGCTCCAGTAATAGCAGCATATCCATGGGATTGCCTGGTCTCACCCTATTATCCAGCATGCAGGGACCCGGGTTATCCTTTACATCTACATATAACAATAATAGGGTTAATGCTGATAAGTGGGGCGATAGTGGCTGGAGTACTAGTTAAAGCAGCTGTGGACGCTGCTGTCAAAGCTGGTGTGCTTCGTGTCAGTCAATAAACCCTTACTAGAAACACACGACCTATCTATTCCTGGTACTAGCATAGATAATCTATCTCTAAGCGTGGATGAAGGAGAAGTAATAGGCGTGCTTGGGGGCACCTCTGTTGGTAAAACAAGTCTCCTATTATCCATACTGAGGTTGAGAAAATATCGTGGAAAAATCTTGTATAAGGGTGTAGATATAGAAGAGATACCTAAGGCTGATTATTATAAAGAAGTATTATTAGCACCAGAGCAGCCTGAACAAGCCTTTATAGCAAATACTGTGGCTAACGAAGTTGCTTATCAGCTAGAGGAGTGGGGTTTAGATTCCTCCGAGATAAGTAAGAGGGTATGGGAGAGCTTAGAGCTATTGGGTTTACGAGACTATGCATGGCATCCCATACAAAGCTTGAGTGGCGGATTAAAGAGGAGAGTGTTGCTAGCCAGCATTATAGCTGCTAGGCCAAAACTGATCTTAATGGATGCACCGTACTCGGACCTAGATCCGCCTATGCGTAAAGTTCTAACACATGTTATTAATGACATGTTAAGAACTAGTGCAGGCATTCTAATCACTGGCTCTAAAAGAAGAGAACTAAGAGTAGCAGACAAGCTCATAGAGATAAGAGGAGATGCTCTACCACAAGTCAGTGTAGAGCCTTTTCTAAAACACATTAAGTCGCAAAGCACTCATCTTAGAGTAAGAGATCTGAGATTCCGATATAGAGGGAATACTAGCTTCGAGCTCCGAGGCATAAGTTTTGAACATACAACAGGAGAACCACTAATAGTGCTTGGATGTAATGGTGCCGGCAAGACTACTCTAGGGAAGATCCTAGCTGGGTTACTCAGGCCTCTTCACGGCCTAGTCAAGATAAATGAGGCTAATCCCGGCTACTACGTCTCAACCTACGTATATCAAGATCCTGAAGAGGGGTTCCTCGGCAAGACTCTCTTAGAGGATTTAGCTATTAATTTCAAGATAAAAGGATTAGAACATGGGGAGGCAGTCAAATTAGCTAGAGGAATCCTAGACTCTAGCGGGTTAGGTATTCTTGCTGATAAACCAATATTTACTCTTAGCCGAGGCATCAAGAAACTATACTCTATCTTGGCGGCACTTACTCTGAGCCCTCGCTTAATAGTTTTTGATGAACCAACCAATAATATTGATGAAAAACTTGAGAACATCGTTGTAGAGCTGATAAGAACGGTTTCGAGAAGAATACTTACTGTAGTCATTACTCATGATCTCGAGTTTGCATATAAGCTTGGTGGCACAGCTATAGTCTTACGTAATGGTGTACTAAAACTAGTGGACAAGACAAGAAGCATTAAAGAGGAGGACTACTAATGAGGTACCTGTATAGAGTAACACCTACTACTAAGATACTAGTAATGATAATAATAGCTATTGTAACTACTAGTAAGCAAATTCTAGGAGTATCTGTCCCAACACTTGCTTACCTAATCCTTCTTGCAACACTCGGGGGAGTAGATTATAAAAGGCTTATACAAGATATCCCTCCGCTAATCCCGTTCTTTGTAGGGCTACCTCTTGGAAACTACGTTATATCAAGGCTCAGAGGAGCCGAACACCCAGGGCTTATAGCTCTCCAGGTCCTCGTAATGCTTATGGTACTAGTATTATTGGCAGCAATGCTAGCATACACTACTAATCCAGACGACTTTACACGTGCTTTACACAAACACTTTCACTTTCCATACCAAGTTGCTTTTGGCATAGGATTAGCATACAACATACTAGTCTACATGCTGGATAAGTATAGGAGAATAATAGAAGCTCTAAAATCAAGATGGGTTATGAGAAGCCCATTCGATACATTGAGAAACATTATACCAATAATAATACTCTTACTAAGAGCTGTAACCGCTAAAATAGATGCACTAACACTAGCCATGGAGCTAAAAGGATATGGCAACAAAAAGAGAAGCATATGGAACGAGCCTAAAATGAGACCACAAGACTATATACTCCTAGCAGTAACCATACTAATTGAAATAAGTATACTGATGTGTCACACAAATATCCAAGAACTACTACTAAGCCCTCTTATGGGCCCGTAGCTCAGCCAGGATAGAGCGCCGGCCTTCGGAGCCGGAGGTCCCGGGTTCAAATCCCGGCGGGCCCACCACTTATATACCTTGTATTTAAGCTTTTCCTTAGTGTCCCAGATAAGTTTTTATACCTCTATAAAAGGCAAAGGGCTAATGTTTTTGTTACATAAGCCGAGGT
>CAZCAU010000005.1:0-52925 GCA_964496855.1 uncultured Desulfurococcales archaeon
CTCTCTCTGCTCTTCAGATCCAACCCGCCAGCATCAAAAGTCACAGCTTTACCTACAATTCCGTACCACTCATTACTACTTTTATCACCATGGTACTCGATTAATATGAGTCTGGGCTCGCTACCGCCTTTACCGACAGACAAGATACCGTTAAGTCCTTCTTTTTCTAATTCACTCTGCCGAAATACACGAATACTCGTATGCTCCAGACCACTAAGTATTTTCTTAACTTCTTTTTCAAATCCTTCTGGATTAATCTTGTTTGACGGAGCATTAGCTATATCTCTAGAAATATAGATAGCCTCAGCAACTGCTCTCACATATTCTTCTAAGCCATGATCAGGATTCTCAGTAGTTATAACTGCTACCCTTCTCAAATGCTCCTCTTTTTTTCCTATACTATACTTATAAGTACTCATTAGTACTGATAAGAGTGTTTCTCTACATGTATAGTTAATATCATTATTTATTACAAGCTCGTTGCTAACTAGTACACCTATACTAGAGTACTTTTTATCAAGAATACTGCGCGTAGCTAGCGTAGTGGCTCTTCTTAGCTTCTCCATGTCGTAATTCTTCTTAGGTCCTAAACCAGCTAGTACTACTACTCTAGCCTTCATACCATACTCTTTAGGCAGAGGTATGAGCTGAACTTCCTCTTGTTCCCACTTAAAATTAGCTATTGATGCTGACTGGACTATATACCCCTTTGTTATAAGGTCTAGTTTCTCTAAGAAATACACTGTATGATCCATGAATGATGGTAGAATAAGTGCATCATAGTCTGCTTCTTCTAGCTTCATACTCGTGATACTTATACCAGGTATTTTGCCCAATTATTGTCACCTTAGATCCTAGCTTAATGTACTGTTAAGCCGAGATTCTTGAAACTAGTGTAATAAGTCAACCTTTATTAAATCGTTATTTGGCATAAATGTTTTAGACCTAATGTTACTCGGGTAGAGGCGTCCCCAGGCATAGTGAGTGATACAATGAATAATACCAGGATGGATACAGTAGTACTCGTAGCAGTATCAATGGTATTACTGTGGCTTGTAGCTGTTGAAATGTTACTCTTACTAGTTAGAGCAGACTTAGCACCAGAGGAGCTCTTATCATACTATATTAAGAGACCATTACTCTCTGCCTCTCTACTTTTACTCTGTGTAGCAGTGTATTATGCATACAGAGGAGAGCTTCGTCACTCCTGGTGGATGTACTTGTCTAGTATAGTCATAGCAGTAATAGTTCTTGTAGAGGATCTTGCCGGGATATTCATGGGTCTTGGTAAATCGCTTAGTTATTTTGTCCCCGAAATAGCGACACTAGGCTTGATGGCTGTATTTTACTGCATATATCGTTGTCGAGCTAGAGCTTTGCTAGGCAAGCCATTACTACTGGTACCATTATCCAGCGTCTTGCTGATATTAGCTTCATGTATCATAATGCCTTCTTTAAAGACTGGTTATTTGTCATCGCTATTAATACTATTATCTCTACTAGTAGCTTCATATTCTGCATCAATATATGCTGCAAGCAAGGTGGGTTCTAGGCTCGTCTTCTCCTTATTCATAATAACAGGCGTAGGATTACTTGTTATAAGTGCTGCTGCGACAACGTATTTTTCAGCATCAGGTGGTAATGTATGGGGTATGGATACCATAACTGGTAGAGTAGTAGAGGTAGTTACTGGCAAAAATGAGACAATAGTAGAGCTTCTCGTACATAATACTAAGGATACAAGACACTTACTAGTGCCACTAGGAACAGAGATTGATAAAGGCCAACTAGTAGTAGCTGAGAATATTAGTTGTAACGTATCAGTGTGCAAAGCATCTAGTATTGAGAAACTACCCTACCCCGAGAACTGTATATTAACATCAATACTCTTAGCTTCTGGTGGTGCATTAATACTATTTACTATTATAAGAGACAAATTATTTGAATGGATCAGCTGACGAAATTGTACAAGCTTGTCCTATATCTTGCCAGAGAGTATCAGCTCGGCTAGCTCTACAAATCCCTTCCCACTAGGCTTTGATAACACGATGTCTGCCTTCTCCTTAGCTTTTTCATCAGCATTACTCACAGCGACAGAGATACCAGCTTTCTCGAATAATTCTAAGTCAGTCTCGCTATCCCCTATTGCTACAACCTCTGATGGAGATATACCTAGAAGCTTGCAAGCATACAGAAGACCCTGCCCCTTATCGGCTTCTCTAGGCATTACGTGAAGCGCATAGCCGGAAGAGACTACTTTCAGGTTCCTGTACCCGTGTCTTTCTAGTATCTGTGAGGCTTGTGTAACAAGCTTTCTCAACTCCTCCTTACTACTACCCTTCTTTACGAAAGCTAGATCGTATTCTCGGTAGGGGTTTTGCCAACTAGGTGTTAACCCAAGTTCTTCTTTAACTAGCTCAGCAGCCTGTCTTGTCTCGCTGCTACATAGTCTATGTATGACTCCTCTGTAGTATACTATGCACCCGTTCTCTCCTATTGATGGTCCTTTAGCCCCCAGATATCTTGCAAGCCCAGCTACTATTAGTATAGAGTTTCCAGAAACCAGAGAGACACGTATATCGTTTTCTTCTAATACACGGATCATCTTGATGGCATCCAGGTCGAGAAGATAAGTGTCTCTACTTATAGTCAGTGTACCATCAATATCAGCAGCCACTAGTTTCACACGCCTCATTGTTAACCGGTTATTTTAAACAGGATTATTGAAATAATAAAGTTGATTGTTAATGGAATAAGCCTGGGGCTGGATAGTATGGGTTCTACGGGAGAGTATCTTCAAGTGTTCATGACTACGAGTAGCAAGGAAGAGGCTGAGAAAATAGCTCGTAAACTGGTAGAGGAGAGATTAGCAGCTTGTATACAGATAATCGGTCCAATAAAGAGTTACTACTGGTGGAAAAGAGCTATAGAGGAGTCTGAGGAGTGGCTTTGTATAGTAAAGACAAAAATGCATCTCTACGAAAAACTCGAGTCAATGATTAAATCTATGCATTCTTATCAAGTACCAGAAATAGTGGTTCTACCCATAATCAAGGGAAACGAATCTTATCTTAAATGGATGGATGAAGAACTTGGGAAAGATTAAGGAATGCTTGGGGATTATAGTGATGAGTTATTCCGCACTCATAATCTCTAGAAAAGAGGTTGAAAAACGCAGGAACAAGATTACTAGGCTAATGGAGAAGCAGGGTATTGATGCTTTGTTCTTAGCATCAGCGGCTAACGTTGCATACGTTTCTAACTTTTTCTACTTACCTACTGAGAGACCAATAGTTGCTGTAATGAATCAGGACGGCACAGTAACTCTCATAACACCCCTGCTCGAGCATGAACATGCAGAGAAGTATAGCTATGCGGATCGCGTATTATACTATCCCGAGTACCCCGACGAGAAACACCCGATGAAATACATTGCTGAGTATATGGAAGAGATGGGCCTTGCTGATAAAGTCATAGGATACGATAGCGATGGGTGGGGACCGGTATTTGGTTACAGGGGCCCTAAGCTTAGTGAATTGCTTAGGTCAGCCAAGATGGTATATGCTAGAGATATTGTCGAGGAATTAAGGATCAAGAAGAGCGAGGAGGAGATAAGACTCCTAGCTGAGAGTGCTAAGTGGGCGTCCTTAGCACACAGACTCCTACAAGAATACACGAGACCAGGCTTATACGAGGACGAGATATCTATGCTCGCAAGCATGGAGGCTACGCTAGCCATGGCTAGGGCTCTGAAAGGAGTCTACAGACCAGCTGGGTGGACTGCTGGTGCTCATGCAGGGTTCCGCGGACAAGTTGGTTCACACTCTTATTACCCCCATTCATTAACGATACACGCGGTCATAAAGCACGGTGACGTCCTCGTGACTGGTGCAACAGCTCTTATCAGTGGTTATGGCGCAGAGCTTGAGAGGACCATGATCGTAGGCGAGCCTTCCCCTAACCAGGAGAAGTATTTCAAGCTCATGCTTAGAGCCAGAGAGATAGCTTTCGAAAAAATAAGGCCGGGAACAAAGTGTAGCGAGGTTGATAAAGCTGTCAGAAAGTTCTATAAAGAGAATGGTTTAACAGAATACTGGAGACACCATACAGGCCACGGGATAGGGTTAGAGTATCATGAGCCGCCTTTCCTAGACATAGGTTATGATAGAGTACTAGAACCCGGCATGGTTATTACGATAGAGCCCGGCATATACGTCAAAGGAGTCGGCGGGTTCAGGCACTCGGATACTGTGGTAGTGACTGAGGATGGATACGAGGTATTAACACGTTATCCTGATCAGTTAGAAGACCTGATAGTAGGCTTGTAAGAGATACACGAGTATAGTGAAGAAAATTGCGGGCACCACGAATCATACCTAGGGAGTTCTATGAGAATGACCCAGCAAAAACAGCTGTGAACCTGTTGGGCAAGCTCGTATGGAGAAGAATAGGGAGGAGAATACTAGCAGGCTATATCGTAGAGTGCGAGGCGTATTATGGGCCAGAGGATCCTGCCTCGAGGGCTAAGCGCGGGGGACCGCTTGCTAAGATGATGAGAGGTGATGTAGGAGTAGCATTAATATATGGTATTCATAGACAATGGCTTTTCAACATAGTTGCTCATGAACCCGGGGAATACGGGGCTGTCTTGATAAGAGCTCTACAGCCAGTCCGAGGTATAGAGATGATGAAGCGTAATAGGAGGGTCGAGAAACTAGAACTACTTACTAGCGGGCCGGGCAGGCTCACGCAAGCGCTTCGTATAGATAAGAGTTTTCACGGGGTCAGGGTCTACGAAGATAGATCATTGCTTACTATTAGAGAGGGGTTAAGGATAGATGCAGGAATGATTGCTTCTAGTAAGAGAATAGGGGTATCAAAAGACCTTGATAACAACCTAAGGTTTTACATCAAGAATAATCCTTTTGTCTCAAAACCCTAGGTCTCTAGAGAATATTTTATATCATGTAATGATGTAAAACCGATATGGTTGTAGCCTTGAGTAAGCCTGAAGAAGTAGCTAGGAGAGTTCTAAGAGTAAACCTTGGCTTAGAGCCTGGAGAGGAGTTTATAGTAATAACGGATCTCGAGAAAGAAGAGATTGGCCGTGTTCTCTTCAAAGCAGGACTAGAGCTGGGTGCTGAGGCAGTATTATTCGTAATGAAGCCTAGGACGCGTAATGCCGAGGAGCCTCCTAGGACTATTGCTAATGCATGGATGAAAGCAGATGTTTTCCTAGCCCCGACAAAGTATAGTCTAACACATACTCAGGCTAGGAAGAGGAGTACTGATGCTGGTGCACGAGGCGCGACAATGCCTGGTATAACCATGGATATCTTCATGCGCACACTATCTATAGATTACAAAGAAACCGTTGTAAAACTAGGAGAGAAAATGCTCAACGCGTTGAGAAACGCTAGAGAAATAAGAATCACGAGCCCTCTTGGTACAGACATATCTTTCAGCATAGAAGGCCGGGAAGTCCACCTAGACTCTGGGATATATGATAAGCCCGGTAGCTGGGGTAACCTGCCAGCAGGAGAAGTATATGTAGCACCAGTAGAAGGTACTGGAGAAGGCACAGTAGTCATTGATGCTAGTTTATCTGGAGGAATAGGTATACTAGAAGAACCGGTAAGTATAGAGGTTAAGGAGGGTTATGTGGTTTCAATAAAGGGTGGTAGACAAGCAGATATGCTGAGGAAGATACTTGAAAGTGTTGGTAAGAAGGAAGCATTTAATTTCCCCGCAGAGCTCGGCATAGGATGTAACCCTGCTGCTAAAATAACAGGAGTGGTACTCGAGGACGAGAAGATTTACGGTACCGTGCACTTAGCCTTTGGGGATAACAGTACATTTGGCGGCAAAGTAAGAGCAGGTGTACATATCGATGGCGTGATACGCGAGCCTACACTAATAGCAGATGGTAGGACATTGATAAAGAATGGGGTATGGAGTATATGAGACAAGTAATCAGTGAGAAGGATTTAGAGAAAATACTTGTTGGAAGCGCGTTTCTAGGAGGGGGAGGCGGCGGCTCTATAGAAGAAGGCATGAAGCTAGCTAAGACCTCGCTATCACTTGGTGATGTTGTAGTAGTATCCCCAGACGAGCTTGATAAACATGGGATAGTAGTAACAGCTTCTAGTGTGGGATCCCAAGCGGCTGGCAAGAACGTGTTAAAGCCATCTAACTATATCGAAGCAGCATGGTTGATGAATAATGAGGTCAATAATCTCGTGGGTATTGTGAGCTCCGAGATAGGCGGACTGAATACTGTTGCATCATGGATACAAGCAGCATCTCTAGGAGTATATGTTATTGATGCGCCATGCAACGGCCGCGCCCACCCCACAGTACTAATGGGCTCTCTAGGTTTACACAGGTTACCCAGCTATACTAGTATCCAGGCTTTCAGCACTGGTAGTCTAGGGGGTAATTATGTCTCCGGGGTTCTCAAAGGATCTCTTGACGCAGTCTCTAAAAGTATAAGAAGTATTGCTGCAGCACACGGTGTTGTAGCAGTATCTAGAAACCCGGTTAGCGTAGAGTATTTAGAGAAAAATGCGGCTGTTGGAGCATTATCTCTAGCATTAAGAGTAGGCGAGGTACTTACTAGTCAGAGCGACTCACTTGAGGCACTACATAAGATAGTCTCCATGTTTAGAGGTAAGATAATATCTGACTGTGTTGTGAGGGAAACAGGTTTTGAAACGCGGGGAGGATTCGACGTGGGCAGGTCGGTACTTGAGTGTGATGGAGAATTATATGAGCTCACATACATCAACGAGTTCATGACTCTAGAGAGCAGGGAGAAGGGCAGAATAGCGACTTTCCCCGACCTTGTAGCATTAGTTAGGAAAGATGCTACAAGACCTGTTCTAAGCGTAGAGCTTAGTAAAGGCCTAGAGGTACACATGGCTGTTATCGATAGGCATAAGATACCACTAGGCACTGGAGTAAAATATCATGAAGTGTATAGCTTGATAGAAGAGATCCTAGGCAAGCCAATTATAAGCTTTATATCCGATATACTCTTAGGCTAGGTGCCGAGATATGGGTCTCATAAGACATATTCTCGAAGTAATAAGAATTTTAGATAAACCTGATGTTAGCGAGAAGGAGTTAAGAGAACTGTTAGAGAGAAGTAGTGATGTAGAACTATCCTTTAAAGAACTAAGAGGAGATAAGGGTTCAACATTATTTGTGAAAGCCAGGGTTAAGGGTAGGAAAGAGAAGCCGTGTCTAGGAGTTATTGGTAGACTTGGAGGCGTAGGGGCGAGACCCGAATTATTAGGCTTAGTATCGGATGCTGATGGGGCAATAGTAGCATTATCTGTTCTCTACAAGCTAGCAGAGATGAGCGAGTACGGTGATAAATTAATGGGCAATGTAATCATAACTACTCACATAACTACGCGTGCACCAGTTAAGCCTTACAAGCCCGTCCCCATGATGGACTCGCCAGTCGATATATTCACTCTTCTCCGGGAAGAAGTTGATGAGAGGATGGATGCTATTCTCTCAGTAGATGCTACTAAGGCTAACAAACTAGTAAATCATACTGGTTTTGCCATAACACATGTTGTCAAAGAAGGATGGATACTAAAAGTAGATGATACTATACTAGACATCTACACCAGGGTTACTGGTGAAGCACCAGTATTAGTTCCCTTAAGCATGCAGGACATACTGCCCTTTACAACAAATGTTTATCACATAAATAGCATGGCACAACCATGGATTTATACTACTGCACCAGTAATAGGTGTGGCAACCACAACAAGACTCCCAGTACCAGGATCAGCTACCGGAGCTACAAATATCTACTCGCTAGACCAGGCATCAAGATTTGTCCTAGAAGTAGCAAAGGACTTTACTGCTGGACGCGCCAAGTTCTACGATGAGAAGGATTGGAAGACTATCTTAGAAGTACATGGTAGTCTAAGAGATATTATGAGAAAAGGTGCTCCATTATAGCTACTATATCACATCATTTATTTTCTACTATACAAGTGACAGTAGACTACATGCCCTCTCTGGTACTCTATGGGTCTTGGCTCCTCCTTCATACATATCTCTTTAGCAAATGGGCATCTTGGATGAAATCTGCACCCCTTAGGCGGGTTTGAGAGAGAAGGTGGTTCCCCAGGCTTTATCCTTAATCCTAGCTTGTTTATGAGTTCTTCCTCATCCTTAGTTACGGGAGGTATTGCGGCTATTAACCCCCTAGTATACGGATGTAGAGGCTCTGTGAATAATTCCTCTATTGATGTTGTCTCAACAATTTTACCAGCATACATTACTGATACATAGTTAGCAAAGTTTTTAACAACTCCTAGGTTGTGTGTAATTAATACGTATGTTAGTCTAAGCTTTTCGTGTAAGTCTTTTAGTAGGTTTAGTATCTTAGCTTGTACACTCACGTCTAACGCGCTTGTAGGCTCATCTAATAGTATCAGATCAGGTTCTAATGCTAATGCTCTTGCTATTGCAACACGCTGTCTCTGACCACCGCTTAGCTCGTGTGGGTATTTATTGAGAAAGCTTTCATCAAGCTCTACTAGTCTTATAAGCTTCTCAGCTTTTTCTCTCTGCTCCTTGGGACTACCTATTCCATGGACCCTGAGTGGCGCGGTAATTATATCTATAATCTTGTGACGCGGGTTTAGGGAGGATGTGGGATCTTGGAAAACTATAGACATCTTACGTAACACATGTTTTCTCTCCTTAGCACTCAGCTTAGTAATATTTGTGCCATTGAATATTATCTCGCCATCTGTGGACTCGTATAATCCTATTATTGTCCTGGCTAGAGTTGATTTTCCACACCCGCTTTCACCTACTATAGCGTAGATGCTGTTTCTCGGCACCTTAAAACTAACATTATCTACAGCTTTTACCCATCCAACTACTCTATTGAAAATCCCGGCTGTTATAGGGAAGTATTTCTTAAGATTCTTTACCTCCAAGATTATGTTCATTGCTTCTCCCCACCATATA
This sequence comes from uncultured Desulfurococcales archaeon, assembly GCA_964496855.1. Taxonomy (GTDB): domain Archaea; phylum Thermoproteota; class Thermoprotei_A; order Sulfolobales; family CAZCAU01; genus CAZCAU01. The sequence continues at coordinate 9,004 of CAZCAU010000005.1, forward strand.
GCCAGCAAAACACCTTTCTATTACCAAATAGTGTTGGTGGTGGGCGCCTCTCACGACATATCCCTTTTGCGTATGGGCATCTTGGATGGAACCTGCATCCCCTGGGAGGGTTCACATAATTTATGAGTCCGCCTTCGATTCCTTTCAGTTCTCCTCCAATGAGTTTTGGTATAGAGTCCACGAGCCCCTTTGTATAAGGGTGTAGAGGATCATGTAGTACCTTGTCTGCACTGCCCTCCTCGACTACGTGGCCAGCGTACATCACGATAATCTTATCAGCAATGCTTCTGGCAACGCCTAGGTCGTGTGTAACGTATATTATGCTCATGCTCATATCGCGTTGTAAGCCTCTTAGCAACTCTAGTATCTCTTTTTGTGTAATCACGTCTAAGGCTGTAGTGGGCTCGTCAGCAAGGAGTATGCTGGGATTAGATACTATTGCGAGTGCTATTAGCACCCTCTGTAGCATGCCACCACTCAATTGTATTGGGTAGCTCTTGAGCACTCTATCGGGGTCTGGTATCTTGACTTTTTCAAGGTATTTGAGCATTATCTCTCTATGTTCTTCAGTAATCTTACGCCTCATTTTGAATAAGTAGCTAGTTACGCCTATCTCTGGTTTACCGCTTAAGAGGAGACGGTCTTTAAAATGCTCCTCAATAGTGTAGAAGGGGTTAAGAGCCGCTAGGGGCTCCTGAGGTATGTATGTAAGCTCGGTGCCGCGTAGCTTTGATAATACCTCCTGGCTCTTCCTGAGCAAGTCTTCTCCACGGAATAATAATTGTCCCTCAACTATCGCGTTCGGAGGAAGTACTCCTAATATAGTCTTTAAAACAGTGGTTTTACCACTACCACTCTCGCCCACTAATGCTAGGTTCTCTCCGCGCTCAAGCTTGAAATTAACGTCTTCGACAACCCTTGATAGCCCTACGAAAGTCTTAAAGTATATTTTTAGATTTCTAGCCTCTAACAAGGACATATCATTCACCCTCTGCTACCAACTAGTTATTAGTTTACACGTTCTCTCTAACATCTAGTATGTCTCTTAGGCCGTCGCCAAGCAGGTTGAACCCCATTACAGCTAAGAATATTGCTAAGCCTGGGAACGTGGCATACCACCATATGTCTGGCAGGTAAATCCTTGCCTCGCTAAGCATTGTACCCCATTCAGGTGTTGGCGGTCTCACACCAAATCCTATGAATCCAAGTAGTGCTTCAGCTAGTACAGCATATCCCACGTCTAGAGAAGCCTTGACAGCAAGTATCGGGATAGAGTTAGGCATTATCTCTTTAAAGACTATATGCCTCCATCCAGCCCCGAAGCTTTTTGCTGCAAGAACATAGTCTTCGTTCTTAAGCGTGGAGGCTAGCCCGAATCCTAGTCTCGTATACCATGGCCACCATCCTATGACAAGCGCGAACATAGCGTTTTGCAGTGTTGGCTGAACCATTGCAGCAATAGCCATAGCTAGGACTACTGATGGTATTGATAAGAATATATCTGTAAGCCTCATAACTATTGCTTCTAATGCTCCCCCGATATATCCTGCTATTAATCCTAATGGGAACCCTATTAGTATAGCTAATGCTACCACGCCAAGCCCTATTCCAAGAGATATCCTGGTTGCAAGGATTACTCTACTCAGGATATCCCTTCCCACAGCATCTGTTCCGAACGGGTGCTCCCATGAGGGAGGCAGGAACTTCCTCTCCATATGTATAGTGTAAGCATCCTCAGGATAGGGAGCTATGTATTCTCCAAAAAAGGCGAGGATAGCAAACACTGTTATAATGGCTATTCCGGCAATCGTTGTAGGACTATGTCTAATCTTGTATAGCGCTAGTTTAAGCCTATAGTGCTTGACCTCGCTACTCATGGGATCATACCTCCATCTTTATCCTTATCCTTGGGTCGAGATACGCGTAGACTATATCGACTATGAAGTTTGTAACAGTGTATATTACTCCTATAAGCATGACAACCGCAACAATAGCATTGAAGTCTTTGGCCAACCCTACCTCGACAGCATACCAGCCTATACCAGGCCATCCAAAGACCATTTCTATAGCGAAAGCACCGTATATGAAGAAGCCGAAGAGTAGTCCTATGATTGTAAGTGCTACTACTAGTGCGTTTCTGAGCATGTACTTGTAGTATATAATCCTGTAGGGTAGGCCTAGAGAAACCAGTGTTGCAACATATGGTTTATATTGTTCTTCGAGAAGACTAGCTCTAACTAGTCTCATTATCTGCGCTATAGGTGATAGAGAGAGCGCTATTACTGGTAGTACAAGGTGTTTTGAGAAGTCTATTAGTGCTTCCCAGTTCCCCGTGATAATACTATCTATAGATACAAACCCTGTTATCCGCTCAACACTAATAGCTGTGCTTAGCTTGCCGGTCATTGGCAGTATTCCTAGATAATATGCTAGGGCCAGCTGTAGTAGTATGCCCACCCAGTACCGCGGCATTGATACACCAGCTATAGCTATTACTCGTAACACGTTGTCTATCCATCTATTCCTGTACATTGCTGATATGACGCCAAGCACTATTCCTACAATAACTGAGAAGATCATAGCAGCTATTACGAGCTCTAATGTTGCAGGCAGGTAATCAGCTATGTCTCTCATAACATCTCTACCGGTATATAGCGATAAGCCTAGCGTGCCTTTTGTGAAGAAGTTCTTCCAGTAATCTATATATTGGACATATATGGGTTTATCCAAGCCGAATAATTTACGATACATTTCAACTTGTTCTTCAGTAGCCTCTAAGCCGAGGTACAAGCGTACAGGATCTCCGGGCATAACACGAGTAATGTAAAAAATTAGTATTGAGAGCCCGAATAAAGCTACCGGGATCTGTAGTGCTCTCCTAATTACATAGTCTCTGAATCTCACTAGTCTTTCCCTGCGGCCTTATGGTTTGCCGCTTATATCCAGGTTGTAGAATCTTAGATCAAACCCTAATATACCTATATACTCATAGCCTTTGACATAGTCTCTATATGCTATCCTGTGTATTGGGTTTAATATGAATAATGCTGCTGCGTCCTCAGTAACCCTCTTTGTTACTTCACAATAGAGTCTGTATCTCTCCTGCTGATCTAGAGTTACTCGTGCCTGATCTAGCAGCTGCGTTACTTCATCGTTCTCGTACCACATACATGACATGTACGTGCCATGAGCCTTGGGGTGGAACATTAAGTAGGTGTGGCTGTCCGGTGATGGGTACTTTAATGTATGGAATATTGCTACCATGTGTGGCGTGGTCTCAGGGGTCTTTACTAATTCTACTATTCTACTCCATGGTTCTGGTCTTAGCTCAACATTTATTCCTATCTGCTTTAATCCCTCCTTGATTATTAGACCAACTTGCTCTTCAACAGCTAGTCCTGATACATAGACGTACTCTACTGTTAGCTGTTGCCCAGCGTACTTAGACTTAGACATATAATCTTTTGCTTTTTCAATATCGTAAGTATACACTGCCACATCCTTACAGTGTCCAGGCGCTATTATTGGTATAGGCCCTTCTGCTTGTACGCCGCCTCTGAACACATTCTTTATTATAGACTGGTAGTCTACAGCATAGCTCACAGCTTTTCTAACATTGATGTCGTCGAACGGCGGCTTCATGTTATTCATTGATACAAAGAATAGCTTAGCATCGGGGTCTTCTTTTACAACTATTCCGGGTTCTTTCTTAAGAGCCTCAAAGGTGTCTGCTGGTAGCCACTGCTCCACCATGTCTACTTCTCCTTTCTTGAGCATTGAGACAAGTGTTGGTTGTTCGCCTACAACTAGTATTACTACTCTATCAGGCTTGCCTGGCTCCCAGCCTGCCCAGTAGTCCTCGAATTTCTCGAGAATAGCTCTCTCACCACGCTTGTACTCGGCAACCTTGTAGGGGCCTGAGCCAGCATCGTGTTCAGCTAGCCATGCTTGTCCGTAGTCACCGTATTCTCCGAATGGACCATCTTGTTTATGAGCTAGCACTTCTTCTTTGTCGACTATGAACAAGTGTATGAGTGTTGCGGGGAACTCTGCGAATGGTTGTGATAGATAGAATTTCACCGTGTACTTGTCTACAGCTTCTACTTTTTCTACAAGTCCTTTCCATAAGAATGAGAATCCTGTACCTAAGTCGAGTACTCTCTGCATGCTGAATGCAACGTCCTCGGCTGTTAGTTCTCTACCGCTGTGGAACTTTATACCCTTCCTTATGTAGAATGTCCATACCTTTCCGTCTTCGCTAACTTCCCATCTTTCTGCAACCCAGGGTTTGGGTGGGCCGCCTTTTGTCGGCATTAGTAATGGGTCATACGTGTTAACAACATACATTGTCTCTGTCTCGTCTCTATGCTTAGCGGGATCAAATGTGCCTGTCTCCTGCGTAGTACCATACACGAATTCTAGTACCTTGGCCGGTGTAGTAGTTGTCTCGGGCGCGGGTTTCCTTGTTGCAAGATACGCGGCTGCAGCTACAATTACGACTACTACGATTATAATAGCGATAGCTTGGGTCGTGGTTATTGCCCTAAACAACTTCTTATTAATACTCGGGCACCTCCACCTACTATTTATCACTGGACTTGGTTGCATCTATGAAATTTAAACTTTAATTTAACATTATTTTTACTTCCAGATATGGGTACTAAAAATCCTGGGAGAATTTATGAGAATGTTAACTAGTAATTCTTTGTACTTAACGTGGATCCTCTAGCCTGCTAGCTCGTTAAGAGCCCTAGCTATAACACCTCTTGTCGTCACGACGGGCTTCTCCAAGACTTCTTGTACAGTTTTTCTCTGCTCAAAGGTATAGCCTACACAGTCCATTACAACTAGTTGTGGGTCTTCGTTAACCAGTTTCCTAGCTTTTAAACTAAACTCTTCAAGATTAGCAGAATAGGGTGATACGTCTACAACAGTGACTTCTGGGTACAAGCTACTCCACTTCTTATAAGCATATACTACTTGCTGAGGAAGTGGTATGAATACCGCTAGTCTACCAGTTAAGCTAATGCCTTCTACAAATGCTTTAAGCAGCTTCTCTGGGTATATTATAGGTACTCGGCTTTCAAACCTAGGGAAATCCCCAGAGCAAAGTATTACTATCAAGTCTGTTATCTCGCCGAGCTCTTTTATCCTCTCTTGCATTACAGGGAGAATTTTTTCTTTTGACATTGTAATAGAAGAGCCATCTCTAAGCCTAGAGACATACACTGTATGCCCAGGCTCGGGACTAAATTTCTCCATAATCTCTTCTCTAGTAAACCCGTCTAATACACCCTTCTCTGCAACCTCTATGTTCTTGGTGAGGATTCTGGATAAGTCATTCATGACATCTGTTCTCGGGCTTTGCCCGATAGTTATAAATCCTACATGTAGCTTCAAACTTTTCTCCTCCAGAGAGTTTTCCCTTGAGGAATACTTAATTTATAGCGTGATAGTAAAGTGTAATGGTGGTTTTAATGAGCTCTTATTATGAAAACATGTTTATGGAGCTCTATGAAGCGGCTCTGAAAACAGTCAAAGTGTTAGCATCTATAAATCCAGGAGAGAAGGTGCTTGTATTATCTGACACTGCTATAGATAAGAAGATGCTTGAATACGTTACAGCCGCTGCGCATAGTATTGGTGGTGACGCGGCTTTACTAATCTATAAGACCCAGAAAGAAGTCGATATAGAGCCTCCTGCCCACGTAGCTGCTGCTATGAAGAGTAGTGATGTAATCATAAGTTTTCCTCTAATGTACATACTGCATACAAATGCTTATAACGAGGCTTTAAAGAACGGGGCTAGGATTCTCGAGTTAACAGGTATGGACCCCGAAATGATGATAAGGCTCATAGGAAGAGTAGACTACGAGCTAATGTGCGAGCTAGGCGAGAAGCTGAGAGAGCTAACAGCAAGAGCTCGTAAAGTCAGGGTCGAGACTCCGAAGGGTACAAAGCTAGAGTTCGAGAATGATCCTAAAAGACCAGTATTTCATAACGATGGCATTGTGAAGGAAAAAGGCATCTATAAACCACTGGGAGGCCAGATATCTTGGGCACCAATAGAGGAGACTATAAACGGTGTAATAGTAGCAGACGGTTTTATATGGCCTCCTGACGAGCTAGGAGTGTTATCTCAAGAAGTAAAGATAGTGATCAAAAATGGCCGTATAGTAGATGTTAGCGGTGGTAGAGAAGCATCTATATTCAAGAAATGGCTTGATAACCTGAAAGACGAGAAAATGTACTATGTAGCACATGCGTCATGGGGCTTCCACCCCAATGCTAGACTGAGAGGCATTCCATTAGAAGACGAAAGAGTATATGCTGGCATAGAGTTTGGTTTTGGCTCTCAATCTCCAAAGTTTAAAGGTAGCGTAGGCGCAGCAAAAGCACACACAGATGTTAGTATACTAAACCCAATGGTATACTTTGATGACGAGCTTGTCGCCGCTAACGGTAGATTTGTACACTCAGAACTAGTAGATCTAGATAAAAAACTAAAGGGATAATTCTTTTCCCCACAAAACTAACTAGATAACGCTAAGCCTGTGGTTGGGAAGAAATGGTTACTCTAAAAGCAGAGATAGAGATAACTATAGATGATGAAACAATGATACAACTACTTAAAGAATTAATATCGAAATTACCAGAAGGAGCTAGCATACCCGGAGAACTAGAAATAGAAATCACTGATGTCAAAGGAAAGCTTGTTTCTAGGCTTAAACCATATTCTGGAGGACAAGAAAAGTATGAAATCCAGTATGAGCCGGGTACGCTGTCTTGTTGAAGATAAAGTTATTGATTAACAACGAGAAGTACGAGGCTTCAACAAGTTACTCGTTTAATCTTTTTCTAAGCCTAGGAGAAGGAATAGTTGAATTAGCTTTTTCTTCTATAAACAATATTATCACGGTAAAGCTGCCACGAAGTATTAGCACACACTACTCCATGGAAACTATTCTCGGGAAGCTCTATGGCATAGTGTCCACTCTATGCTCTCTCAAGCCTGATGCTTTAGTACAAGTACTAGTGGGAAGCGAGATAGCAGCGATGTGGAAATGCTAGTTTAGAGAGTCTTAAGCCTAGGATCTAGTATGTCTCGTAATCCATCGCTTAGAAGATTGAATGCGAGCGACATTAGTACGATAAAGATTCCTGGAAACGTCACTATCCATGGTGCTTTTAATAAGTAGTCTTTGCCCTCAGAAATCATTAATCCCCACTCTGGCATTGGTTGTTGAGCCCCCAAGCCTAGAAAGCTAAGACTTGTAGCTGATAGTATTGCTGAGGGAACGGTGAGTGCAGCTAGTACCAGTGCTGTAGGAGCCACGTTTGGTAGTATATGTCTAACTATTATGTGTAGAGCGCTCGCGCCTAGAGCTCTTGTTGCATCAATATACTCTGAAGTCATGATGGATTTTGTCTTGCCCTGGATAGTCTTGGTAAAGGGAGCCCAGCTCACAGCCGCTATAGCTAGTGCAACCACTAGTATTGATGGACCAAGAATTAGTACTATACCAAGGGCTAGAACTATTGGCGGGAAAGCCCATACAGTATCTGTTAGTCCAGATATTACATTCTCTACCCTCCCACCCCAATAACCAGCTAGTATGCCCAGAGGCACACCTATTAAACTCTCTACAACAACAACCACTAGCACTATCCTAAAAGCTATCCTAATACCATGTATTACTCGTGCAAACACATCACGGCCTAGATGATCTGTTCCGAAGGGATGACTTAGCGAAGGAGGTTGCAAAGACTGCTTAAGATCAATCCTGTATACCTTCTCTTCTGGCGCTATTACCCCTGCAAGTACAGCTAATACTACGAGTACTAGAACTAGTATCAAGCCTGCAAGAAAACTCCGGTTTGTGAGAAAACTCTGTATGGTCTCTCTCAAGATCTCATCCTCCTTGTCTTTACACGCGGATCAATTATCCCTACAACTATGTCGCCTAGTGTGTTAGAGATTACAGTGAGTATTGCTATCAGTAGTATTATACCCATTATTACAGGATAATCGAGTCTTGTCACCGCTTTATACAATAATCCTCCGAGACCTGGGTATCCGAAGACGGTCTCAACAATAACGGATCCGCCTAATACCCATGGCAAGTCTAAGAAGAATAATGCTGATATAGCTATGAGTGCAGGTCTTAGAGCATGTACAAGTATAACTCTCCAGGGCGATAACCCCTTAGCTATTGCTGTAACGATATAGTCCTGAGAAATTATTTCCAGTAACTCGGTACGTACAACTCTTACAGTCCGGGCAATCCATGGTATACTCAGGGAGAGTACTGGAAGCACCAGGGATTCTGGTCCCTGATACCCAGATATGGGAAACAAGCCTAGCTTATATGCAAAGACTATTATGAGCATAAGTGCTAGCCAGAATGATGGTATAGAATAGAGTACTGTAGATGCGTTATTAATTATGGAGTCTAGTAGTCTATACCTTTTCACTACACATATGATGCCGAGAACTATTCCTACAAGATATGATAAGAAGAGCGATGATAACATCAAGGCTAACGTGTAAGGTAGTCTCGATAATATTAAGAATGATACAGGCTGCTTAGTGACTATAGATTTACCAAGATTCCCGTGCAGGATATTATTTAGCCAGTAAAAGTATTGGAGATACACGGGTTTATCAAGACCCCATTGAGCCCTAAGTTCTCTTAGTCTCTCCCCCGTGACTCTTTCCCCGGCCATAACCTCTATAGGGTCGGCTGGTATAGACTTCAAAATAGCGAATAAGAGAATCGTAACGAAAAGAACAACGATTATCCCGTATACGAGTTTTTTAATGAAAAAATATGTTAGTGATGAAGACATTGTTGTCGACCATTAGGTCATCCTTTCACCATCTTTGCATCATTTATTATTACTTGCGAGTATGGTGGTAACACTATTACTCCTTGCACTTCTTTTCTAACAGCAGTATAAGACTTTGTTACGAATAATGGTATCATAGGCAGGTCTTCTAGTGCTAGCTTCTGTATCTGCGTGTAAGTCTTAGCGCGCTCAACGGGATCCATTATTGTTCTTGCTTTATCTAGTAACTGGTCTACTTGCGGGTTCGTATAAGTACGGTTAGCGACCTTGCTGTGTAGCAGGTATATCAGGATATCCGCATCAGCCCAGACATATCTCTGGAGTGCTAGCTGGAAGTCCCAGTCTCTAATAGACTTTCTTATAAACGCATTCTCCATTTCTTTCAGCTTTACCTTAAAGCCTATACTCTGTAACTGTGCTTGCAGTACAGGCGCTATCTTCTTGAGTACTGGTATATCATTTGGAACCATTAGCGTAATTTCTAGTTCTTGCCCATTCTTCTCTCTGACGCCATCTCCATTAGTATCCATCCATCCAGCCTGCTCCAGTAATTGCTTTGCTTTGTCAGCATCATGTGCATATACTTGTTCAGCCCATTCTTCTGCCTCTTTATCATAGCCTATCACTGTAGGTGAGAGGAGACCGTACCATGGAACAGCAGTATTCTTCAAAGTCTCCACGAGCTGGTTCCTATCTATAGCTATCATGATAGCTTTTCTCACATTGATATCGCTTAGTATAGGGTCTTTCATGTTAACAGCTATGTAATTTATACCGGGTGTTAATGTTTCATATAGTTTTATATCAGGGTTCTTCTTAACCTCGTCTAGCATGTCAATAGGCACATCTCTTACTACGTGTACCTTTCCAGATAGTAGTTCCATGATTCTTGTCAGGTCTTCTGGTATGAACTTGATCATCACTTCGTCGATATAGGGCGGCCCCTTGTTCTCCACGAATGGCATGTTGGTGCTGTAATTCTCGTTTCTGACTAACAGTATATAGGATCCCTGCACCCATTCCTCTATTCTGTAAGGACCTGCGCCTACGGCTTCCCTATTGAAAGCATCATCTCCAATCTTCTTAGCTAGGAATACGTCTACTGGTGCGCCATAAGCAGTTACTAGTACAGCCCATAGATAGGCAGGTGGCTCTTTACATACTATTTTTACTGCTGTCTCATTCAGTATCTCTATATGGTCAACTACTGCGAAGTCCTCGGCATAGGGGCTGATCCTCCTATACCTCTCTATGCTCTCCTTTATAGCTGTAGCATTTAGTGGATCACCATTAGCGAACTTGGCTCCTTTAGGCAAGTTGAATATTATCGCTCTTCCGTTATCAACTACTTTGAATGATACTGCCTGTGCTGGCACGATATTCATGTTGGGATCAAGTATTACTAGTGGCTCATAGATTAGATCGTGAACCTCGTTTGACCATGTTATCTGCTGTATATCGAGTCCTTCAGGCTCCTCAGGTATAGCGATGACCAGCCTCATCTTAGAGGGTGTGGGTGACTGTGTCGTAGTACCGGTTGCAGGCGTAGTCGTTTCGCCGCCTCCCCGTGTAAACGCTATTGCGGCTCCTATGACTATTATTATAGCTATTATAATAGCTATTAGGGCATTCCTACTCAAGACTACGTGCTACCTCCTCTTGAAGTGCAATTTCAACCAGTGTCTCGTATAAAAATGTTAACCGGAGGATTTTTCGGAAATCGAAATTGATCGTTATTTACTAGTACGAAATCCTAACTATCAGTAACCAGAATACCCACTCATACAGCCGTGTTCTTTTAAACCACGACCACACTTAAAAATAGCACTATGGAGAAAAGAGTTGAACAAAATTCTAGAAGAACTCGGCATAAAGATACTATGGCTCGACAGTCTCGGAGCCAAGAGTTTTTCCCTGGAGGTCGAGACACGTAAAGGATACGTTGTGCTAGATCCAGGAGCAGCAGAGATGCAGCCTAGCTACCCATTACCCGTAGAAGAGAAGCTTAGGTTAAAGAAAGAGGCGCAGAAAACAGTTGAAAAAGCGTGTAGCCGGGCAAGAGTCATAATAGTAACACACTATCATTATGATCACCATATACCACCTACTAGGTGTATTAACCCTAGAGCCACTTGGCTAGGAAAAATACTTGTTCTCAAAAACCCCAACATCTTTATAAATGAAAGCCAGTGGGCACGGGCTAGGCAATTAATTATGGAGCTTGCAGGCCTAGCTGGCGTGGGTATTGATGAATGCTTGTCTAGGCCACGGAGAATAGTAGTAGAGGATCCTGTCAAGAAATTAGGAATAGCATTATCAAAAAATTATGGAGACTACCAAGCTAGGCGTGAAGAATTACTAGCTAAGGGTAGAGAGTGGTTTAACAAACTTGTATCAAAACTATGGTCTTCTCAGCCCTGGATATCAGAGTGCAAGCTCGGTAATACAAGGCTTGTATGGGGCGATAAACGGGTCCTTAGTCTAGGAGACACAATAATACGTATCCTAGAGCCCTGGTTCCACGGGTTAGAATACGATAGAACAGGCTGGGTAACACCAGTAGTTATAGAGAAGAACGGGAAAAGAGTATTCTATACAAGTGATTTAATGGGCCCTATAATAGAAGATTATGCTTATAACATCATAAAGTACAAGCCTGATATTTTGATAATTGATGGTCCACCCACATATTTGTTCCCCTATATGTTTAATAGGATAAACTTAGAGAGAGCCGTGAGGAACATCATTACTATAATACATGAACTAGAGCCTGAGCTCATAATATATGATCATCATCTGCTAAGAGAGAAGAGGTGGAGGGAGAGGGTATCACCAGTATACTCGGAGGCGGGGAAGAAAGGAGTAAGGATACTAACAGCGGCAGAGTACATGGGCAAGAAACCCCTTATAGATACATTATAGTTGGAGAACGAGCTAGTGGTATGAGTAATTATGCACCGTGTAATATTAAATGATCATAGAATAGATGCACTAGCCAAGGTTTTCAAACAACTAGGACTCTCCAAGGTGAAACAACTAGAACTCATAGACCCTCAAATGGATGCGGCAAGAATTATTAAGAACAAGTGTGGCATCAGAGCACCTGTGCTGTTATTTCTAAATGCTCTTGTAAGCTATATGCTTACTATAAGGGGGGAAGAGTATTGGATAAAATATGCCTATAGCATCCCTTATAGATGCCCAGAAGACTGGATCGATATACTAGCATTAGTTGAAGACTTTACTAGTAAGTATAACAGGTATTCTCTAGGAAACAAGCTATCCCGTTTACGAATACTCAAGAAATGCAGAGCTCTTGAACACTTTATTCATAACCGTGACTACAAGCGTTTATGGGTGAAGACAGCTAGGTGTCTAAACACGGATCCTAACACCAAGACTATCGTCTTCGCTATAAAGATGACATACTACGGTCATAGAGTTAACGGTTTCGACGATACATTACCCATGGAGATACCTCTACCTACTGATAGAAGAGTAGCCCTTATCACAGTCTTATCTGGTATCATCGTGGTGGAAAATGCAAAGAGCTTCTACGAAGAATCCCGTATACTAATGAGAAAAACAGACTACGTGAGAAAAGCATGGAAAAGCATCTCAGACTACTCTGGCATCCCACCACTACATCTTGACGTAGTATTATGGCTTATGGGCAGATACGCTGATGCTGGGTCTAGATACGAGATCTTTTCAGAGTTAAAGAAGAACAACAGGTTGTTGAGAATAATTAGTTCGAGCTTACTACACGATCTTGTAGATGAGCTTTTCTATGTTTTTACTCCTAGATAGTCTAGTAGGCTGTGTAGTTCCTTATCTTTTGTCTTTTTCTTATAGTATTGCTCGTATAGTGAGCGTATGCTTATCTGTTTTAGTGTTATTCCTAGTCTTATTGCTTCACGTACTGCTTGTTTAGTAAAGCCTGGCGCGACAAGCACTCCTTTAGCAGTTATGCCTGTAAGCTTTTTGTACTCTACTAGGTATCTGTAGAGTTGTAGAACAGCGTTATGATCAGCGTTTACTCTCTTGATCTCTATTATTATGGGTTCATTATTCTTGTTGACAGCATATATGTCAGCGTAACCAGCATCTCCCAGAGGCTTCTCTTTCTCTACTGGTTTTATACCTTCTCCTAATAACTCGGGGTGCTCGAAGAGTATGTCTCTTATCTCGTGCTCGTCGAGATACTCTATGAAAGAGCCTTGATCAACCATATCATGGTACACAGTTATTGATGGGGGTTCTAGGAACACTACTCTTAGTATCTCGCGCGGTGTCTTCCTAATCATGATCATTTTAAGCCCTTCACTAGTAGTTTTGACGCTAATTGCCGAGGTATCGGGTTGCCAGTTTATCGGTGAATACCCTTCTGGTCTATGGAGTAGTACTGCTCTATCTTGTTTTATTATAAGTATTCTATCTCCAGGCGTAAGCCTAGAGGCGCCTCGTCCTTCATACTCTGCTTTCATGTTCCCAGCGATAATTATAACACAGTTTCTTCTCAGTAATCTCTCTATGATCTCCTGTGCCTCCCCAATACTTGATGGAGTGTAAAGCTCTGTCTTCACAAGAAACTTCCTCCATGCCTACTAGTGTATGATAATAGTAGAATACTTTATCTTTGTCCCACAAACCATCCTTAATAGTGTGGTGCCGTAGTTTTGAGAATACGGATCATAGCAGCAGACAGTATGGGACTTAGAAGTATGGCTACGGTTGTCGAGGCAGCTGGTACCAAGATATTTATCGACCCTGGTGCATCATTAGCTCCCCGGCGTTATGGTTTACCACCGCATCCTGTAGAGATGGAACTATTAGAGAAAACATATACCGAGATACTAGGCGAGCTAATGGACTCCGAGTACGTGATAATCACTCATTATCACCGTGACCACTACTTATACAGGGATGAACACGTAGAGGCTTATACTGGTAAGAAACTGCTTGTTAAAAGCCCTGAGAGACTAATTAATCCTAGCCAGAGGGTTAGAGCATACATCTTGTTCAAGAAAATGGGTGTGGAGAAAATAGCTGGTAGTGTGGAGGTTGCTGACAATACTATATTCAGGCAACCAGGATTAACAATAGAGTTTTCACAACCAGTTCCCCATGGACCGGAAGGAACAAGGCTGGGCTGGGTATTAATGGTTAAGATAAGTAGTGGTGGTGAAACGTTTATTCATACATCAGATGTGCAGGGCCCAATGTCTGATAAAAGCCTTGAGATAATATCTTCATGGAAACCTACCAAGATCTTCCTCTGCGGCCCGCCAACGTACTTTGAAGGCTACAAGATGCGTGAGGAAGACATAGCGAGAGGGTTAGAGAATATGGGTAGGCTCTTATTGATAAGTAGTCTTAGAGAAGTGATAATAGATCACCACTTGCTCAGAGACATAAATTATCGCGCGAAAATTAACTATATAGTGAAAGAAGCAGAGAGGAAAGGAGTAAGGATACTAACAGCGGCAGAGTACATGGGTCGCCCTATAAATCAGCTTGAGTCGAGGAGAAAAGAGTTATGGCAAAAGGAGTAGTCTATGTAATTGAGCACCTAGAAGAGGCTATCTCGGGCTGGCTTCTCCTGGAATACTCTCAGGCCTCCAAGATAGTAGGTTACGGGAATCTCATTATAACTAATGTTAAGAGAGAAGAGGATAAGAGGAAGTTATCAAGCCTAGGTGTCAGGATTTTAGAGAAAAGAGTATTTGAGGTATTCGGAGAAGAAGAACTCATTATTCTCGATCCTAAGGCATCAACTAGTCTTACTACTAGTGATTGTAGAGAGAAGAAGTACATGGTTATTGGAGGAATAATGGGTGATCATCCACCACGTGGTAGGACATGGAGTTTGTTATCAAGCCGCGTACCCAGGGCTTTAAAGAGGAATCTAGGTAAGGACCAGCTAAGTATAGACTCGGCAGTTTATGTTGCTAGAGAGATTTGTAATGGTAAGAAGCTTGAAGACATAAGGTTTGTTAAGAACCCGGTGATAAAAGCAAGATACATGAGCTTAGAATACGATATAGAGCTTCCCTATGCCTATCCCGTGGTTAATGGCAAGCCTCTCATAACGCCTGGGCTTGAGGATTATTTGAGGCATAAGATAATTATTGAAGAACAGGAGATTCTTGACAAAAACTTCTCTTAGAAACAGTATTCCTTTATCATCTCCTAATATACAGGATCTCTATGAACTGGGGAGCTAGTCTCACAATATCGTACTCGGCTATAATGCCTAGAAGCTTATTACCCTGGATTATGGGGAGGTGTCCAACACCCTTCCTAGCCATGAGATCGGCTGCGTCTTTCAACAAGGTATCAGGCTCTACGTAGATTAGTGGTGTACTCATTATGTCTTGAGCAGTAGTTGTAGCAGGATTTCTTGCCCTAGCTAGGACTCTCTTTACAAGATCATCCTCGGTCACAATTCCTATCGGTGTGTTGTTGTCATCAACTATGATTACACTACCAATATTGTTCTCAGCCATCAACCTTGCAAGCTCAACTACTGTTACATTAGGCTTAGCGGTTATAGGATCAGGAGTCATAATATCTCTTACACGTAGTCCCGCAACGTTTCTCATAACACGTGCACCTGGAATGTTCTACCGAGTTCTATTAAGCAATATAACATTATTAAAAACTAACGTGAAACAATAGCTATTATACGAGATCTTCCAGGGATACGTCTAATATAATCATCTAAAGGCACAGCTTTAACAAAGACCTTATAGTCGTCTCTCGTCTTCTTCACGAAGTGTTCCCTAAGCTTTTTCGCTACTCTAGATGGCTCCTCGTCCCCGGGCACTAATACGCCATGCACTATACTCCTCGTCTCAACAAGTTCTCTAGGCCCTACTATTACTCGTGGATAATGTTCATCCACTATTTCGATACCTATAGCTAATCGTAACTCGAGGCCACGGATATAGTTCCTCTTCCCATACACCATGAAAGAACCCTTGGGGAGATACTCTCCCGGCGGCGGGGATTTCGAAACCTGGTCAGCCCGCACCCAGTACACGTCTACGCTGCTCATATGCTCTTTCCATGCCCTAGAATAACATGCTGTCAGGTAAGCTGCTTCTATAACCGATTTCTCAGAAAAGCTGCGGCCACTAGTCTTTAATATCACTACGGGTGCGCCATGTATATCAGCATGTATGAAGATATCGTCTTTTTCCATATACTTCCTAACTATAGCCTCATTTTGATCAGCATCACGACCACCTATAGCTAGTAATCCTTCAGAAGTTATAAGCCAATGGAATCGCTCATACCATTCCCTCCTAATCACTATCTTCTCTATCTCCACTTTTTCTCTACTCTCTCTAACTACTTGTTGCAACTTCTCTCTCAGTTTTTCCAAGGCTTCTCTAGCTCTAGAAGCCTTGCCTTCTAATACACCTGCTTCTCTAAATAGCCTGTTTATGTAATCATATATGTTCTCTCTTATACTAAGCTCGATCTCCCTATCATGGATAACTATGTTAACTACCCCTCTATGTTTGTCATAAGACTCTATGTGTCTGCACTCGCTGATGATGCTCTCCCAGCCTTTCTGATCTTTAACTCTCCTTGCACACTCTAGTATCTCTTCTAAAACATCAATATTTGTTGCTAAGAATTCTGCTAGCGATCTCTTTTCCCCTGCTTTCTCCTTATACTCACTGATTATCTTTTCGTGTTCTCCTATTGCTTTCTTTATCTTCTCTATCTCCCCTGTTTCTACGACAGGAGCACTAGCTGTCCTTATAACGTATTCTTCTAAAACATTGTTGAAGCTTTCTTTCTCTTCTACGCGTTCACATCCTAGATGAGTAGGCTTAAATGGTGTGAATAAGCTCTTCTCTGAATCCTTGTAGCATATGAAGCCGTGGCCAGGCGTCATAGCCTCTTGATAAACGTTCTTGAGAGCTTTGTAGAGTCTAAGCAGGTCTTCGTCAGAAGCATCTTGGGGTTTCATCTTTTTATCGAGACCTGCTCTACCAATAGCTTCCTCAGCAACCTCGGGAGGATAACCTAGTCCTAAGACTATTCCTCGCACAAGATCTTTTCCTAAACATATTCTTTCCCGTAAGACCTCGATACTCAGTGATTCCGGATGAATAGATCTCGAAGGAGGAGGTTTATACTCAACCCCTCTCTTAATAACCCGGTCTTTCATTTCTTTATACTCGGTAGCATATACTATTGTGTTAGACTCGTCTGCTAATACAAGTGTACCACGTGGCAGTAATTCTATTATGAGATTATAGTTACTGATCTCAAGCCTTAGGATACGATCAAAACCTAGTTGCTCTATTTCTCTAATCACTTTCCCTCTCAGGTTTTTCCTCAGAAACAATGCTACTTGGTTAAGCTGTTTTCTCCGTAAATCATACTCTGTGTGAAAAACCCATTTGCCAGGCTGGATTACCAAGTACCTGTAATTACCATTAGCTAGTCTTAGCCTTAGTATAACCTCGTTATTCCTACCTGTATAGATGTTGTCTATGAGGCTTTTAAGCATTAATTCTCTGTTCTCGCTCAGCCATGCAGCTAGATCAAAGCTACTCATAGAATTCTTTACCATTAGTCTTGTCACACCTCTTTGTATCTCTAGCCTTTACAGAATCAATGTATTATTTTATTGTAACAAGATAACATTAATTTATGTTTTATAAACACTGTATTCTGGGGGAGCTTAGAGCAGAAATGGTGTCCCAACGCATCTTCTCCAGGCTAGCGCCAGAAGACCAGGTCTACGTGTTCAGGATAATACTGGGAGCAGTGCTTGGCGTAGCATATTATTTCCTAGGATTAATAGGTATCAGTGCTTTTGTACCCCCAGCTAACATAATCCACGCGCTCATAGTAGCAGTGATAACTTACATGGCATCAATACCTGTTGCAAACTACATGCTTATAGGAAAACTTCCTCCAACAGAGATTCGTAGAAAAGCTATTTTGAAAGGAATGCTTGCATTCTTTGCAAGCTGGATTGCTGCATGGATAGTATTGTACGATTTAAATCCTTATGGTATAGAATTATCTACTCAACAGGGTTAATGAGGTAAATGATTATTATACTGTCTAACTAGTAAATAATACTGGTGATCAAACTCTGTGAAAATAGCTGAGCTAGAGATATCTTATTATCCACCATTATCGCTCATGGATCCAGCTACTCGTGCCCGGTCTGTTATGAGAGAAACTGGTGCCCGTATTCTGCCTGTTGCCGAGCCTACGGGTAGGCTAATAGGTATTGTTACCCGTGAGACACTATTAACGATTACTAGTACTCGTTCCCCCCTACTTGTTAGAGATATAGTTGTAGCCCCACCCATAGAGCTAACACTTTCTCATGATATCTACGAAGCTGTTGAAAAAATGCTGGCTATAGATGAATGGTATAGTGTGGTAATCGATGAAAATAAAGTGTATAAGGGGGTCTTCGGGATAGAGCATTTCCTAAGAACTATTTATGATAAAAATCACCCAGTACTTGATAGTCCTGTAGAAGAATTTATGACTACACGTGTAAAAGTAGTAAGACCTGATGACACTATCGGCAAGTTATGGAGAAAGATGGTAAAGTACAGGTATGCTGGCTTCCCGGTTGTTGATGAAAATAATAGGCTTATAGGGATAATAACCCAGCATGATCTCATAAAGCGTGGAGTAACAAGAATAGAGCTGGAATCAGAGTCTCGTCCAAGAAAAGGGCCGCGTGTTAGAGAAGTTATGATGACATCGCCTACTGTAGTGTTCCCTAGAAATACGCTTAGACGAGTTACGGAACTCATTGTCGAGAGGAATATAAGTAGGATACCTGTTGTCGAGAAAGAAACTAATAAGCTACTAGGCATAATAGATAAAGATGATATCGCAAGAGCTCTTCTGAGCTGATAAGATATGTTTCTAACATGTATCTTTTTACTCTTCAATACATGTATAATCAACATATAGGTATAGGGGTAGGATTTTATGAGTAGGAGGTCTGGTAGATTCCAGCCTGTAAAACCTATTGGGCAAGCTCCTAGACGAGTTGAGGGTATTAGATGGCTTAGAAGTGACGGTACACCTAATTTCTCTAATAGGGTTAGAGAAAGAGAGAGCGAGATAAAGTATATTGCTACGCGGCCAGTCATAGTCACGTCTCCCACAGCACCTGTTCTAGAGGCTTGTGAGAGCATCTACTACAAGCGCATAAGAGCACTCCCAGTAGTAAATCCTGGCTCCGAGACTGTTGAGGGATTGTTAACAGTAATGGATCTAGTAGATTATCTTGGTGGTGGAGAGAAGTTTAGGATAATCGAGCTGAGGCATAAGAATAACATGTTCACATCGCTACGAGAACCCGTTGATAACATTATGAGTAAACCCGTTGTTACAGCTGATTGGCGTAGCCCGTTAACTAAAGTATTAGAACTCATGGTTACTCATAGTCTTGGCGTGGTCCCAATCACCGATACTGAGGGCAGGATCTGGGGTATATTAACAGAGCACGATATTGTGAGACATTTAATGGAGAAAACTGTGGGAGTCCCTGTAAAAGACATTATGAGCCGTAACGTGATAACTATATCACTACACGACCCCCTAGGTAAAGCAGGTAAGCTCATGGTCACGTATGGTTTTAGGAGACTGCCAGTTGTGGAAAACGGCGGTATTGTAGGCATGCTGACAGCTAAAGACTATGTGTACTTCTTCGGGTCTCACGAGGCATTCAGGTACAGTATTAGTGGGAGTATAAACGAAGTTCTCGATACACCTGTTGAGAACATAATGGGTAGAGAAGTATACACTATTTCCCCAGACGAGGATGCTGGTAATGCAGCTACACTCATGGCTAGTAAAGGTGTGAGTAGCTTACTAGTGGTGGAGAATGGAGAGTTAAAAGGCATCATAACAGAGCGCGACATATTATATGCTCTAGCATCTAGCTAGAGGCGTGATGGTGATGGCTCCGAGAGTATCTAGTTATATGTCCTCTCCTGTTGTGACAATAAAACCGGTAGACTCTCTCGCTCATGCTAGAAACCTGATGATAAGGCATAGGATAGGCAGGATAATAGTCATAGACGAAGCCTTTAAGCCCGTAGGCATCATTACTAAGCATGACTTCTTGAAAATAGTAGTTAATAGGAGAAAATCCTCGCGTCCACTAGACTCGATACCAGTAGAGGAAGTCATGACCCCTAATCCTCTAGTAATTAAGCCATCTAAGACTGTGAAGGCGGCTGCAGAGATTATGCTTAGACGTAAGATTGGAGGCTTACCGGTAGTTGAGGATGATAAGCTTGTTGGTATAATCACTAGAACGGATTTAGTGAGAGCGTATGCTGATAAGTATAAGGGCTATGTAAGCGTCGAAGAAGCTATGAGAAGAGACATACCAGTCGTATCTAGAACTCATAATGTCTCGTATGTTGCATCATTGATAGAGAGTGATGAATCGGGGAAGGTGATCGTCGTTGAAGCTAATAAGCCCATAGGGGTGATAACAAAGTCTGATATAGCGTTTATAGAGCCCCTGGTAAGCGGTGACAAGTATTATAAAAAGACAAGCATCTTGCCTAAAGGAAGAGTTGCTGCTACCAGGCTATACCTTGTACCAGTAGCAGAGGACTTGATGACGCCTAACCCATTAACTGTTAGACCTTCTGAAGACCTAGCAATGGCTGCTGAGAGCATGATTAAGAATAATATTGGCGTGCTACCAGTTGTCGACGAAGATGGCTACTTCCTCGGCGCAGTTACTAGGATAGAAATACTCAAAGCATTAGCATCAATGTAGATCACCTCTTTTCTCATCTCCAAGTATAAATAATTTAAGCCTGCTAGACAATTAATTATCGTGTAGAGTACTATTCTTGAGTCTTTAAGGTGATCTAATAGTGGAGGAGATAGGCTTAATCATAGTACGCGACTTAATGGATGAAGACTTCCCCATGGTAGACAAAGATGAGACGCTATACCAGTCTGTAAGAGTCATGGAGAAATATGGTTATGATAGAGTCGTTGTTTTCGACAAAAAGAAGCTTGTTGGAGTTGTAACAAAGAAGGACATAATGTATAAGCTAGGGCAGAAACGTACAAGCAGGACTACTCCTGGCAGGCTCCATGTATCTAGTTTCATTAGGAATACGCCACCAATAACTATTAGTCCAGATACACTCGTGGTTAAAGCTTGTAGAGTCATGATAGAGAATAACATAAGTTCTCTCCCAGTAGTTGAGGACGAGAATGTTGTTGGTTTATTCCATAAGAAGAGCATTCTACCAATACTTAAGGAGATAAGTGATGTACCGGCTAGACGTGTAATGTTTGCAACACCGTACGTAGCTAAGGTACAGGATACGGCAATGCATATTCGTCAGATACTGTTAAGTGAGAATATAGACTTCCTGCCTGTTGTTGATGAAGATGGTAGACCTGTAGGTTTGATAAGTGTTGATGAAATAGCAGAAGCATTATTCGTATTCCATGATATAGTCCCACTAAAACACAGGAAGGAGAGGAAGTACCGGATACTCGTAGAAGATATTATGAAGATGCGCCCACCGATAGTTGATCCCGATACAACTATATCAGAGATAGCAAGCCTCATAGAAAAGAAGAATACAAGAGGAGTAGTCGTTGTAGATGCAGATAGGGTAATAGGTCTTGTAAGCCTGACGAACTTGACAGAGTTTATTGCAAGAGAATATGTCGTCTAAGCCTTTTCTCTTCATAGGCTAATCCTCCTTTTGTTTAAAACAATACTATGGATGGCAACATGAGTCAAGACTTATCATTCGTAGTTGATGCTATGCTTGGAGACCTGGCACGCTGGCTCAGAATGCTTGGTTATGACACGCTCTACCCTGGGGATATTAGTGATAGGGATTTACTTGAGATAGCTGTTACTGAGAACCGTGTCCTGGTAACAAGAGATAAGGGATTATATAGCCAGGCTTTGAAGAAAAAAGCAAGATCAATACTGATAACGGGTACTAGTATCGATGAGAAATTATACGAAGTAGCGCTTGCTGTCAAAAACTTAAGACTAGAGGTAGACCCTGATATCAGCAGGTGTCCTGTATGCAATGGTGTCTTAGAGAAGAAGAGGCGGCACGAAGTAAAAGATAAGGTTCCTCCCGGCGTCTACAAGGCTTATAACGAGTTCTGGGTCTGTAGCAAATGTGGTAAAATCTACTGGAGAGGTGGTCATTGGCGCGGTATAGAGAAGACGCTTGAACGTGTAAAGAAAATGCTTAGATCAAGACCTAGAGATCTTAGCACGATATTCGGCGACCAGATCTCTTTCCTCAACAGGGCCTAGAGGCTCTTTTTCTCTAAACACTCTTGCTTCATATCTATAAACATTAATTGTTGAGTCAAGCCAGCAGTCTGCGAATAATCCGGCTTTGATGCATGTCTCGCTTAGGAAGGTCTCTACATCCCATGAATACTCTATCGGTACTTGCGGCAATAGTAATCCGCGTGCAAAACCTTTCTCGACAATCAGGCCATCCCGGCCTATAACCACGCTCTTTACCCTCTCTCTAGGATCTTCTGGTAAGAGTATCTTCTCCGACAAAACGCTTACCTCAAAAGTCACTCTATTAAGCTCTTCTCTACGCAGTGGAGGGAATCGGGGATCATTAAATGCTGCTTCTACAGCTACTTCTATAACAACCTCTGCTAGGGGTTTTATAGGATCTATATAACCTATACAACCTCTCAGATCCCGGTGCTCGGGCCCATGGTAGGTTTCTATCGTGACAAATGCTGCACCGGGTCTTAGTAGTTTTCCAGGGGTCTCTACGGGGACTTTCATGATGCTATGATTATCGAGATAGTAGACAACACCGTTTCTTGCCAGCTTTACCAGAAAAATCCCCTCTTTTAGATCTAGCTCGCTCGGCGATACCGGTTTATCTTTTGTTGTCATTAACTTGCACCAAGAGAATAATTATAAACCGGATTCTAAATAAGTATGCCTGAGGCTGAGGCCTATGAGCACGGTAGTTGACAAGTACGAATATACAGGTATAATCCTCGGGTATAGGAGAGGAAGTAATACACAGTATACAGAGAAAGTACTAGTCAAAATACCTGGTGTTGAGAGTAGAAGCGAAGCATCAGGGTTTATAGGTAGAAAAATACTGTGTGTCGATAGGCATGGAAATACATATAGAGGCAAGATTATCGGGGTTCACGGCAATCGTGGCGTCCTTATAGCGGTATTCAAACCACGTATTCCAGGACAACTAATAGGCTCGAACTTCTATGTAATCTCTAGTAAGAAAAGCCAAGGATAGTTTTGCTAGTCATTGTTATGAGGACTTCAAGTCGTTGCTTGACTAGTCTCCTCAGTTATCTTTCTCAATTGTCTATAATACATCTCTATGAGCTCCTTTTCCGTGGTAGCATCTTCGGGGCCTTTATCGTCTCTCCATCTAATAAACCTGGGGAATCGTATAGAGATTCCAACGCCTTGCTTTACCTTATCCATACAACAAGTATGCAGAGGGCTTAGCGTAAGCTCTGCTCCTATGATCTCAGCTACTTTTTCAGGTACAAACCATACATCGGCATCTATTTTTGATACAACACGTGGATGTTTATGATCTAACACGAGGCACTGGAACATTTCTGGCATTTTATCGAGGTCTTCATCAGTAAAGCCGCTGCCTACTTTGCAGACGCTTTTGAAGGTATCTGTCTCGGGATCATAAGCAGCCATTAGTAATGCACCATATTTACCTGCTCTTCTACCTCTACCATAAAATGCTCCTACAACGACTAGGTCTACAGTGTCTATCATCTCGCTCTTATAGTCTCTCTTATACTTTATCCATAACCATCCTCTAGCACCAGCCTGGTACACTGCTGATGTATGTATAGCTTTAACTACAAGCCCCTCAGCGCCTTCCTCGATTGCTTTAAGGAAGAATTCTTCTAGTTCTTGTGGATCATCTGTTATAATGTAATGCGCTATTCTCCAGGTATCGCTTGGCACCACTATCTCTACCAGAGCCTTTCTCCTCTCGGGGAGAGGCTTGTTTGTATAGTCTACCCCGTCAGCATATAGTAGCTCGAACAAGAATACCTTGACAGGATACTCTTTCATAGCTATGTGTATGTCATGCTTTCTCCTCCTATGCATGAGCTCTTGGAATGGTTTAAGCTCACCAGTATCTGGATCATAAGCTACTATCTCTCCCTCCATAATAGCTTCTTTAGCTTTAATACCATTCCTAGCATACTCTTGTACATCGGGGTACATGTGTGTAATGTTCTCTAGACGCCTCGAGAATATTATTATCTCATCACCCTTCTTGTGTATCTGCGCTCTTTCACCATCATACTTGTACTCAGCTAGTGCTTTTCCACCAGTCTTCTTAAGTATCTCGACAGGACTACTTAGCCTCTCTGCAAGCATGGGTCTTATGGGTACCCCGACTTCTGGCGTAATAGTCTTTATAGATTCTATACCCTTGCTTGCAAGCAGAACAGCTATTTCTCCTAGATCAGCTCTTAGATTATAAGCTCTCTCAACAACTGGCCTGGCATGAGCTCCTCCACCATATACTATGGCTAACGCGTCAAGGATTGTTGCCTCGCCCACGCCTAGTCTAAGCCTTCCTTCCACGAATCTGACAATATACTTTGCCTCAAGAGGCTCTGCATCAGTTAATAATCCTGCCAAGAGTTTTAACTTAATATCTCTACTCCCCTCACCCTGTGCAAGAGCTACTCTTGCTAGTGTATCATATACTCTCTTCACTGTAAGAGCCTTCTTAGCCTGTGTACCCAGAAAGGCCATTAATCCCACAGTTTTTGGAGCAGAAGACTTTAAATGCTCTACTACTCTGCCTAGATCACCTAGTTTTTTAAGAAGATTCTCTACTTCTTTCTCGCTAGTATGAGTAGCTATCGATATAGATTTTATTAACAGCTTCTCACCAACCCCTAGCTCAGGCATACCTTTCCAATCAGGCCATAGCTTGCCCAGCATCATGTAGATTACTTTATCAATGTCTTCGGGAGGAGTCTTCTTAAACAAGTCTACTAATATCATAGTCATTTGTATTCTAGAGGATATCTTTTCAAGTCTGTCGAAAGCTTCAGCAACAATCTTGAACTCCATAGAAAATACACCTTCTACCTACTCACAAGTTATTTAATTAGGAAACAATACTATTAATTTATAAGCCCCGTGTGAGGCTATGAGGATTACTCGGCAAGTAGGTCTAATTGATGCCTTCTCAGAGTTACACCGAAGCCTATGAGCACGGGGTACGAGTTCGAATTCCTTTATAAAAATCTAGACTATTCTCTCAAAAGCAAATCTAAGTATAGATTTGACACTAGTAAGAGTAACCTCGTCTTTAATGTTCTTCACAATTACTTCTCTTATGCCATTAACAGGATCTTCAACGATATCATAATCAATAGCTTCTGATTCATCAAGCCTGGCCGACTCTACACTAGTCCCTTTAAGATCATCAAGCGCGTTTACAAGGTACTCTCTAAGCTGTCTACTACTATCTTTTAAGTCAACAAGCGGTACTATCCTCACGTACTCATGTCCTATAAAGAGTCTTGCTACAGGAGTCTTGCCACGCTTAATCTCCTCCACACGCTCCCCTGGCGAAGGCTTAGATGATGGCATAACTCCGCGTATAGCCCCGGCCTCGACTATTGATAACAAGTACTCGTAGAAATCAAGCTCTCTCTTAAGCATAGTTATTTTTTCTTCGAGAAACTCTTTTAGAGCCTTCAGCATCTCCTCGTTACTCAAGGGTCATTCATCCCGCAGTATTTTTCCTTATAGCTATGTTTTTCCGAACCCCAAGTTATTAAAGGGAAACTTAAGGTTTTAAACTTCAGGTCTAACATAGATATTCTTGACGGGGGATGAAGAAGTACCCCGGGATCAGTCTAGAGGTGTATTTATGAAGAAGTGGTCCTCCCAGACCCCCTTAGCCCTCCTCGCCTTCATGCTACTACTAGCTTCTGTACTGATACCGCTACATGCATCTAGTTATCATTTAAGAGGAGATATTAATGCTCCAGCAGTCGTACCAGGGATAACTGGTACAGAGGGTATTGTAATACCAATAATGCTGGAGATAAATATTCCCGGAAATGGTAGTTTTGCTATTAATGGACCAATCCAAGTCGGTATCTCCACGTTCTACTCTATGAAAGTAGCTGTTGATGCGGTGATGCTGGTACTAGGCATAGACCCGAGAACAGTTAATGTAGAAATCACTATAAGCGATGCTACTGAGAGTATTCGTGGGCCTAGCGCTAGTGGTGCTGTAGCACTACTCACTTACGCCTTATTAACAAGTCGTGAGAATGTCAGCCTAGCGTCTGTATCGATTACCGGGGCTATAGCACCTGATACAACCCTTATACCAATAGGTGGTTTGCACGAGAAAATAGCGGCATCTCACGGAAAAATAATGATTATACCTCTAGCCAATATGGGGCAGCTCTCAGAGCAGGAGAAGAAAGAAGTTCATGCAGTAGCAAGTATAAGACAAGCAGCCCGCTTACTAGGTTACACTGTACCGGCATCTACAGATTTTAATCTAAGCATACCCTTAAGAGTAAAGAACTTCTTCTACAACTTGTCTCTAACACTCGTGAATAAAACAAAGAGTCTCCAGAATAGACTAGATTTAGACACACGGATCTATGTTGATAAAAGACTTAAAGAAGCCCTAGAAGCTCTCGAGAAAGGCTATGAATACGCAGCAGCAAGCCTCGCGTTCACCGCATACTTGGACTCCCTAACCTACATAACTAAGAGTGAGCTGGAAGGCGTACATAATGTTACAATGTTGAAAACAATCATTAGCGCCAAGATCGAGAAGCTACGCGATAACATGGCGTTAATAAACTCTACCTTGCTAGACCTCGATACTATGAATGATAAATCGTTCTGGATGCTAGAAGTATTAGCTACATCATATGCTAGACTATACTCGGCTCATGAGACCCTAGTAGAAGTAGAGACTATTCTGAAGACACTTAATGAGACTAATATCGGGGACACTATTGATAAGCTAGCCACACTCGTAGCCTATGCCAGTGCACGACTAGAAACTGCCAAGAGCTGGTATATGCTTGCAAAAGAAATGAGTAAAGAGAAATCAATGATCATGCCTAGCACATGTATACAAGAATTCTCGTTATACGCTTCTAGGCTACTAGACGATTATAGAACATATTACCACTCTCTAAGAACGCCGCAAGGCGTAGAACCTCTTTTTGAATACTTTATACCCAGAGAAGAATTATCCTCTATGGTTTTAAAAGCGATAAGAAAAGAGCTTGGCACCGGGTACTTATACTTCTTACTACTTGATACAGTGAGTAAGCTAGAATCTATAGCGACTGGTAGTGAGACATACTTCTCTGATATCAAAGCTATGAGAATATACACGAGCGAGAGACTCTACTTGATAAACATGCTTCAATCAAGAGCAGCTATATCCGGGTATCCTTCACTAGTTTCAACTCTTTACACACAGTACTCGAAGATACTGTTATCCATAAAAGACTATGAAAACGCTGACATAGTTGCTGGAGAAGCGTTCTCATACGCCTTTATAGCGGATATGCTATCACGCTCGGCATGTCTAGGTCCTACAGAGCTACAAAAATCTCCGTCACAGCAGTTAGCTCAGCAAGAACAACGAGAGGAACTATACGTGATCTTGTACACTATGGTAATAGCATTAGCTACTCTCTTCCTCCTCATAACGATCTATGCTTTTAAACTCATGAAGAGTCTAGAAGCTAAAGTAATCAGTTAATTTTCTCTGACTCTTCCTAGAAGAAGTCTCCCTCTTCTCCCTTTTCCCAAAGATGTTTTCTTCAACAAGCTTCTTTATAGGTCCTCTAAAATCATTTTCAAGCTTATCGCGTAAACCAGGATTATATAATGCTGCTGCTGGATGATAAGTAGGTATGATGAATACCTTGATATTATTTATCTTTCCTTCAATCACACTGCCATGCTGTCTAGCCATACTAAACCACTCTTTCCCTACCAGCTTAAAAAGCAGGTTTGCTGAGTGTCTCCCAAGAGCAATTATTACTCTTGGTCTTAGCAATGATATCTGCTTGAGGAGGTATGGGAGACAAGCCTCTACCTCATCGGGCTGAGGATCCCTGTTTCCCGGAGGCCTGCATTTCACGATATTAGTTATGTATACATCAGATCTTTTCAGGCCCAGCATTTCTATGAGTTCTGTCAACAACTTGCCAGCAGCACCGACAAAGGGTCTGCCTCGCTCATCCTCGCTCTTCCCGGGAGCCTCGCCTATGAACATTATCTTTGAGTCTAAGGGGCCCTCGCCGGGAACAGGGTTTTTCCTATACTGCCACAACCGGCACTTCTTACAATTTCTTATCTCGTCTACGAGTTTACTATATTCGCCACTCATGCCCATACACCGTATTCGCTTATAACGTAGTTTGCAATATATCCGAGTACTATTCCTATAAACTGGCCTAGATAGGGGGACAAGCCTAGTACTTCAACTAAGAATAATGTTGTAGCAAAAGTAGTCGATATCGAGGCAGCTGAGGACCCGTGGAACTTGAGTAGTCTTCCAACTCTTCTATCGAGTTCTCTGCCTAGAAGCTTTACCCTATCCCGGAAGGTCCAAAGCTCGTGTAGAGTATAATTTGAGATAACAGATGTCTCTATACCTACTAGTGATGAGACCCAGTAGGGGAGCATAAACAGGTTCATAGCTAAGTACATAGCGCTCAAGTTTACTATAAGACCTATTGCCCCCACGAGTGCGAATTTTATTGGTCTATAATCTGATAATCTCAGGGCTTCTATTACATCCATCACTATTGTTCTTATGCTAAGCTTGCTCTCGCCATACATTCTCCCGCTAAACTTGAAGGGCACCTCTATTACCCTAGTATCAGGCTTGTAAGCAAGGATTTGCAGAAGTATCTTAAAGCCCGGATTACTTATGCTCAGATCGGGGAACTTATTCCTCCATGTAGCAAAGAAGCCTGATAAAGGATCCTTGATTTTCCTAGCTCCCGGAATAAGCAGTCTTATTAACGCAGTACCTATCCTCGACAGCAGTTCTCTCCAAACACTCCATTTCTCAATACTACCCCCTCTAACATACCTGCTCGCAACAACAATGTCTGCTCTACTCTCTATAAGCTGCTTCACGAGAACAGGTATGAGATCCGGAGGATGCTGTAGATCAGCATCCATTACTACTACTATATCGCTAGACGAGGCTTTTACTCCTTCTAAGATAGCAGTGGATAATCCTCTCTTACCAATTCTTTTAATCACTTTTACACAAGGATACTCGTGTGAAAGCTTCTCAGCAACCTCGGCCGTGCCGTCAGGACTATTATCATCAACAACTATTATCTCGTGCTCGTAATTCTCGGAGGATAAGACCCGGTGTATCATTGGTATTATTTTTACAATGTTTTCCCGCTCATTGTATGTTGGCAGTATTACGCTTATCTTTAACAAGAGAATCCACTTCCAGTACTATCAGCGCTATTTGAATCTAAATATGGTTTTTGATAAAACAATAATATAAGAAGTTCTTCTTAGACCTCTTTGATCCTCTTCCTAGCTTCTTCGGGGAGATCGTCTTCGCGTATAATCTGGTATGTTAATGGAGGCTTCCTGGTCTTGAAACCTGTAGGTACGTACTTATCTGGGTCATCATCGCTTCGTGTCTTTATTACTCTTATTCTTACAAACCAGCCGTCATCGCGTTCTACGTAAGCGTATTTCCCTCTCTTGCCGCCCAAGGAGACAACACCTCTTTATTAGTCTTGTTACTACAACATTGCAGAAGTACTATTCCCTAAATATTATTTTTCTCTCCGATACGGGTGGGACAATTTTTATGATGCTCGGCGCATATAAGGTGAGAATAGTGATGAGGCCGACATAGGTATTGAGCGCTATGCGCAGTGATAGGGGGTCGATTGGCTGATACCCTTAAGCACAGAGATTTCTAGCAGCATCAGCATAGACAAACGCGGCTAGAACTATATCGTTTAAAGAGATGTGCTCGTCACGGGTATGTGCTAGACTAGAATCTCCAGGCCCATAAGCTGCTATGCTTTCAGTATACTTGTACAAGATATTCATATCGCTAGTCCCAGTTTTCTGTAGTATACGGGGTCTGAGACCGTGGCTAAGCAGTGCTCTAATAATACTTCTTGGGACAGGGTCTTGCGGTTTGACTCTGACTGGTTTCACGCCTAATGATATAGTGATTAGGCATTTGCCGAATATCTTGTACAAGAAGGACTCTATATCCCGGTAACTAGCTCCTGGAGGAATTCTGACATCTATGATAGCTTCAGCCTGTTCTGGCAAGACATTGTCCCCCCGACCAGCATTTAGATAAGTCACGGAATAGATCGCACCTACGTTATCTCGCCACCCGTTGCTCCTGATTTCTTGTATACCATCTATCAAGATATCTAGCGCTGATCCGCCAACCCAGGGAGAACTAGAATGACCGCCTCTAGCTCTACATAAAATCCTGGCTCTAAGACTACCCCTGTAGGACACGACTACTCCATGACCAGTAGGCTCCCCTATAATGATGTATTTAGGCCTAAAACCAGCATCTATAAACCCCCATGCCCCCCTACTATCACCTTCTTCATCAACAAGTGCGGCGAGCATGATGCCTGGGACACCTCTCAAGACGAGTAACGATAACATCATTGCAGCTAGAGGGCCTTTAGCATCGACAGCACCCCTACCCCGAACAACATCACCGTCTACAACAACGGGCAAAAACCCCTCCACAGTATCGATATGCGAGACTAGCGCTAGGCAAGGCTTGTCTACGGGCTTACTAGTCCATGATAACAAGTTACCGTTCTCATCTACCCTGGCATAGAACTTGTGTGCTTGGAGCCATTCTAAGGCTACATCTACTGCTTCCGACTCCCTGCCACTAGGACTATATGCTTCTAGAAGACGTGGTAAGAGATTCCTTGCCTCTAATAGTAATTTATCATTGTAAGCAGTCACGTAGAGCACTCACACTCCAGTCTATATCATTAGAAGATATCATGTATGGTGGTAGAAATCTCACAGTCGTAGCACCTGCTTTAAGTGCTAGTACCCTATGCTCTTGTAAACATCTTAACGCCCTACCCGGGGTCTTTCTTAATTCTACACCTATCATTAATCCTCTGACTCTTATATCTCTAACAAGAGCATTATTTCTAAGCTTATCAGTAAGTACATCATGTATCTCCTTGCCTCTCTCACGAGCCTTTTTCTCCGCATCGTCTTCGTGATAAGCCTTAATACCAGCGTAAACAGCTATACTAGCTAACGGGTTAAAACCATAAGTTGATCCATGCCATCCACTAGGTAGCTCCTCTACATACTTCTTCTTAGTCATTACTACTGATACAGGTATTCCCCCACCTATACTCTTTCCAGCTAACAGTATATCGGGCTCTACACCTGACTCTAAATAAGCCCATAACCTACCAGTACGTCCAAAACCAGACTGTATCTCATCTATTAATAGTAAACACTTGTTTTTTCTACATGCTTTCTCTAGGCTTTTGAGAAACCAGGGTTCTACAGGTATTATGCCTGCCTCGCCCTGGACAGGCTCTATTATGACAGCAGCTGTGTCATCATTTATTAGGTCCAGGCTCTCAGCGTTATTTATCTCCCCGAAGACGACACCAGGTATTTCTAATCCTAAAGCAGCTCTATAACGAGGATTCCATGTAACGCTTAAAGCCCCAGCAGTTCTCCCGTGAAAACCCCCTTTAAATGATACTATTTTCTCCTTCCCAGTATATAGTCTAGCTATCTTCAAAGCCATTTCTACAGCTTCTGCACCGCTATTAAGTAGATATACTGCGTCGAGTCCCGGCGGAATAATACTCCCTATAGCTTCTAGAGCTTTCCTACGTGCAGGAGTATCAAACGCTGGTGATAGAACTATTATCTCGTCTAGCTGCTTCTTTATCTCCCCTACTACTAAGGGATTATTATGACCTAGGAATGCTACTCCGTGGCCAGTATGAAAATCTAAGTATTTTGCTCCTCTAGAATCCCATACGTACTGCGCGCTTCCTCTAATTATCTCTAGGCCGCGGGCTGGATATAATCTGATAATATCTGGTACTAGTGCTAAGGTTTTTTCACCTCTTAGCTCTCCCAATCACGTACTCTATTATCTTAGCAGAAACATCAACGCCTGTGACACGTACAGTATTCTTATACTCAGTGTTATGGTTTACCTCGTTTACAACATAGCCTTCCTCGGGATCCTCGAAGACATCTATACCTGCTATTTCTGTCCCAACAGCTTTAGCCGCCTTAATAGACAGCTCTTCCAGCTCTGGATCTATCTTAGCAGGTATTGCCTTCCCGCCTAAAGCAGTATTGGTCTTCCAGTTACTGGATACTCTGTATATTGCTACAGGGACTTCTTCACCTATCACAAATACACGTATGTCTCGTCCAGGCTTCTTAATGTACTCTTGGAGATAATGTACGCGGTACACAGAGTTACCCATATACTCTCTATGCTCTATTA
This sequence comes from uncultured Desulfurococcales archaeon, assembly GCA_964496855.1. GTDB lineage: Archaea > Thermoproteota > Thermoprotei_A > Sulfolobales > CAZCAU01 > CAZCAU01. Next base: position 41,460 of record CAZCAU010000005.1, read on the forward strand.
TTGTATCCAAGTCCTCCGGGTTATCAGCTCGTGCTACGAGTCTGCCCCAGCTACCAAGAAGAGGTTTAACTACGACAGGGTAGCCAAGGAGCTCGGTTGCTTTAAGGACAGAGGATCGCGAGAAACCTATTATTGTACTCGGGATCTTGACTCCAGCCTTGATAAGCCTTGTGGTTGTCCACAACTTGTTCCCGGCAATAGCTATAGAGAGAGAATCGTTTATGACTCTAAAGCCAAGCGCCTCTAATGCTAGTGTAGAAGAATGAGCTACATATAGGCTCACACACCTCTGTAAGAATATGTCTGGCTCAAACCCGGGGCTCCACTTGTTGTCTAGAAGAAAGTACTGCTCATCAGCTTTTAAAAGCCGGATTCTAGCACCTAGGCTACCTGCCTTCTTGTATAAGTCCTTCTCCTCCCACCTAGCTATATCATACACTAGCCCTATCTCAACCAATCTACTACTCTCCCCAATCCTCCTCTACTCCCTCTAGTAGTTTCAATGCAAACCCGTTTTCGCTTTCCACTACTTCCAGCATTGCGCCACAGTCATGTTCTACAACTTCGCCCGGCATCACATCATCTGGTAAATCAACATCTTCTCCACATACAGGGCATTTAGCCTTAGGCATACCTATATCATCCCTCTAGCTAGTTGAGTGTCTATCCATGTACGTGGTTAAAGAGTATTTGCCCAGTGAGGGGAAAATATATGTGACTAGATCTGGCTGGATAGATACGGGAAACGTATTCTCACACGCCTTACTAGTTCGATTCCTAAACACTGGCAAAAAGCCTACACCCATGTTCTGAGAATCATCATTGTATTAGTCTCGTTCACGCCGTCTATAGATCGAATCTTGTCGATAACCCTGTTAACACCGGCTATACCGGTTGATTTGACATATACTACTATATCGTACACGCCTGCAACCTCGTATACTTTCACAACATCCTCAACCTTCTTTATCTGCTTAGCAGCTTCTGGGACAGGTTTTGGCGGTGTAACCTTTACTAGTATTAGTGCTTCTACTTCGTCCCCAGTCGAATACTCGAGTGTAAACTTCTTGATTACGCCGAGCTCTATTAGTCTCTGTATACGCTTCCTTATAGCTGCCTCGCTGAGACCAAGCTCTTTAGCAAGCCTACTATATGGTGTTCTAGAGTTCTCACTCAGTATCTCCAGCAGCATGTAGTCCTTCTTATCAAGCTTTTTCTCTTTATGCAACACGGTTATCACCATAGAGGGTTATTTTGATATAACTGTACCTATGCCATCCAGGCACTTGTAAACTGGTTTATCATATAACCCGTTACATATAACAACACTGCCAACACCCTTATCCACGCAGTCAGCAGCCATTAACAACTTCCTATTCATGCCAACACCAACTTTCTCTGCTAACGCCCTTGCTTCTTCCATTGTAACCTTGGTAACCAAGGAGTTATCGATGATCACGCCATCAACATCACTAAGCACAACTAGCGTCTCAGCATTTAGGGTGGCAGCAATTCGTGATGCTATCTGGTCTCCATCAACATTCAGAAGCTCTCCCTCATTGCCGAGTATAACTGGTGATATAACTACTACATCGAATAACTCAAACAGTCTTAGCAACAGGTCACCGTCAACTCTTGTAATCTTCCCAGTGTAGCCGCCCTCGATAACTCTCCTCCGCCCTCTCTCATCAACCACTATTATCCTCTTTTTCCTCTCACCCATTACTACTCCTCCATCAGCTCCTGTCAACCCTATTGCTGGCACACCTTTGCTCTCAATCATCGCTACTATACTCTTGTTTAGAAGACCAGCCATGACCATCAAGTAGACCTCTAGCTCTTCTCTCGAGGTATACCTGCTCCTTATACCACTTGGTGAAGTAACAAATCTTGGTTCTACCCCTAGTTTCTCAGAGTACTTGGTCACGAGATCCCCGCCGCCGTGAACAAACACTATTTTTGCCTTCTCGTTTCTCGCTATATCAGTTATATCGGCTACTATGCTAGTCATATTCTTCTCAATAACTCTCCCACCAGCTTTGATAACATATAGTGGTTGAGCCAATACTCCTCCCCCAAGCCTACGCAGGTTTTAACGGCGGGGTCTTTAAACCATAGTCTTCGGGGAATCCTACCGCTATATTGAATGCTTGTACAGCTTGTCCTGCTGCGCCTTTGATGAGATTATCTATAGCTGCAAAACCAGTTACTCTACCAACACGTTTTTCTAGCGAGAACCCTATGTCAGCAAAATTACTCCCAATAACATATTTCACGTCAGGATATGGTGGGTGTCCTCTTATAATCCTAATGAATGGCTCTTTAGAGTACATTGAAGCGTATGATCTCCATATCTTCATCTCGTCAACCCCATCATCTACTACCTTGGAGTAAGTGCTTGCTAGTACTCCTCGTATAGAGCTCACAGCATGTGGTACAAGCGTTGCCCTAATGCTGTTACCAGCTAGTAGCGATAACTCTTGCTCTACTTCAGCTACATGCCTATGACCACTAGCCTCATAGGGGTGTATAGCATTTTCTCTTTCTGGATGATGTCCGCCCCTATAGGGTTTTGAGCCAGCCTCACTACTACCTGCTTTGACGTCGATTACAAGAAGACTGGTGTCTATGATTTTTTCTTTCACTAGTGGCGCTATTGATAGTATTGCAGCAGTAGCATTACAGCCTGGAGAAGCTATTAGCTTAGCATTCCTGAGCTCTTCGCGATGGAGTTCTGGCAGCCCATAAACAGCCTTGCTCAATAAGTCTGGGTAGGGATGCTTAACGCCGTACCAGTACTCATAGACTTCGGGATTTTTCAACCTATAATCAGCGCTAAGATCGATAACACCAAGGCCTAGCTCTAAGAGTTTTGGCACATAGTGTAATGATACCTTGTGCGGTAACGCTAAGAATACGTAGTCGGCATTACTACTTATGGTATCTATATCCACATGTGTAAACTTCGTACTAATTATTCCCCTAAGGTGAGGATGGGCGTAATGTACTGGTTTACCCTCGTACTCTCTGCTCGTAACCACTGTTATCTCTACACCTGGGTGTTGAATCAGTATCCTTAGCAATTCTCCACCCGTGTATCCTGACCCACCTACTATTGCAACCCGCACATTACTTTTCATAAACCAGCACCTGGCTATCTCCTGACTTCTTCTAAAGACTTCTTAACAAGTTTTTCGGCTACATTAATACCCGTGGCCTTGACAAAACCCTTAAACTCTGGTACACCGTTAACCTCATTTACTAAGTAGCCTCTTTCAGGATGTAGTAGAAAGTCTACTCCCAAGAAATACCCTTTAAAAGCATCCATAACTCTATACACTAGTTCTTCCAATTCTTTATCAGGCTTTAGAGGCTCTGCTCTCCCGCCTAATGCTATGTTACTTCTCCATTCTCCAGGCGCGGCTTTTCTAATCATGCATCCAACTAGCTCGTCGAAACACGTTATACATCTAATATCACTACCACCTGTATCAACGTACTCTTGAATAACATGGTGTTTTATCAAAGGACTCTTGGACTCCTCGCTATGCTCTGCAATTATCCTTGCTACTTCCAGACTCTCTACGAGACTGACAAGTCTGCCCCAGCTACCATAAGCAGGCTTAGTCACGACAGGTGTACCTAGCTTGGATACAGCTTTAAGAAAAGAGTTACTACTAAGAGCATAATATGTTAATGGTATAGGTAGGTTATTCTCTCTAAGAATACTATAAGCTATGATCTTATCACCTGATGCAAATATAGTGATCCAGGGATTAACAACTAGGGGAGAATCTACACCTATAACAGCAGAAGCGTGCAACGCTTTAAACATGCTCACAGGCCTAATAACAGCTAAGTCGTAACCATTAGGAGGCGGTAGCCACACACTATCAATATTAACAAGACTAACACTAATACCATACTTCTTGTAAGCATCTACCAGCATCTTCTCCTCTGGCCTAAGGAAATCATAGACTATAAGCGTCTCTACCAACTACGTGCATCCCGGGAATGCCATTCCAGAAATCTAATACTTTAAACCCTATGTACAGAGTGTTTCTGATAACCAATAATAGTGTTACATATGTAACGCCCTATAGCAAGAAAACATCTAAAACCCCTTTGGAAAACCAAAAATTAATAGGGGGCCCGATGAAGTACCGTTGGGTGAAGCCTGCATCGCAGGTAATAATGCGATGCCTGATCCCCTGGCTATGAGGCCCCCATAATACTTAAAAGACTATGAGTTGAGAAAATAGAAGACTGTAGGATACAGTGTGGGCCCGTAGCTCAGCCTGGTGGAGCGGCGGGCTCTTAACCCGTAGGTCCCGGGTTCAAATCCCGGCGGGCCCGCCATTCTATTATCTCGGCTTCTTGTACCAGGAGTGTAGCTGGGAGGCGTAGGATAATTAAGGGTTTTGACTGTACATTATTTTTGAGGCAAGTGTGGTTAGAGGTTATACATGTGGGTCTTTTAGAGATATGGCCGGGGCTGTACATAGTATCTGCTTTGCCGTTCCTGTATTATAAGAAGAGGAAGCTACTGATATTTGCTGATACGCATCTTGGTTTTGAAGAAGATATGGCTTCTAAAGGAGTTTACTTGCCTAAGGTGCAGCTCAAGAATGTCTTGGAGATGCTTGATGATGCGTTATCTTCTCTAAGTGTTGAGAGAGTTGTGATAGTAGGTGATGTAAAGCATAATTTTAGCAAACTAACCTACCAGGAGGGTAAAGAACTCAGAGAATTATTCGGATATCTTAAATCTAGAGGTATAGGTGAGATACACTTAGTTAGGGGTAATCATGATAATTATGTTGGAATAGTTGCCTCTAAGATGGATGTATTAATGCATGATGAAGCATACGTTGTAGACGATATCGTCTTTATTCATGGACACAAGAGCCTACCTGATAACATGGAGGCTAAACTCATCATCATGGGTCATGAACATCCAAGTATAGGTCTTAGAGACGAGATAGGATTTATAGCCAAGTTTTCTTGTTTCCTGAAGACACCTTTAGTAGACGGGTTGACAGCCATAGTGCTACCAGCTAGCGGTATATACCAGACAGGCACAAGAGTCTCTCTCGCTAGGACAGAGTATTTATCGCCAATAATGAGGGAAAAAGCGGTTTTAGAAAAAGCCAAGCCATATATTATTGATAAAGAAATAGGTGTTATGGAGTTCCCAGAGCTAAAACTATTGCTTGACGTCTTGTCTTAGATCTCCTCTGTTATCCCCAGTTCCTCCCTGGCTTCCTCGGGTCTACGTATACATGATAACTCGCTAAGCTTCTTATAAACCTTGTATACAGCGGCTCTTACTTCCTCCTCTCTCTTAGCACCTGTTATAACCATCTTACCACTACTAAAGATCAATAACACTACGTGTGGATCAGTCATCCTGTATATGAGGCCTGGGAACTGCTCTGGCTCATACATGTTGTTCTCAAGCAGGAACGCGGCTTTCTCAAGATTAACTTCGACATACAAGTTGGCTGATGCCACTATGTTCTGTATCTGTATCTTAGGCCTACTCGTTATCATTATACCATGTTGTCTTAGAGTCTTTATGATCCTCTTCACAGCTCTTATGAGCTCCTCTGTGCTCTTAGCACCTGTTATAACCATCTTACCCGACTTGAATATCAGAGCCGTGACTTTTGGACTCTCGAGCCTAAATACTAAGCCGGGGAACTGGTCTGGGTTATACTCTACATGAGGGACATTTCGCTCAATAGTGTAGAGGTTCAGTGTTTGATCAAGCGTTACTGTAGAAACTATATTCTCTATCTTGACGCTCGGCTGAACCTCCATCCCTTTCAAAGCCTCTTCTTAAGCATTACGCTTAAAGATATAAAAGGGGTTTTATAAAAATGCATGGTGTCTTCAACACCACAGTGTTTCACTAGTTAATATGACAATCAAGACCAGTACTTCTCGGGTCTTGACGGTCAGTGTGAGACTAGGTATGTCATCTAATCCAGGGCTGCCCACATCATCATTCCAAAGCTTAGACTAGGACTCTCGCTAGATAAATATTGTCTTTATCACTAATTATCTTCACTCTAATCGTTCTTCCAATAAAATCCTCGAGATTACCTCTAAGACCAAGAACAGTTATTATCCTTAATCCCCGAGTATCAACACCTAACAACTCTCCATGTAGCCATCCAGGATGCACTATCCTTACTTTTACCTTATCACCCACACTGTATGGTTTAGGCAGACTCCTCGTCTTGACAATATCATAATCATCAGGGCTTAGGACGAGTTTTACGCCGAGTTCTTGCTCTAATAATCTTAGCTTCTTATAGAACACCTTCCACGACCACTCTCTAACACCTACTGGTTTCCGACCGTACTTGTGTGACACGTACTTCTGTATAGCTACCGGAGGATACTTCTTTCCGAGACCAGTGCTATACGCCCATTTTATTATCTCCCTTATATCTTCATCATTAACTCCTGGAATCCATACTGGGGTAACCTGTACATCTATGCTTGTATTCTCCACAATATACTCAATAGTACTAACCACCCTCCTAACATCATACCATCTAGTACCAGCAAGTATCCGTGCGTGTTGCGGGTTTAAAGAATGAATACTCAGGTTAATTCTATCTAACCCAGCATCGTCAAGCTCATGCGCTAGCTTCCTACTCAGAGATGTTCCATGAGTCTCAACAGATACTGCTTTGACTTCTCTTAAACTCTTTAGCTGTCTAACAAGTTCTACTAGCCAGGGATACGTGAAGGGGTCTCCAACGCCGTCTATAAGCGTCTCTACTTGTACATCCTTACCTCTAGCTATAAGCCTAACCCACTCTACAAGCCATTCTGGATCCTTAATCATATACTCTGTCTGTCTATGCCTAGACCAGGGCCCAGCATCTACACTGCAAAATATACAGTTTAGGGGACACAATGTTGTTGGTCTAACTTGTATTACACTTGTACCTCTATCAATAACGCCAAAAGCTATGTGTCCTACCAGAGGAGTCTCTTTACTTATCCATACAAAGTACTTCTGCTGTTTTCTCCCCATGTTTTTCATTGTAGACACTGCGTGCATGGTAGAAGATGATCTTGTCTCCTCTTTAGGCATGTTTATGGCTAAGCGAAATATAAATTTATATGTGATGATAAATCTAGACTCGACGAAGAGAGGATGGCTAGTAGGCTGTTCATGCAATGAGATGGGTCTTAGTAAAACTAGTAAACCTACTGATAGTGCTAGTGATTGTCACATTTATAGTGGTAGCAATATTCGCTGGCCCCATGGCTGAGATAGAGAAGATAAGGCTCGAGGACGTTATTCGGCAGCAAGTAATGAGGGATACAACAATCCCTTCTGAGCTAAAATTTAAGATAGTTCAGAAGAGGCTGCAAGAAGCAATAACTGCACGAGGACTAGATAAGCCATGGTATTATCATGCTCTAAGATATATGAAGAACCTCTTGCTTCTCAAACCATTAAATGCCACGGTCCTAGCATCGGGATATTGGCATCAAGGAAGTAGAAATGTACACTACATAATTGGCGAGCGTATTCCATTCTCGATACTATTGTTTACAACATCATCTATATTCACACTGTTATTCTCAATACCACTAGCACTTTACGCGGCGCGTAGACCAGGCAGTATAGTTGATAACCTGATAACTTCTTGGAGCGTGCTGAGCGTCAGCATGCCTTGGTGGTGGGTCGCCATGGTATTTATCTGGATCTTTGCTTACAAGTACCATATATTCGCGGGACCCGACGCGATAACTGATTGGAGGAATATAAAGGACGTCTTAAACAGAATGGCATTACCAGTAATAACGGTAACAATAATGAGTATCGGGGATACTGCTTTCAGGATAAGAAACATATTACTAGACATCTTCATGGAGGATTTCGTCTCGGTAGCAAGAGCCAAGGGTATGCCCGAGACCATTGTTTTAAGACGACATGTTCTAAGAACAGCTGCACCACCTATAATAACCATAGCCTTATTCGCAATAGTACTTAGTGTTGTAAGCGGTGCTATAATCACTGAGTTGGTCTTCAACTGGTACGGTATGGGGAGACTCTACTGGGAGGCAATAAGAGCCAATGACATGGCTGTACTCATAGAATTAACATATATCACTACACTACTATACCTCGTTGTCAGGTTTATACTGGATCTGCTCTACGTGTACTTAGATCCGAGAATAAGAAGAGCATAAGCGGGTTGAGAGTGCTTGGAGAAGGAGAGCCATATAAAACGAAAGCTCAGCGAATTCAAACTAATGATGCGCTTAGTGCTAAGGACATGGGCTGGCAAAGTAGGTTTTGGCTTGCTAGCAGTATTCATAATCCTTGGAGTATACGTAATGATAGAGTATTATCCGGAAACCACTACTAATTACATGAGAGGATACCTCTGGCTAAACAAGTACCCCGAAGCAGTCCCACCATGCTGGGTAGTAAAAGAAAAAGCACAGGTCGTAGCAGCTAATATTAGTGATCTCAATACCGCTGGCATTAGAGAAGCTATGATACCGCTAAGGGGTATTGGCAAAATAATATATGTAAAGGGTTATCAGCAAGTCTTCTGGTATGCCTTTAACTACACAGCTGATGCCCCTCCAACAGATGTTGACATGATTTTATCGGTATACGTCGGCGGCAAGACGTTGAACCCAAAACTAATAGCATACATCGAGAGACCAGATGGCGAACCAGTAGTATTGTACAATGGCACTATTAAGAAAGGTCCTCACCTACTGATAGGGATTATTAATAAAGAATATAATATTACCATGCCCTCAGGATTATCGAAGATAAGCGAGTCTTCACCACTATACAGGTATATTGTAGAGAGCCTAGCCGTGATCTATGGGTCAAAAGACGTTGTTAAGGCTGGTGAGATAGGAGAACTAGTATTCCTTGAAGGCGGTAGCCTGAACATAAGCGAGATGAATGTACTGAAGGGCACATACAATATCACTATAATACTACAGTACAGGACAGCCCGGGGAGCAAGTATAAATGATACAGAGGGCAGGATAACACTTGAAGACTTTGTATTCAAGACAAGATCTAATTGTTATGGATACTTCGGTACAGATCAATGGGGAAGACCAATAGGTCTGGGATTACTACTAGGCATACCCTACGCATTCTACATAGGATTTCTAGTAACATTCACATCAACACTCATAGGGGCATTCTATGGTGTTGCAGCGGGTTATTGGAAAGGGGCGAGATCAGAGCTGATGATGAGGATAGTAGACGTGGTTAACTCGCTACCATTCCTGCCGATCCTCATAGCATTAGCATTCGTGTTTAGGACACGGATGACTCTCTCACTATTATCATTCCTAATGATAATACTATTCTGGGCAGCACCAGTAATAGTTATCAGAAGCATGGCTTTACAGATAAGCGAGCAACCATACATAGAAGCAGCTAAAGCTACTGGTGCTGGAACAGCGAGAATACTATTCAAGTATATATTCCCACAGATACTCCCATACACGGTAGCAGTAGCAGTACTAAGTATACCAAGCATAATTGTCACAGAGGCGTCTCTCAGCTTACTAGGACTCGGAGACCCAACAGCGCCAACATGGGGTAAGATGCTTGAGAACGCATACTATGTACAATCAGTTGTAAGAGGATGGTGGTGGCTATACATATTCCCAGGCCTTGCACTAGCAATATTCTCTGCAACATTTCTACTAATAGGTCGTGCAATAGAACCTATAGTTGCCCCTAAGCTCCAGAAATAATAACTTACAACTTATTTTCTTTTCTTAGTGTTAACCGTATAGCTGGTTGAATAGTTTAAAATTTTTATGAGTTGACCGCGGCAGATTTAAATACTGTGTGTAAAACATCATTTAAGGAACAAGGTAACTTTACTCGGGAGGTAAATAAGTATGAGAGCAAAAATATTGGCTGCAGCTCTCCTGATAACACTCTTCGTATTACCAATAGCATCAACCATGGTATCAGCTGCATCACCTGAGAAAGTCTATGTGGACAAAATCATAATACAGAGGATAGAAGACGACCAGGCAGCACTACAATCATTGCAACAAGGCGGTACACAAGCAAGATTGTTCACAATAGGTGATAGAGACCTAGCCAAACAAATGGCTCAGCAAGGATTCAACGTCTATAGAGCCCTAAGCGGCATGACTAATATACTAGTAAACCCCACAGATACTTGTAAAGATGGTAGCTTTAACTTATTCCAGTATAGAGAGGCAAGACTAGCACTGCAATTCCTTATTCCCAGAGACGAGATAGTGAGTAACGTATACAAGGGCGAAGCTTATCCATTAATAATACCATGGCCGCCGCTACACCCGGACTATCCTTATATGCTAGCAGCAGCTCTCAAGTGGGATGCTCTCATAAAGACTATGGGTGAGGAGTACGGGTACCAGCTCCTAGAGAAGGCGTTAAAGAAAGCTGGCGCTGTAAAGAACCCTGATACAGGACTATGGGAGATAGACGGCTCGCCCGTAACAATAAAGTTTGTCATAAGGATAGAGGATGAGAGAAAAGACATAGGTGACATGATAGCAGACAAGCTGGAGAACTTTGGTCTCAAAGTTGAGAGACTATACAAGGACTTTGCTGGAGCAAAGCAGATAGTATATAGAGGAGACCCGGCTAGCTGTGAATGGAACCTATACACTGAGGGCTGGGGCATAGTAGGTATAACGAAGTACGATTATGGCAACTTTGTATGGTTCTACAGCAGCATATGGGGCGCAATGCCTGGATGGCTTAATAGCGCCTTCTGGAACTACAAGAATGCAACTATAGACGAGATAGCAGAAAAACTAGACATGGGCGAGTACAAGACTGAGGAGGAGTACTGGGAGCTAGTAAACAAGGGTGTAGACCTAGCAGTTCAGGAAAGCGTTAGAGTATTCATAGCAGCAACATACGACTACTACATAGCTAGTGGTGATCTAGAAGGCGTACTACCAAGCCCCATAGCATCCCCATGGCACACATTCTCATTCATGAACTTAAAGTACACGAGCCCAGAAGTCAAGATGAGTAACCGATACGTCTACTCGCCTGGATGGGCATGGAACCCAGTGGCTGGATGGGAGGACATGTATAGCAGACCAGTAGTAGAAGCAGTCACATGGAGAGGCGTAACTAGCAGAGTAACAGATGGTGAAACTGGCTGGAGCCCAGCAGGTACGACAACATACGAGGTCGTAAGAGGACCGCTAGGCATACCATCAGATGCCATAACCTATGACCCTGTAAAGCACAAGTTCGTTAACGCTAGTGAGGCGGGGGTATTTGTTGCTAAGAACAAGGTCATATTCAACTATAAGCTACTAGGAAGGATAAAGTTCCACGATGGTACAACGGCTACTGTTGCAGACATACTAGCACCCATATACTTGATAAAGGAATGGGCGCATCAGGCAGAGAATGATCCAAGATACGAG